>NZ_LN907827.1:2831265-3145850 GCF_001517405.1 Duffyella gerundensis | reverse complement strand
GCGTTTACAGCGAAACGGATGACCAGGGAGCGAAAAGGCTGATGGGCTACGTCCTGCGTTGATCAACCGATATGGCGGCGCAGGCCGCCATTTTTACGATGTGCTTCCAGCCTCAAGACGCGCCTGATTAATCACCGCTTTGGCCATCCATTGCGCCACTTCTGTTAACTCGCTGTCGTTACAACCCCAGATATCCTTCATAACCAGAAAAATTTCGGAACCGTAGATCAGCGACAACGAATAGATTACCTTGTTGAGTAGCGCTGGCGGCAGCTCTTTCTCAAGCGGCTCGACCACTTTTTGCAGCAGCTGTTTGCGATTGCCGCGTACCAGTTTCTCTTTAACCGGCAGCGCATCAGGCGCCTGCGCCTGTGCCCATTGCGTCAGCGAAAGATGCAGCGCCGCACGCAGCGTGCCTTCGTGTTGCAGCATTTTGGGGAAGGCAAAGGCGATCAGCTCTTCCATGCGGGCACCACTCTCTTTTTCCGTGGGCTGCCACTGGCGCATCGGGCTTAATGTCTCGGTGACAATAGCGGAAACCAGGGCGCTTTGCGTCGGGAAGTAGCGATAGGCGGTCGCGCGTGAGAGCTGAGCAGCATGCGCCACTTCCGTTACGGAAGGAAAAGCGCCGCCATCAAACAGCGCCATAGCGGTGTCAATCAACAAGCGGCGCGTGCGGGCGCGCGTCGATGTGAGTGACGTTCCTTGTTGGGGATCCCTTTCGACCACAATAACCTCATCTTGTCTTTATCCGGCAGCAGTAACCGGAAAGGCACTATAGCAAAAATTACCCGCCGACTGCGGACGAAATTACGCAGCGACGGTGTGGATACATTGAGACGGTTGTTTCATTCTCTTGATTTATTAATCACACCGGTTATATTGTTGGGCAGAAACGCGTATTCAGCCTGCTCTGCACAGGATAGTGTGGTTTTTATTTCAAATTTATCAACTCGTTATTGATTAATATAACAGGATTAGGTAACAGAAATGAACGTAGACAAGGGTTTTATCTATGCAGTTGCCACGGCTGATACTAAAGGAAGAGAACTCAATTTCGTTCGCGATCTGATTGTGAAAACGGCGTTGCCGGTGAAAACGGTGGACCTGTCTACCCATGCGCTGCATGTCGATTCTGCTGCCGATATCACACCGCAGCAGGTTGCGGCCTGCCATCCTGAAGGGGCATCCGCAGTATTTTGTGGTGATCGCGGTAAAGCGATCGCGGCGATGGCGCTGGCGTTTGAACGCTTTCTCAGCCAGGCCACCGACGTTGCGGGCATTATTGGCCTGGGCGGCTCCGGCGGCACGGCGTTGATTACGCCTGCGATGCAGATGCTGCCGATCGGCATTCCAAAAATTATGGTCTCGACCATGGCGTCAGGAGATATCTCCGGCTACATCGGGGCCAGCGATATCAGCATGATCTATTCCGTTACCGACGTCGCCGGCCTGAACCGTATTTCTCGTCAGGTGTTAGGCAACGCCGCGCATCAGATGGCGGGCGCGGTGCTGTTTGCCGACGCCACGGCCAGCAGCGACAAACCTGCGCTGGGCCTGACAATGTTTGGTGTCACCACGCCCTGCATTCAGAACGTCAGCGATCAGCTGGAAGCGGAGTTCGACTGCCTGGTGTTTCACGCCACCGGCAGCGGCGGCAGGGCGATGGAAAAGCTGATCGCCAGCGGCATGCTTGATGGCGTGCTCGATTTAACCACCACCGAAGTGTGCGATCTGCTGTTTGGCGGCGTGTTGGCCTGCGGCGAAGATCGCTTTGATGCCATCGCCCACAGCGGTGTGCCGTGCGTGCTCTCCTGTGGAGCGCTGGATATGGTCAACTTCGGCGCGCGGGCCAGCGTACCGGCGCGTTATGCCGAGCGCCTGTTTTACGAGCACAACGCGCAGGTGACGCTGATGCGCACCACGCCAGAAGAAAATGTCGTCATGGCGAAATGGATCGCGGCCAAGCTGAACCGTTGCCAGGGCGAAATACGTTTCCTGCTGCCGGAAGGCGGTTTCTCAGCGCTTGATGCGCCGGGCCAGCCATTCTGGAACCCGCAGGCTAACGACGCTTTTATCCGCACGCTTGAGGCGGAGCTGCAACAAAATAGCCGGCGGCAGTTGATCCGCCTGCCCTATAACATTAATGATCCACTTTTTGCTAACGAAGCGGTCGGAATATTTCGCCAACTGTTTTCCAGGGAGATTTAACATGCCTGCGTTTACGCGTCAGGAAATACTCAGCACCTTTCGGCAGATGATCGCCCGCCGTGAGCCGATTATTGGCGGCGGCGCGGGCACCGGCCTTTCAGCGAAGTGCGAAGAGGCGGGTGGCATCGATCTGATCGTCATCTATAACTCTGGCCGCTATCGCATGGCGGGCCGCGGTTCGCTGGCGGGTTTGCTCGCCTACGGCAACGCCAATGAAATCGTGGTCGACATGGCGAAAGAGGTGCTGCCGGTGGTGAAAAAGACGCCGGTTCTGGCGGGCGTCAACGGCACCGATCCGTTTTGCCTGTTCGATAAGTTTCTCGACGATCTCAAAACGCTGGGGTTTTCAGGCGTACAGAATTTCCCTACCGTTGGCCTGATTGACGGTAACTTCCGCGCCAATCTGGAAGAGACCGGCATGGGTTATGCGCTGGAAGTGGAGATGATTCGCCTGGCGCATGAAAAAGATCTGCTGACCACGCCTTATGTGTTCAGCGCCGATGACGCGGTGGCGATGACCGAAGCGGGCGCCGACATTATCGTGCCGCACATGGGTTTAACCACCGGCGGTAATATTGGTGCCGAAACCGCCTTAAGTTTGGCGGACTGTGTGCCGATAATAAATGCATGGGCAGAGGCAGCAAAAGCAGTGCGCGAGGATGTGATTGTTCTGTGCCACGGTGGCCCGATCGCCACGCCGCAGGATGCACAATATATTCTTGAACATTGCCCGTTATGCGATGGATTTTACGGTGCCAGCTCTATGGAGCGGCTGCCGACAGAAGTAGCATTAACCGAGACCACACAGCAGTTCAAAAATATAAAACGCTAATACTATTCCCAACACCAGGGGAATTAAGCCAGGCGACCTGGAAGGCAATCCGTCTTTCAGGCAGCCTTTTTTTTGCCTTGCAGGCGGGGTGTGGCAGGGCGATTTTGCCTTGCAGGCGGGCTTTTTAAGGCCAGGTCAAGGACCATTTCGTACAGGCTAAAGCCTGCCCGAGCAGGGCCAGGTCAAAGACCATTTCGTACAGGCTAAAGCCTGCCCGAGCAGGGCCGGCAGTCGCCCCGGCCCTGCACCCGCGCTATCCGGCAAACACAATCGCCCACTTCGTGGGTACCCTCAGCAAAAGCGTTTTCCTGACGGACCATGCGCGACGCGCTCCCGGCGCGGCGCTTATTCTCGCCGCATCCCTGCGGCTCGCCCTGGAAAACGCTTTTCCCTCGGCGTTTGTGATGCCTCCTCAAGGTCAAAACCCAGGTCAAACCCGAAAAGATAAAAGATGAAATTCTAAATAAAACCTAAAATCTAAAACCTAAAACCTAAAACCTAAAATCTAAAATCTAAAATCTAAAATCTAAAATCTAAAATCTAAAATTCAAAGCTCAAAGCTCAAAGCTCAAAGCTCAAAGCTCAAAGCTCGAAATCCAAAACTAAAACCCAAAACCTGAACTCCAACAAACTTAAAAGTCGAAGTGTCTGTGCCTTAGATATTTGGGTTTTGACTTGGGTTTTGACCTGGTTGTTGACCTTGAGGAGGCATCACCACCGCTGAGGAGGTGAACATTTTAGGATGTCCCGCCATGGATGGCGGGACAAGGGAGCGCTGAGCAGGAGCGAATCGCGAGCGGTCCGTGAAGAAATGTGAACCGACGAAGGTACCCGCCTGAGGCGGGCGGTTGTGTTTGCCGGATAGCCGGGGTGCAGGGGGGGGCGCATGCCGCCCCTGCTCGGGCGGCCCGTAGGGCAGAACGAAATGGCCGTTGACCTTAAGACGTTGACCTTAAAAGCCGCCGCCAGGCAGAACGAAACAAAATCCCATCCCTATCGATAACTCCGCTGCGCGGTACTCACCTTATACAAATAACGTCGTGACTCGGCGGAAGGGTGATCGCTGGTCAGCGTCTGGTAAACCTGCGCTGGTGACATGGCGTTAATCAGGTTAAACGCACGGTTCTTATCACTTGAGAACACACGCAGCACGCTACCGGCGCCGCCGTTGTAAGCGGTGATCACCGCATAACGGCGGGAGGTTGGGTTGGAAATCCCGCCCAAATAACTGTTTTGCAGAATCGACAGATAAGCGGTACCGGCATCAATGTTGTTTTCCGGATCGAACAGGTAGCTGCGGCTCGGTTTGCCCCATTTCCCTTTCATGCGGAACACGTCAACGCCAGCGGTGTGCTGCACCACCTGCATCAGGCCCAGCGCATCAGAATGGCTGACTGCGTAGGGGTTGAAGCTCGATTCAATCTGCATGATTGCCAGAATCAGCGACTGGTCAACGCCGTATTTATCGGCAGATTTACGCACCAGCGGCAGATACTTATGCGCACGTTTGTCGAGGTGGTTCGGCACCATCGGAATGGTCACCGACCAGATCACATGCAGGCCGGAAGTGCGTCGCTGCAACTTGTTCTGCAACAGGTAATCAGCAAAACTGGCGGCGCGGCCCTGCCAGCGAATCGGCGCACCGGTGTTATCCAGTACCTGGCCATAGAGCATCGGTTCTTTACTGATCTTGATATCGTTGGCGTCGGAATAGAGATCCACATTGCCGGGATCGTCGCCGACTAACAGCGTACTGATAATCGCCTGACGCAGGCTGGCCGAAGGATCGGTGCCAGAAATGGTTTCAATGGTGATTGAGCCGCGATCAAAGTTGATGTGGCTGCGCGTATAGTAGTTATCGCTATATTTTACGTAATCTTTCGGGCCGGCGATCAGAACTTCATTGATGCCCCAGATGTTCTCGATGTTATGGGCAAACTGGCCCATTAAGATATCGAAAGCGTTGGTGTCTTTGACCCATTCTTCGTGTGAAACTTGCTTTTTATTGCCGGAGCAGGAGATCAGGAGTGGCGCTATTACCATTAAGGCAATTAATTTTTTATTCATTTTAGAGTCGACTAGTGTCAGTGCCTGATAAAGTGCGGGCCTCAGCCGAGGCCCAAACGGTTACGCTTCTGGTGGCGTATAACCGTCGATATGAACCTCTTTGCCTTCAAACAGAAAGTTAACCATCTCCTGCTCCAGCACCTTACGATCGGCTACGTTCATCATGTTGAGCTTTTTCTCGTTGATCAACATGGTCTGTTTCGCCATCCATTTCGACCAGGCTTCTTTCGAAATTTCGTTGTAAATACGCTTACCCAGCTCGCCAGGATAGAGCTGAAAATCCTGGCCTTCAGCATCACGCTGTAAATAGGTACAAAAAATAGTGCGGCTCATTACTCTTCCTCTTCGGTCACGCGGGTCGTCAATTGTTGTGGGTGACGCAACTGTTGCAGCAGCCGCTCAACCGGAGCGGCCAGTCCCACAGACGGCGGTTGCGCTAAGTTATACCAGAGACCACTGCCTTCATCCATCGCTGCGCCGGAAGAAGGCTCGGGTAACCACATTGGCACGATATCGAGATGAAAATGGCTGAAGGTATGGCGGAAGGCGGTGAGCTGCTGCAACGCCGCCGGATCGCGTCCCTGGCTGCGCAGCCAGTCGCGCAGATCGGCGTCGCTGTTAAACTGTGGGAAGCAATAGAGGCCACCCCACAGGCCCACGGGCGGGCGCTGCTCCAGCCAGATGCCGTCGTCGCGCTGCATCATCAAAAACCAGCCTTCACGCACCGGCAGCGTCTGCTTCGGCTTTTTGCCCGGGTAACTCGCCCAGCTGCTGGTGGCATAGGCGATGCAGCCGCGATTCAGCGGGCAGAGTTCGCATTTCGGTTTGGAGCGCGTACAGACCAGCGCGCCGAGATCCATCATCGCCTGGTTAAATTCGCTGACGCCCTGCGCCGGTGTGACCTCTTCACTGATCTGCCACAGCTTTTTCTCTACCTCTTTCTTGCCGGGCCAGCCGGAGACGGCATAACAGCGTGCCAGCACGCGTTTTACGTTGCCATCAAGGATAGGAAAATGCTGGCCGAGCGACAGCGACAGCACGGCGCCCGCGGTGGAGCGACCGACGCCTGGCAGCGCTGAGACGTCCTCGAAGTTTTGCGGGAAGATGCCCTGATGTTTATCCGCTATTTGTTGTGCTGCTTTATGCAGATTGCGCGCACGGGCGTAATAGCCCAGCCCGGTCCACAAATGCAGCACTTCATCCAGCGGCGCGGCGGCAAGATCGGTTACGGTTGGAAAACGCGCCATGAAACGCTGGAAGTAGGGAATCACCGTGGCGACCTGCGTTTGTTGCAGCATCACTTCTGACAGCCAGACTTTATAAGGCGTTTTTTCCTGTTGCCACGGCAGGGTTTTGCGGCCAAAGCGCTGATACCATTCCAGCACTTGTTGCGCGAATGGTTGCGCTTGCATCATAAGAAGGAAATTTTCCGTGATTACTCTACACTCAGGCAGGAATTCCAGCACAGACGCGTAATGCTGTAAACCGGAAGTTTGCAAGAGCTTGCTTCTGCCTGGTAACTTTGCATAATGCCGTTTTCCCAAAATAAGCACAGCAGCAGGCAACCGATGATCAATGACGTCATAACTCCAGAATTTGATGAGAACGGACGGCCTTTGCGGCGCATCCGCAGTTTTGTACGCCGCCAGGGTCGTTTGACCAAAGGCCAGCAGCAGGCGCTGGATCAACTCTGGCCAGTTCTGGGCGTTGAATACCAGCCTGAACCGATCGATCTGCCGCAACTGTTTGGCCGCGAGGCACCCACGGTGCTGGAGATCGGCTTCGGCATGGGCGCGTCACTGGTGGCGATGGCCAGCAGCAATCCGCAGCAAAATTTTCTCGGCATTGAAGTGCATGCTCCCGGCGTTGGGGCCTGTCTGAGCGCGGCGGAAGAGGTGGGCGTCAACAACCTGCGCGTGATGTGTCACGATGCGGTGGAAGTGCTGGAAAAGATGATTCCCGATCACTCACTGCGCATGGTGCAGCTCTTCTTCCCCGATCCCTGGCATAAAGCGCGTCACAATAAGCGCCGCATCGTGCAGGGGCCTTTTGCTGAACTGGTGATGCGCAAGCTGAAGCTGGGCGGCGTCTTTCACATGGCCACCGACTGGGAACAGTACGCCGAGCACATGCTGGAAGTGATGAGCAGCATCGCCGGGTATAAAAATCTGTCCGAGGAGGGCAATTATGTGCCGCGTCCTGAATCGCGACCGTTAACCAAGTTTGAGCAACGCGGGCAGCGACTGGGCCACGGCGTATGGGATTTAATGTTTGAGAGGGTGAAATAATGGCCACACAACGTAGTCGTCGTCTGCGGAAAAAACTGCACATTGATGAGTTTCAGGAACTGGGCTTTTCCGTTGCCTGGCGTTTTCCCGACGGCACCAGCGAAGCGGAAATTGATGCCGCCGTTGATGCCCTGATTAACGAAGTGATCGATCCCGCGGGCCTGGCGTTTGATGGCAGCGGATATCTGCAGTGGGAAGGTTTAATCTGCCTGCAGCAGACTGGCAAATGCACCGACGAGCATCGTGAACTGGTGCGCAAATGGCTGGAAGATCGCCAGTACGCCGACGTTAAAGTCACTGAACTATTCGACGTCTGGTGGGACTAAGCAGCACGTCCCGCTGAGCATGCAATACCGCGATCGGGCACCCCGGTCGCTCCCTTCCGGGCGCAGGATAACCCTAATCAGGAGAAGGCATGATTCGAAAAACACTGGCGGCGATGCTGATGCTGGCCGCCGTTCAGGCGCAGGCCGCTTACGAATGCAGCGTGAAGCCACAGGATGACGTGGTGGTGGGTCCGCAGAGCGTGCAGGTGGTTGGCAGCAATGGCAACCTCGAAATTTCCCCCACTGGCAACGTGAAGTTCAACGGCAGCGCCGTTGAGGTCGATAACGCCACGCGCCAGAAAGCGATCGATTATCAGGCTGCGCTGCGTCGCGATCTGCCGTGGATCGATCAGGGCGCCACACAGCGTCTGGAAAAAGGGCGCGTGGCGCTGGATCGGGTTATCGTTGAGAAGCTGGGCGAGCAGAGCAACGTGCGTAATCGTCTCAGCACGTTGAATACCCAGCTTAAGCAGCAGATGAACCGCATTATCGAACATCGCAGCGATGGGCTGACGTTCCACCACCAGGCGATCGATCAGGTACGTCAGGATGGTGAACAGCTGGTGCAGAGCAGCCTCGGTGGCGTCTTGCAGGACAGCCTGAATGAAATGGGCTCAAAGCAGTCCGGCGGCGGTGGCAACGGTAATCCGTTGCAGGCGATTATGGGCAATCTCGGCGGTTTACAGCAGGCGATTCAGGCGGAATGGAGCAATCAGGAACAGGATTTCCAGAACTTCGGTCACGAAGTCTGTAACCGGGTGACGACGCTGGAAGCGCAGCGCAAGGCGCTGGTTGCCGGTATCCGTTCCTGATCGTTTAGCAGGGATAAAAAAGGCGGCCCCAGAGCCGCCTTTTTCTATTCTTCTTCGCTGAGGAACAGCTCCAGCAGCGAATTCAAAAATAGCTTGCCCTGTTCGGTAATCTGCCAGCTCTGCTCGCTTTCTGTGATGTAGCCTTTCTCCAGCGCACAATCGATCTGTGGCCGAATGATCGCTACCGGCAGGCCGGTATAGCGGCTGAACTCGTCGCGCGGCATCGCCTCCAGCAGACGAAAACGGTTCATGAAATACTCAAACGGCTTGTCGTGATCGGCAACGGCAAACTGCTTTTCCTGATAATTTCCCGCCATAAATCCGCGTGGATGACGCGTTTTTACCGTGCGCAGAATCGTGCCGTCAGGCTGCGTGAGCTTGCCGTGTGCGCCACAACCCACACCGAGATAATCACCGAAGCGCCAGTAGTTCAGGTTGTGTTCGCAGCGATAGCCGGGTTTGGCATAGGCTGAGGTTTCATACTGCTGATAACCGGCAGCGCGCAGCAGCGCATCGCCCTGCTCGAAAATATCCCACAGCGAATCGTCATCCGGCAGCACCGGCGGCCGCGATCCAAACAGGGTGTTCGGCTCGATAGTCAGCTGATACCAGGAGAGGTGCGGCGGATTGAGCGCAATCGCCTGTTTTAAATCGTCCAGCGCCTCAGCCAGCGACTGATCGGGCAAGCCGTGCATCAAATCGAGGTTGAAACTGCGCAGCCCCAGCCCGGCGGCAAGATGTGCCGCGCGAATCGCTTCTTCCGGGCCGTGGATGCGTCCCAGACGTTGCAGCTTCTGCGGGCTAAAGCTTTGCACGCCAATGGAGATGCGGTTCACACCAGCGCGCTGGTAGCCGCTGAAACGATCGGCTTCTACCGTCCCCGGATTCGCCTCCATGGTGATTTCCGCGTCGGTGGCCAGCGGCAGACGTGCACGTACGCCATCCAGCAACAGCTGCATCGCTTCGCTGCTGAGCAGGCTCGGCGTGCCGCCGCCAATAAAGATGGTGCTGACTTCGCGGCCTGCGGTGAGCGCCACATCGTTATCGAGATCGGCCAACAGATGACGCACATACTCTTCGTGCGGCACTTCGCCCTTGAGCGCGTGTGAATTGAAGTCGCAATAAGGGCATTTTTGTACGCACCACGGAATGTGGATGTAAAGGCTCAGCGGCGGCAACTCAACCATTACGCATGGCATCCAGCAGCAGCTTCAACGCTTTTCCACGATGAGAAATCGCACGCTTCTGCTCTTTGCTCAGCTCGGCGGCGGTTTTTGCCAGTTCGGGCACGGTGAAAATCGGATCGTAACCAAAGCCGCCTGCACCCGCTGGCGCACGGGCAATCTCACCGGCCCAGCTACCGTGGAACACCAGCGGCACTGGGTCGGCGGCGTGACGCACATAAACCAGCACGCAGTGGAATTGCGCCTGACGGCGATCGTCTGGCACGTTTTCCAGCGCTGCCAGCAATTTTTGCAGATTCTGCTCATCGCTGGCATCTTCACCGGCGTAACGCGCCGAGTAGATGCCCGGTGCGCCGCCAAGCGCATCTACTGCCAGACCCGAGTCATCGGCAATGGCAGGCAGCCCGGTAATCTGCGCCGCGTGACGCGCCTTCAAAATGGCATTCTCGATAAAGGTCAGGCCGGTCTCTTCAGCGGAGATGACGTTAAGGTCGCTTTGCGCCACGACATCGAGGCCAAAGTCCGCCAGCAGATCGGCCATTTCGCGCACTTTACCGGCGTTGCCGGTAGCGAGTACTACTTTTTGCATAGGAGTTCCAGAATTCATCGGTTACAGCAGGTACCACAGGCCAGGGAAGAGATCCATGCCGAGGAAGTTCAGCGCGTACAGCACCAGAATCACAATCATGGCGGAGAAGTCGATGACGCCCATGGCGGGCAGCATACGACGAATCGGCGCCATCAGTGGCTCGGTCAGCTGCAGCAGCACCTGATCTACCGGGTTGCGTCCCTGGCTGATCCAGCTCATCAGTGAGCGAATGATGATCACCCAGAACACCAGATATCCCGCCGATTTCAGCAGCGACAGCAGCCCAACCAGCAGGTTGGTTGGATCGACCGAAAAGGCACCCACCTGAATCAGCAGTAAAATCGGGTATTTCAGCGTGGTCAACACAAACGCCAGCAGCAGAGAGGCGGTATCCACCGGCCCAATAGCCGGAATAACGCGACGCAGCGGCTTGACGATAGGCTGGGTCACTTTGACCACGAACTGCGCCAGCGGATTGTAAAAATCGCAGCGCGCCCACTGCATCCAGATGCGCAACAGCAGCACCATTACGTACAGGTCGATCAGGGTTTTGACCAGAAAAGTCAGCGTCAGCATGAGGTTCCTCAATTATTGTTGTGTGGAGTAATCGCGTGCGCCAAAAATGGCGGTTCCAATGCGCACCATGGTGCTGCCTGCCGCAATCGCGGCGTCCATGTCGTCGCTCATTCCCAGAGAAAGCGTATCGACAGAAGGATAGTCTCGTTGTAGTGCCTCAAAAGCGCCGGCCATTTTCAGGCAGACGGCCAGTTGATCCTGATAAGAGGACTGCGGTGCCGGAATAGCCATCAGCCCGCGCAGCCGCAGATTGGGCAGGGCGCTGATAGCATCAGCCAGCGCCGCTACGTCCGGTAACGCAATGCCTGACTTGCTCGCTTCGTCGCTGATATTGACCTGAATCAGGACGTTCAGCTCGCCCAGCGCCGCAGGACGCTGCTCACTCAGTCGGCTGGCGATGCGCAGACGATCCACCGTGTGACACCAGTGAAAATGCTCTGCGACCAAACGGCTTTTGTTCGACTGCAGTGGCCCAATAAAGTGCCACTCCACCTGCTGATGTGAGGCCAGCGCCACGATCTTTTCAACCCCTTCCTGAACGTAATTTTCCCCAAAGGCGAGCTGGCCTGCCTGAATAGCTTCTTCGATCGCGCTCACAGGCTTGGTTTTACTGACTGCAAGCAACCTGACTTCTTCGGAAGCGCGGCCGCAACGCTGCGCCGCCGCTGAGATTTGCTGGCGTACGTGCTGTAGGTTGTGCTGAATTGAGGTCATAGTCGGGAGAGTATTATGAATGTGGATGATATCGTGGCGCTTAGTGTAAAGCATAATGCCGCCGATCTGCACCTTTGCAGCGGACATTTGCCGCTGTGGCGGCGATATGGCGCACTGGAACCCATTCCACAACAGCAGACAGTGGCTGGCGAGCGGCTGGAGGAGCTGGCGCGCCAGTGGCTCAGTGCCACGCAGCTTGGCTATCTGGAGAGCGTTGGCCATGTCGATTTTGCTCTGACCACCACTGATGGCACGCGTCTGCGAGCCAACCTGTTTGCACAGCGTAATGGCCTTTCGCTGGCGCTGCGGCTGATTGCCAGCGAACCGCCGGCGCTGGAGACGCTGCGGCTGCCTGCTGTGGTATCAACGCTGCTTGAGCAGCAGGATGGCCTGATTTTGCTGACCGGCGCCACCGGCAGCGGTAAATCCACCACGCTGGCGGCGATGATCCATCAGCTCAATGTGCAGCGCGATGTGCATATTCTGACGCTGGAAGATCCCATTGAGTTTGTGCACCGCAGCCAGCGGGCATTGATTCAGCAGCGCGAGGTGGGCCAGCACTGCAGCAGCTTTGCGCTGGGACTAAAAGCGGCGCTGCGAGAAGATCCCGATGTCATTCTGTTGGGTGAACTGCGTGACAGCGAAACCATACGCCTGGCGCTGACGGCGGCAGAAACCGGCCATCTGGTGCTGGCAACCTTGCATACCCGGGGCGCAGCGCAGGCGGTGGAACGGCTGGTGGATGTGTTTCCTGCCGAAGAGAAAAATCTGGTGCGCACGCAGTTAGCGGGCAGCCTGAAGGCGGTGGTGGCGCAGCGGCTGGTTGCGGCGCGGCAGGGCGGTCGCATTGGCCTGTTTGAAGTGTTGATCAACACGCCTGCGGCCGCCAACCTGATCCGCGAAGGCAAAACCCATCAGCTGCCGGGCCTGCTGCAAACCGGCGCGCAGTCTGGCATGCAAACCTTTGAACAGAGCCTGCAGGAGCGCAGCCGGCTGGCGCTGGTGGCTGCGGCGGCAACGCCGGACGCAGGCGGTTAATCAGTGCGTATCGAACCAGCTTTCAAGGATGATCACCGCCGACAGCGAGTCGACGCTGCCTTTGTTCAGCGCACGAAATCCGCCGTGAGCAAACAGCTCTGCCCGTGCTTCAACGGTGCTGAGACGTTCATCGTGCAGCTCAACGCGCACGCCAAAGCGGCCATGCAGGCGCTGGGAAAATTTCCGTGCGCGGTCAGTTAACGGTTGTTCGGTGCCATCCATGTTGAGCGGCAAGCCAACCACCACGAAATCGGGCTGCCACTCTTTCAGCAGGCGCTCGATCAGCTGCCAGTCAGGAATGCCGTCACGCGCTTTAATGGCGGTTAGCGGACGGGCGCTGCCGGTGATCTGCTGGCCAATCGCCACGCCGATACTTTTGGTGCCAAAATCAAAGGCCAGAAGCGTATGCGACATCAGGCATGACCTGCTTCACTGGCGATATTGTGAATATCCACGCCAATGCTTTTCGCCGCTTCACGCCAGCGTTCAGCAATCGGGGTATGGAACAGGATGTTGCTGTCGGCGGAGGTGGTCAGCCAGGCATTTTCCAGCAGCTCCTCTTCCAGCTGATCTTTCTCCCACGCGCAATAGCCCAGCGCCACCAGCACATGCTGCGGCTGCTCTGGGGTGCCCAGGGACTCCAGCACGTCGCGGGAAGTGGTAATCACCGTGTTATCAGAGATACGAATGCTGGAGGCGAAAGTGCGCTGCGCAGAATGCAGAATAAAGCCGCGATCCTCCGCCAGCGGGCCACCGGAGAACACCGGTTTATCAAGCTTATCGGCCGGATCACGCGTGGTTGGAGAGATCTTCAGCTTTTTCAACATGCCGTCAACGTTGAGGTTTTCCATCGGCTTATTCACGATAATGCCCATTGCTCCCTCATCGTTGTGCTCGCAAATGTAGACCACCGAGCGTTTGAAGAGCGGGTCCTGTAGCGAAGGCATCGCAATTAAAAAATGATGCTGTAAATTCATTCTCACTCGTTTTATCTGCGGTCAATTGCTGTTGGCAACAAACCGCGCCGCTTCATAATACGGCACTCTGTCGACTCACCTGGCTCATCGGCAGCAGGCAAGCGTAAGCGCAATATGAAGCTCGCGGTTTGTGCCGAAAGTACAATTAACGGGTTGGCAAAACGGGGATCACCCCCCGTTTGCTGAATCAGCCCAAACGCTTTTCAATGGCATCCATTAACATGCCGGTAATGGAGATCGGGAAAGCGGCTTCGATTTCGCGAATGCAGGTTGGGCTGGTTACATTAATTTCGGTGAGTTTATCACCAATGATGTCGAGGCCAACAAAAATCAGCCCTTTGGCTTTCAGGGTTGGACCAACACGGCGAGCAATTTCCAGGTCGCTTTCGGTCAGCGGACGCGCTTCGCCACGGCCACCGGCCGCGAGGTTACCACGGGTTTCGCCCGACTTAGGAATGCGCGCCAGGCAGTAAGGCACCGGTTCACCGTCGACCATTAGCACGCGCTTGTCGCCTTCGGTAATCGCAGGCAGATAGTTCTGCGCCATGCAGTAAAAGTTACCGTGTTCGGTCAGCGTTTCGATGATCACCGACAGGTTCGGATCCTCTTTCTTCACGCGGAAAATCGAGGCGCCGCCCATGCCGTCCAACGGTTTCAGAATGATATCGCCGTGCTCTTCCCAGAAGGCGCGGATCTGCTCTTTGCTGCGCGTTACCAGCGTATCTGGCGTCAGCTCGGCAAACCAGGCGGTAAACAGCTTCTCGTTACAGTCACGCAGGCTTTGCGGTTTGTTGACGATCAGCGTGCCCTGTTCTTCAGCGCGTTCCAGAATATAGGTCGCGTAGATAAACTCGGTATCAAACGGCGGATCCTTACGCATCAGTACGACGTTAAGATCGGCCAGCGCAATGTCCTGCTCGCTGCCGAATTCATACCATTTGTCGTAGTTCTGCTCGACGCTCAGCGTGCGCGTGCGGGCGCGGCCCACGCCGCCGCGCAGATAGAGATCGTTCATCTCCATGTAGTGAATTTCGTAACCACGGCGCTGTGCTTCCAGCAACATGGCAAAGCTGCTGTCTTTTTTAATATTAATGGACGCGATGGGGTCCATTACAATGCCTAACTTAATCATCTTATTCTCCCGGTGAGCCTTAATGGCTCGCTTCATTTATTCGTTTAGTTTAGCTGTGCAGTAGCATGCCACAAACAGGCCAGGCTGACTTAGCGCCGCGGGGCAACGTTAGCCGAGATCGCCAAATCGAACCTGCAATGCGGTAATGGCCGTTAACGCGGTGGTTTCGGTGCGCAAGACGCGCGGGCCGAGCAAAATATCAGTAAAGCCCTGATCCGCCGTCATCGCAATCTCTTCTGTGGTCAGGCCGCCTTCAGGACCAATCAGCAGGCGCACGCGTTCTACCGGCTGCGGCAGCGTATTGATGCTGTGCTGCGCGCGCGGATGAAGATTAAGCTTTAGCCCGCTGTCCGCTTCCGCACACCAGGCCTGCAGCGTCATCGCCGGGCGAATTTCAGGCAGCCAGTTACGGCCGCACTGTTCACAGGCGGCAACGGCAATTTTTTGCCACTGCTGAATCTTCTTTGCCAGCCGCTCAGCGTCTAACTTCACGCCACAGCGTTCAGAAAACAAGGGGGTAATGACGTTCACGCCCAGCTCAATGGATTTCTGGATGGTGAACTCCATTTTCTCGCCGCGCGACATCACCTGCCCAAGATGCAGATGCAACGGCGATTCGCGGTTATCCGCATTGCTGCTAACAACCCTTACTTTTACACGCTTTTTGTCCGCTTGCGTTATCTCAGCCGAAAAAGTCAGATTAGTGCCATCAAATAGCTCGAGTTGCTGACCGGCGCTCATGCGCAGTACGCGTCCAACGTGGTTGGCGGCATCCTCTTCCAGATCGATTTCGCTGCCAACGTGAAGAGGTTCTGAGTGATAAATGCGGGGTATACGCATGGGCTTCCTGAGAATAAAAAGCCTCGCGTTATAACGCGTGGCCAGGACGTAAGTGAAAGGCCGGGCCAGCGTTAACCGCAGGCCCGACGTAAAAGGGTGTCTTAGTGTAGGGCAGAGATTTTAGCGCTGGCAAGCACGCTGCACGTACGGATTATGGTTGCCCTGAACCCGCGCAATGCGCGTATCGCGCTCACATTCCCACGCCGATACCGGATACTGTTTATCCCATACTTCAAACAGCTGCGTTTGTGGGCGTGACAGGCGCAGCTTGTACTGGTCGCGCATGTAAAAGTAGGTGCGTGCGATGGCACCGCGGGCACGGGCGGGCGGCTCCGCCTGCTTGTTTTTAAAGTCTACCTTCATCTCACAACGGCCATACTGCTGCTCGCTGCCGTTCCACTGGCTGTAGGGAAAATTGCCGCGATCGCCGTTCACTTCGCCGATGGCGGGTTGCAGGTTATGCAGGTCGCTTTCGATTTTGCGGTATACCGCATCTTTGCTGCAGTTTTTGCGGCCGCCATCCTGCCAGCACTGGCGCTGATGACCAAACTCCCAGGCTGGCATCACGTGTTCCCATTCGATGCGGCTGGCACGTTCAGCGTTTTTACGCGGCTGATAGCCACAGGAAGCGAGATCGGGCGTGCCTTTCTTGCCCTGCCAGCTGATTTTACAGCCGCAGTAGAAAGAGGGCGCGCCGCTGTTGATCTCAACGGCATAGGTTTTCGCCTGCTGAAAATTATTCTGATGATAATTATTCAGGTTGAGACTCTGTGCGGCGAAAGATGTAAAAAGCAGCGCGGATGCGATGATTAATTTGCGAGGCATATTCCAAATTTTGTCTTTAGCTAAGCGTGCTCGCAGGGTAGCAGATTTAGCTGCTGGCGGATAATTCCGCCTGCAAAACGTCGCCGCAGTGCACGCAGCGATACTGCGTTTCGCCACGTTGCACGCGATTATGGCGACGAACCGTCAGCTGGTGCTGCTGGCAACGACAGCGATAGGGAAAGGTATTGCGCCGCACCGAGGCGACGGCAAACTGGTGGGTACGACGCGCCGGAACGCCAAGCACGGTTTCCATCATCCAGCGCCACTCTTTGCCGTGCGGCGGCACGCGGCCAAAGTGTTTCCACACCAGCAGATGCGCCAGTTCGTGCGGCACCACTTCGTCGATAAAGGCGTTTTGGTTTTCCAGCAACAGCACAGGATTGAGGCGAATCTCCCAGCTCTCCAGCCAGGCGGTGCCCGCGGCGGTACCGCGCTGTTGATAATTGAGCGCCGGTTCCGGGTAGTGGGTTTTCAGTGCCTGATTAGCCTGCTGCAAATGGGTGCGCAGCGACTGCATCACGGCCTGTTGCAGGGCGACGGGAAGACGAATCGGTTTCATGTCGGGAGGATAAATCGCAGAAGAGGGGATGGCAATCAGTGGAAAGAAAAACGGCGGGATGATCCCGCCGTTAATTTACTCTCAGTCGCGATGACCGATATCACGCAGTTTCTTACCGGCGAGCAGGTTACGCTCGATATGCTCCAGCGAAACGCCTTTGGTTTCAGGAATCAACATCAGCGTCAGCACGATGAAGAAGATGTTCAGACCCGCGTACACCCAGAAGGTGTTGGCGTTGCCGAGCGTATTCAACATGGTGAGGAAGGTGGCGCCAACGATCATGTTAGCAATCCAGTTGGTAGTGGTTGAAACGGTGACACCGAAATCGCGGCCTTTCAGCGGTTGAATTTCAGAACACAGAACCCAAATCAACGGACCCGCACTCATGGCAAAACCGATGATGAACATCAGCAGCATTGCAATGGCAAAGTACTGCGCGCCAACAGAATGGATGCCCATGTGCAGCATGGTGCCCAGCACGCCCATACCTGCCGCCATCACCAGGAAGCCCAGCGTCAGTGTAGGTTTACGGCCCCAGCGATCGACCAGACCGATAGCGATAAAGGTCGCCAGTACGTTGATCAGACCCACAATCACTGTGCCCCACATCTGCTCGGTGGTATTGGTAAAGCCAGCGATTTCAAAGATTTTCGGCGCGTAATACATGATGACGTTCATACCGGTGAACTGCTGCATAACCTGCAACAGAACGCCCAGATAAACGGCGCGACGGAAATGGGTGTTGGACGTGAACAGGCTCCAGCCGCTCTGTTTGATTTTCAGGCTTTCGCGAATTTCATCCAGCTCACGTTTCGCTTGTTCGCTGGTATCACGCAGGCGATCCAGTACGCGCTGTGCATCGCGGAAGTTGCCTTTCGCCGCCAGCCAGCGTGGGCTGTTTGGCAGGAAGAAGACGCCAATCAGCAGCAGCAGGGCAGGAATGGTGATAATGCCCAGCATCCAGCGCCAGTTGCCGGTGAAGCTGAACGCGGTATCGGAGAGATAAGCGCCCAGAATACCGATGGTGATCATCAGCTGGTAAAGGGAGATCATGCTGCCGCGGATTTTTTCCGGCGCAATTTCAGAGAGGTAAAGTGGAGCGGTATAAGAGGCGATACCCACTGCCAGACCCAGCAGCACGCGTGCCACGATCAGCATATCGGGGTTTGGCGCCATGGATGACCAGAGCGAGCCGATCACAAACAGAACGGCACCGGCCATCAGGCTTTTCTTACGTCCCAGACGCGAGGACATCCAGCCGCTACCGATCGCACCGATCGCCGCGCCGAACATCATCGAGCTGACAATCCATTCCTGCTGGTGGGCAGTAACGTTGAAGTCTTTAGCAATAAACGGCAGCGCACCGGCGATCACGCCGATATCGAGTCCGAAAAGTAAGCCCGCCAGTGCGGCAAGAAAGCAGACAAATAAGGTCATTGCCTTATTTGAAGTCCTGCTTTTGTGTGTATTCCCAGGCATTTTGCCTCCACATGTATCCATCATTGTTTTTATGAATGTTAAAAAACCCGCGCAGAGTAAAAAGTGAGACAGATCACACTGGTGTAATCGGTTACACACGCCGAAACCCTGTTTTTCAGCATTTATCACCCTGGATTGGTCAATAACCAGTAAGGTAGAGCAGTTGTTAAGTTTCTGACATCCTTCTATTTATCGGCTATCAGACGACGCTGAAAATAACGCATTTCAATTATGAAAACCACGGCCTGAAATTCTTAAATTACAGAAAAGTAAAGCGTTTCAAATTGTAATCGTTATCATTTAAATGCTTCAGCGGGCAGGGAAAATTGTAGATGAGGATGATGAAAATGCCTGCGCCAGACGGCGATTATCAGCAGTTTTTTAGCGGGATTTGGGACGAATTTTCAGAAAAATCGCTATCGGAAAATAAGTAAAAAGATGCGCAGGAACAAAAAAAGCGGGCCAGAGCCCGCTTTAGTTAGAAATTAAACGGATAATCAGAAGCCAGCGGCTTCACGCAGCAGCGCTGCTTTGTCCGTTTTTTCCCATGGGAAATGTTCGCGGCCAAAGTGACCGTAGGCAGCAGTTTCACGGTAGATCGGATGCAGCAGATCCAGCATCTGAATCAGACCGTAAGGACGCAGGTCGAAGAATTCACGCACCAGCAGCGTCAGCTGCTCGGTAGAGATCTTCTCGGTGCCAAAGGTTTCCACCATGATGGAGGTCGGTTCTGCCACGCCGATAGCGTAGGAAACCTGAATTTCACAGCGATCGGCAAGGCCAGCAGCAACGATGTTTTTGGCAACGTAGCGCGCTGCGTAGGCCGCTGAACGGTCAACCTTTGATGGATCCTTGCCGGAGAAAGCACCGCCGCCGTGACGCGCCATGCCGCCGTAGGTATCAACGATGATTTTACGGCCGGTCAGACCACAGTCGCCCATTGGCCCACCGATAACGAAACGGCCGGTTGGGTTGATGTGATATTTGGTGTCGGCGTTCAGCCATTCAGCAGGCAGTACCGGCTTGATGATGGTTTCCATCACCGCTTCCTGCAGATCCTTCTGACCGATCTCTTCAGAATGCTGCGTGGACAGTACGACCGCATCAATACCGACAATTTTGCCGTCGGCGTACTGGAAGGTCACCTGGCTTTTCGCATCCGGACGCAGCCATGACAGCTCGCCGCTTTTACGAACTTCAGCCTGACGCTGCACTAAACGGTGCGCATAGGTCACCGGTGCAGGCATCAGCACGTCGGTTTCGTTGGTAGCGTAACCAAACATCAGGCCCTGATCGCCAGCGCCTTGCTCCAGCGGATCGCTGCGGTCAACGCCCTGGTTGATATCCGGCGACTGTTTGCCGATGGCGTTGAGCACGGCGCATGAGTTCGCATCAAAGCCCATATCGGAATGGACATAGCCGATATCGCGTACGGTATTACGGGTAATCTCTTCGATATCGACCCATGCGCTGGTAGTGATTTCACCACCAACCAGCACCATACCGGTTTTAACGTAGGTTTCGCAGGCTACGCGCGCTTTAGGATCCTGAGCGAGAATCGCATCCAGCACGGCATCGGAAATCTGGTCAGCGATTTTATCGGGATGTCCTTCGGATACGGACTCGGATGTGAAAAGGTGTTTAGCCATTTATCTGTACCTTAGAAATCGGTTTAGAAAGCACTGCATAGCATGCGTGGCTGCGCCATCTGCATGCTCCATCAGGCAACGCCGTGAGCAGCAAAAAAGGGTTTAGATGGATTAACATCTGGACGTCCATTCTAGGTTACAGCTCAGGCGAATTGCCAGTAATTTTTTTGTTAGATCGCGCGTGATGCGGGAAAGATATATTAAATATTCGGACATCTGCTGCAAATTCAATATTTTGTTTTTGCATTTAACCCTTATCCGCTGTATAAAACGCCGCTGCTCTGTTGGCACTTAGTCAGGCGCGGGAAGGTTACGCGATATCTGATATTCATCCTCTTACCGTTTATCCACATGCTGACCGTATGTGTGGAGGTGATGCGAGTAATGAACCAGGCTTTTCTTCTCTCTTCCGGTTCGCTGCGCGGCTTCGTGCTTCAGTGCCTCATCCCGTTGATCTCTTCCTTCGCAATCAGCCGAAATTTTAATCGATTCGGTAATCATCACGACACGAGCGCCGGTTAAATTTGTGATTTCCGGACCTCTCAGCCTCTGCTGAGGGATGGCTTACGCTTTTTTATCATTCGTAACACGGAGTTTGGCGACGTGTTTTACACTTTATCAGTAACTACTTATATTGAGGTTCGCAATGTCTGACGACATGAAAAACATTAAGGGTTCGTCAGCAGGCGAACAGGGTGTACTCCGCTCCATGCAGGAGGTAGCGATGAGCGATCAGGATGCCAGCAAAATGCTGCGCACATACAACATTGCCTGGTGGGGAAATAACTATTATGACGTTAACGAATTAGGTCATATCAGCGTTTGTCCCGATCCGGATGTGCCCTCAGCGCGCGTCGATCTGGCGAAGCTGGTTAAAGAACGCGAAGCGGAAGGGCAACGACTGCCTGCGCTGTTCTGTTTTCCACAAATTCTGCAACACCGCCTGCGCTCCATCAATGCCGCATTCAAACGTGCGCGCGAATCCTATGGCTATACCGGCGACTACTTCCTGGTTTATCCCATTAAGGTTAACCAGCACAAACGCGTGATTGAGTCGCTGATCAACTCCGGCGAGCCGCTGGGTCTGGAAGCGGGTTCTAAAGCTGAGCTGATGGCGGTGCTGGCGCATGCCGGTATGACGCGCTCGGTAATTGTCTGTAACGGCTACAAAGATCGCGAATATATTCGTCTGGCGCTGATCGGCGAGAAAATGGGCCACAAGGTCTATCTGGTTCTCGAAAAAATGACCGAAGTGAAGCTGGTGCTGGAAGAAGCAGAACGGCTGAACGTGGTGCCGCGCCTCGGTATTCGTGCGCGTCTGGCATCGCAGGGCTCCGGTAAATGGCAGTCAAGCGGCGGCGAAAAATCGAAGTTCGGTCTGTCGGCGACGCAGGTGCTGGAACTGGTCAGAATCATGCGTGAAGCGGATCGTCTGGAAAGCCTGCAGCTGCTGCACTTCCATCTCGGCTCGCAGATGTCCAATATCCGCGATATCGCCACCGGCGTGCGCGAGTCGGCGCGCTTCTATGTTGAGCTGGCCAAGCTGGGCGTGAACATAAAATGTTTCGATGTTGGCGGCGGCTTGGGCGTTGACTATGAAGGTACGCGCTCACAGTCAGATTGTTCGGTGAACTACGGCCTGAACGAATATGCCAACAACGTGATCTGGGCGATTGGCGATGCCTGTGAAGAGCATGGTCTGCCGCATCCAACAGTGATCACCGAATCGGGCCGTGCGGTAACCGCGCACCATACGGTGCTGGTTTCTAACATCATCGGCGTTGAACGCAACGAGTTCAGCACACCGGTGGCGCCAGAAGCTGATGCGCCGCGTCCCATCATCAGCCTGTGGGAAACCTGGCTGGAGATGCACGAGCCAAACAACCGTCGTTCACTGCGTGAATGGCTGCACGACAGCCAGATGGATCTCTCTGATATCCATACCGGCTACTCGGCGGGCACTTACGATCTCGGCCAGCGCGCCTGGGCGGAACAGCTCTATCTGAGTATCTGCCACTATATTCAGCAGCATCTGGATCCAAGCAACCGCGCGCACCGCCCGATTATCGACGAACTGCAGGAGCGCATGGCGGATAAAATTTACGTCAACTTCTCGCTGTTCCAGTCGATGCCGGATGCGTGGGGTATCGATCAGCTGTTCCCGGTATTGCCGCTGGAAGGGCTGGATAAGGTGCCTGAGCGCCGTGCAGTATTGCTGGATATCACCTGTGACTCCGATGGCACCATCGATCACTATGTTGACGGTGACGGCATCGCCACTACCATGCCGATGCCGCAGTACGACGTGGAAAATCCACCGATGCTCGGCTTCTTTATGGTTGGCGCCTATCAGGAAATTCTTGGCAACATGCACAACCTGTTTGGCGACACCGAAGCCGTTGACGTCTTTGCCTTCCCGGATGGCAGCGTTGAAGTGCAGCTCTCTGATGAAGGCGATACCGTTGCCGATATGCTGGAATATGTGCAGCTTGATCCGGAAGAGCTGATGACGCTGTTCCGTAATCAGGTGAAGCAAACCGATCTCGACGAAGAGCTGCGCGCGCAGTTCCTTGAGGAGTTTGAAAGCGGCCTGTACGGTTACACCTATCTGGAAGATGAGTAACCGCGTTACTGCCCTAAAGTTAACGTCGTCTGGTGACGTTAACTAACGTTATCGATCCCTTCCTCGTCGGGTTAACGACGCGGAGGGGATTTTTTTAGCCTGATACCGCTGTGCACAGGCAAAACAGAGGATTTGTTATGAATAACACCCTTGGTCATGAATATGACAACTCGCTGGTTTCCAACGCCTTTGGGTTTATGCGCTTCCCGGTTCACTTTACCCCGTGGGATAGCGATGCGGAGTGGGTTATTACCGGTATTCCATTTGATGCGGCGACCTCAGGCCGTCCTGGCAGCCGCCTTGGCCCGGGCGCGATCCGTCAAATTTCTACTAACCTGGCGTGGGAAGGCTGCCGCTGGCCGTGGAACTTTAACCTGCGTGAGCGCCTGAACGTGGTGGACTGTGGCGATCTGGTTTACGCCTTTGGTGATTCGCAGGATCTCACCGACCGACTGCAGGCGCACGCAGAAAAACTGCTGGCCAGCGGCAAGCGCATGCTGACTTTCGGCGGCGATCACTACATCACGCTGCCGCTGCTGCGCGCGCACGCCAAACATTTTGGCAAAATGGCACTGGTGCATTTTGATGCGCATACCGATACCTATTCCAACGGCGCTAAGTTTGATCACGGCACCATGTTCCATCATGCGCCAGGCGAAGGGCTGATCGATCCAGCGCATTCCGTGCAGATCGGTATTCGTACCGAATTTGATAAAGATCTCGGCTATACCGTGCTGGATGCCGCGCAGGTGAATGACCGCAGCGTTGACGATATTCTGCAGCAGGTGAAGCAGATTGTAGGCGATTTGCCGGTTTACCTGACTTTTGACATCGACTGCCTCGATCCGGCGCACGCGCCTGGCACCGGCACGCCGGTGATCGGCGGTTTGACCACCGATAAAGCAACCAAGCTGGTACGTGGCCTGCAGGGCATGAACATCGTGGGTATGGATCTGGTGGAAGTGGCGCCGGGTTACGACCAGTCCGACCTGACCGCCCTGGCGGCGGCGACGCTGGCGCTGGATATGCTGCACGTGCAGGCGGTCAATAAAGGTTGATAGCCGCTTCGCCGACTACACTTAACTCTGTTCAGAAGCTTGCAGGAGAGAAATATGGGATTACTTGATGATTTAAGCGGCGCGCTCGGCGGTGCTCAGGGCGTGAAGTTTAATCAGCTACTCGCTATCTGGAAATGGGTACAGGAGCAGGGCGGGCCGGATCGGCTGCTGGAAAAACTGCGCAGCGGCGGTCTGTCGTCGGTAGTTGACTCCTGGCTGAGCAACAGCGGTAACAAGCCGGTGAGCGGCGAAGAAGTGCATGCTGCGCTGGGCGAAGAGAGTCTGAAATCGCTGGCAGATAAGCTGGGCACGGATATTCACAGCGCCGCATCCACGGTGGCAAAAATGCTGCCGATGGTGGTAGATAAGCTGTCGCCGAAAGGCGAGCTGGATACCAGTTCACCGGGCAAAAGTGATGTTGGCGGCCTGCTAAAAGGCTTCCTGAAATAGAAAAAGGGGCGCAACTGACGCCCCTTTTTGTTTCACTGATTTATTTGCCTGCGGCGATACGCTGACGAATGTGCTCAGCGCGGGCGCTGGATGACGGATGCGAGTCAAACATGCTGCTGCTCTGCTGCGCCCCTTCGAGTTTTGCCAGCTTCTCAAAGCTGGTCACCAAACCTTCCTGACTGATGCCGCGTTTTTTCAGCAGATCGAACGAGTAATCATCCGCCTGTGATTCCTGGCTCTGTGAGAACTGGGCATTCACCAGCTTTTCACCCATTTCACCCAGCTGTGACTGCGAAAGCGTGGCCGCAATGCCGCCCGCTGAAGCCGCCGCGGTGCGCGCCGCCGTGGTGCCGTACGCAACCTGCATCGCTTTGCGCGTATGGCCCAGTGCAACGTGACCCATCTCATGACCCACTACCGCGGTCACTTCATTGTCGGACATTAAATCCATCAGGCCGCTATAAACACGGATACAGCCGTTGGCCATCGCCCAGGCGTTGACGTCTTTGGTCAGATAAACCTTGTAGTTAGCGGGCGTGCCGTTGATGTTGTCGCCCAGCGCGGCAGCAATTTTATTCAGTCGTTGCTGATACGGATCGTTGGCATCCGCTACCTTATTTTCGCTGTCCATTTTTTGGCACGACTGATCGCTCAGGGTTTTCACCTGCTGATCGTTGAGCGTGACGGCCTGAAAAGCCTGCGCACCGGACTGCATTAGCGCATTGCTGTCGAAATTCTGGCAGCCGGCTAGCAGCAGGGTAACGCCGAGAGTGGCGGCGAGTTGGGTCATTTTCATCAGATTGTTTCCATTCAATAACAAGGCAAAAAAGCGTGTGCAAAGTAGCCTGCGCAACAGAGGCCAGCGCAGAATCTGTTGTTTATAACGGGAGTGTGCACAGATTTCCAGCAGCACACCGCGGAATGCGCGAATTACGCATGATAAATCGCATTGTACGCCATGTACTTTCTACCCTTATTTCATGTACATTGATCGGCATCTTTCCCCTGGCTTTGCCTTATAATCCATTAATTACAATAGGTTAAGTGTGGCCAAGCCGTATATCCGATCTGGAGTAAAACATGTCTTCTCGTAAAGAGCTGGCCAATGCCGTTCGCGCATTGAGTATGGATGCTGTGCAAAAAGCAAAATCGGGCCATCCGGGCGCCCCGATGGGCATGGCGGATATCGCTGAAGTGTTATGGCGCGACTACCTGAACCACAACCCGGTAAATCCTCTGTGGGCCGATCGCGATCGCTTTGTGCTCTCCAACGGTCACGGCTCCATGCTGATCTACAGCCTGCTGCACCTCACCGGCTACGATCTGCCGATTAACGAGCTGCAAAACTTCCGTCAGCTGCACTCCAAAACGCCAGGCCACCCGGAATATGGCTACACCGCGGGCATTGAAACCACCACCGGTCCGCTGGGCCAGGGCATCGCTAACGCAGTGGGTTTCGCCATTGCTGAACGCACGCTGGCCGCACAGTTCAACCGTCCGGGACACGACATTGTTGACCATAATACCTACGTGTTTATGGGCGATGGCTGCATGATGGAAGGCATTTCCCATGAAGTCTGTTCACTGGCCGGTACGCTGAAGTTGGGCAAGCTGGTGGCATTTTATGATGACAACGGCATTTCCATCGACGGCCACATTGATGGCTGGTTCACTGACGATACCGCGAAGCGTTTTGAAGCATACGGCTGGCACGTGGTGCAGGGCGTAGACGGACATAACGCCGATGCCATTAAAGCCGCGATTGAAGAAGCGAAAACCGTCAGCGATAAGCCATCACTGCTGATGTGCAAAACCGTTATCGGCTTTGGTTCACCGAATAAAGCGGGCACGCACGATTCGCACGGCGCGCCGCTGGGCGATGACGAAATCACGCTGACCCGCAAACAGCTGGGCTGGGAACACGCACCGTTCGTGATTCCACAAGACATCTACGCGCAGTGGGATGCCAAAGAGACGGGCCAGGCGAAAGAGTCAGCCTGGAACGAGAAATTTGCTGTCTATGCGCAGGCGCATCCTGAGCTGGCCGCGGAATTCAAGCGCCGCTCAACCAACCAGTTGCCCGCTAACTGGCAGCAGGAATCGCAGAAGTTTATTGAGCAACTGCAGGCAAATCCGGCCAAAATCGCCAGCCGTAAAGCGTCGCAAAACGCCATCGAAGCCTTCGGTAAGATTCTGCCGGAATATCTGGGCGGTTCTGCGGATCTGGCCCCGAGCAACCTGACCATCTGGTCTGGCTCAAAGCCAATCAACGACGATGCTGCCGGTAACTACATTCATTACGGCGTGCGCGAATTCGGTATGACCGCTATCGCCAACGGCATTGCGCTGCACGGCGGCTTCCTGCCGTACACCGCAACCTTCCTGATGTTTGTGGAATATGCCCGTAACGCGGCCCGTATGGCTGCATTGATGAAAATCCGTCAGATCATGGTGTATACCCATGATTCCATCGGCCTGGGTGAAGACGGCCCAACGCATCAGCCGGTTGAGCAGATGGCCAGCCTGCGTACTACGCCAAACATGAGCCTGTGGCGTCCCTGCGATCAGGTTGAATCTGCTGTGGCGTGGAAATATGCCATCGAGCGTCAGGATGGCCCAACCGCGCTGATCTTCTCGCGTCAGAACCTTGCCCAGCAGGATCGTACAGCCGAGCAGCTGGCCAACGTGGCGCGCGGCGCCTATGTGCTGAAGGATTGCGATGGCCAGCCTGAGCTGATTCTGATCGCAACCGGTTCTGAAGTGGAACTGGCGGTAGGTGCGTACAACACGCTGACCGCCGAAGGCCGCAAGGTGCGCGTGGTTTCCATGCCGTCTACCGATGCGTTCGACAAGCAGGATGAAGCCTATCGCGAATCGGTGCTGCCGAAAGCGGTCAGCGCACGCGTCGCCATCGAAGCGGGCATTGCCGATTACTGGTACAAATATACCGGCCTGAATGGCGCTATCGTCGGCATGACCAGCTTTGGTGAATCCGCACCGGCCGAGCAGCTGTTCGAGCTGTTTGGCTTTACGGTTGATAACGTGGTGGCAAAAGCGAAAGCGCTGCTGTAATCGCGTTTAATCACTTTGCCTGCAGAAAGGGGACGAGCATATCGTCCCCTTTTTTATTGTGGTTTGTTCTCACGGACGATGATTTGTTTGATGCGCATTCAGCAGCCAGAATTTTGCTGGTTTTGTGATGTGGATCGAAAATTCGCACGATGAATTGATCGCAATCATTCCGCTTATTCCTGCCTTCCATTATCGTAGCTGAACCGTTTCAGTAAAGGTGCCATATACAGGTTACGCTGAAACAAGGGCGGCGAAAATTCCTGTACAAATTACGCTGTCTGACTCACGCTTACCGCCTTAATCACCGGGGTTGCAGGAAAAGTATGACTGTTCGTGTGGCGATAAATGGCTTTGGACGTATTGGGCGTAACGTATTGCGTGCCCTGTATGAAACCGGCCGTCGCGCGGAAATCACCGTGGTTGCCATCAACGAGCTGGCCGATGCGGCAGGAATGGCGCATTTGTTGAAATATGACACCAGCCACGGGCGTTTCGCATTTGACGTGCGTCAGGAACGCGATCTGCTGTGGGTCGGCGATGATACGCTGCGCCTGCTGCATCAACCCGCTATCGCCGATCTGCCGTGGCGCGAACTCAATGTGGATGTGGTGCTGGATTGCACCGGCGTGTATGGCAGCCGCGCGGACGGTGAAGCACATTTGCAGGCGGGAGCCAAAAAGGTGCTGTTCTCGCATCCTGGCGGCAACGATCTCGACGCAACCGTGGTTTTTGGCGTTAACGAACAGGCGCTGCAGCCTGATGACCGCATCGTTTCCAACGCCTCCTGCACCACCAATTGCATTATTCCCGTCATCAAGCTGTTGGATGATGCATTTGGTATCGAATCGGGCACGGTCACTACGATTCACTCGGCGATGCACGATCAGCAGGTGATTGACGCCTATCACAGCGACCTGCGGCGGACACGCGCGGCCAGTCAGTCGATCATTCCGGTGGATACGCGGCTGGCGGCTGGCATTACCCGTATTTTTCCTAAATTTAACGATCGCTTTGAGGCGATTGCGGTGCGGGTGCCTACGATTAACGTGACGGCCATTGACCTGAGCGTCAGCGTTGAACAGGCGGTGACGGCAACAGAGGTTAACGCCTTGTTACGCAAGGCGGCAGAAGGGGCATTTCGTGGTATAGTTGACTATACGGAATTGCCGTTAGTCTCAGTAGATTTTAACCACGATCCGCACAGTGCCATTGTGGACGGCACGCAAACGCGGGTCAGCGGTCAGCACCTGATCAAGACGCTGGTTTGGTGCGACAACGAGTGGGGCTTTGCTAACCGGATGCTCGATACCACGTTAGCCATGGCCGCAAGCGGTTTCAGGTAAGGCGCGGACTGCGTCTGACAAAATTAGATGAGAATCAACGAGAGGGTTCACCATGTCTGTAATTAAGATGTCCGATCTGGATCTGGCAGGTAAACGTGTTCTGATCCGTGCGGATCTGAACGTACCGGTAAAAGCAGGAAAAGTGACGTCCGACGCACGTATTCGTGCTTCGCTGCCAACCATCGAAGCGGCGCTGAAGCAGGGCGCTAAAGTGATGGTAACGTCTCATCTGGGTCGTCCAACTGAAGGCGAGTATAACGAAGAGTTTTCTCTGCTGCCGGTGGTTAACTACCTGAAAGAGAAACTGAACGGCACCAACGTTACGCTGGCAAAAGATTACCTTGATGGCGTTGAAGCAGGCGCAGGCGAACTGGTTGTGCTGGAAAACGTGCGCTTCAACAAAGGTGAGAAAAAAGACGACGAAGCCCTCTCGAAAAAATACGCGGCACTGTGCGATGTATTTGTAATGGATGCCTTTGGCACCGCACACCGCGCGCAGGCTTCGACCCACGGCGTGGCAAAATTTGCACCTGTTGCCTGCGCTGGCCCGCTGCTCTCGGCTGAACTGGAAGCGCTGGGTAAAGTAATGAGCAACCCGGAACGTCCGCTGGTGGCGGTGGTTGGCGGCTCAAAAGTCTCTACCAAATTTGATGTACTGCAATCGCTGGTGAAAATTGCTGATACCGTGATCGTTGGCGGCGGCATCGCGAATACCTTCGTCGCGATCGACAACAAGGTCGGTAAATCACTCTATGAACCAGACTTCGTGGCAGCAGCGAAAGACCTGCGCGATCAATACGGTATTCCAGTACCGACTGACTCCCGCGTCGGCACAGAATTCTCTGAAACTGCCCCGGCAACGGTGAAAAAAGTTTCCGACGTTCAGGAAAACGAAGAGATTATGGACTTCGGTGATGAAACCGCACAGGCGATGGCTGACATTCTGAAAAATGCCAAAACCATCCTGTGGAACGGCCCAGTAGGCGTGTTTGAGTTTCCTAATTTCCGCAAGGGCACTGAAATTGTGGCCAATGCGATCGCGGACAGCGACGCGTTCTCTGTGGCTGGCGGCGGCGATACCTTAGCGGCTATCGATCTGTTCGGCATCGAGGATAAAATCTCCTACATCTCAACCGGTGGCGGTGCTTTCCTGGAATTCGTGGAAGGTAAAACATTGCCAGCTGTTGCTATGCTCGAAGAGCGTGCGAAACAGTAACCTTATGGAGGCAGGCGCAGTGTCCTGCCTGAAATATTGCCCGCAAGGGCGCTAAATCCCTTGTACCCCGTATACACGGCCGACAAAACAGGACCTATGAGATGTCTAAAATTTTTGATTTCGTAAAACCAGGCGTTGTCACCGGTGATGACGTGCAGAAAATCTTTAAAGTCGCCAAAGAGAACAAGTTTGCTCTGCCTGCAGTGAACTGTGTGGGTTCCGACTCCATCAATGCCGTACTGGAAGCTGCCGCGAAAGTAAAAGCGCCGGTCATCATCCAGTTCTCCAACGGTGGTGCCGCGTTTATCGCGGGTAAAGGTTTCAAAACTGACAAGCCACAGGGCGCCGCTATTTTCGGTGCTATCGCCGGTGCACAGCACGTTCACCTGATGGCCGAGCAGTATGGCGTGCCGGTTATCCTGCACACTGACCACTGCGCCAAGAAACTGCTGCCGTGGATCGACGGTCTGCTGGACGCGGGCGAAGAGCACTACAAGAAAACCGGTAAGCCGCTGTTCTCTTCACACATGATCGACCTGTCTGAAGAATCACTGGAAGAAAACATCGAGATCAGCAGCAAATATCTGGCGCGCATGGCCAAACTGGATATGACGCTGGAGATCGAATTAGGTTGTACTGGTGGTGAAGAAGATGGCGTCGACAACAGCCACATGGACGCATCAGCCCTTTACACCCAGCCAGAAGATGTGAACTACGCGTATGAGAAACTGAGCGCTATCAGCCCACGTTTCACCATCGCCGCTTCCTTTGGTAACGTGCACGGCGTTTACAAGCCAGGCAACGTGAAGCTGACCCCAACCATCCTGCGTGATTCTCAGGAATTCGTGACCAAGAAACACAATCTGCCGCACAACGCGCTGGATTTCGTGTTCCACGGTGGTTCCGGTTCTTCTGCTGCAGAAATCAAAGAATCTATCAGCTACGGCGTGATCAAGATGAACATTGATACCGATACCCAGTGGGCAACCTGGGACGGCATTCTGCAGTATTACAAAAAGAACGAAGGCTATCTGCAGGCGCAGCTGGGTAACCCGGAAGGCGCTGAGAAGCCAAACAAAAAGTACTACGATCCACGCGTATGGCTGCGTGCGTCACAATCTTCTATGGTTGTGCGTTTAGAGCAGGCGTTCCAGGAACTGAACGCTGTCGACGTGCTGTAAGCTGCGAAAGTTTGTACAAAATAAGGCCCTTCGGGGCCTTTTTTTATGGAATCAGCTCAAAAAACAGAGCAAATTCAACGGGGATTTGGCGTATCCGTTATTTATTAGTTACCCTTTCTCTGTGGATTGCCGAAGCGCTTCGGCAATAATGCTTCTTTTCAGGAACAACAACAGGGCTAACAGATGGAAGATTTGCATGTAGTTGATGGCATTAACAGCGCCGGGAGCTGGCTGGTGCGCAATCAGGCGCTGCTGCTGAGTTATGCGGTAAACATCGTGGCCGCTATCGCCATTTTGATCATCGGTATGATCATCGCGCGGATTATCTCTAACGGCGTCAAGCGTCTGCTGCGCGCGCGTCACATTGATGACACGGTTTCTGACTTTCTGGCCACGCTGGTGCGTTATGGCGTTATTGCCTTTACGTTGATTGCCGCGCTGGGACGGGTTGGCGTGCAAACCGCCTCGGTGATTGCCGTGCTGGGTGCAGCCGGTTTGGCCGTTGGCCTGGCACTTCAGGGATCGCTCTCTAACCTGGCGGCTGGCGTGTTGCTGGTCACGCTGCGTCCGTTCCGCACCGGTGAGTTTGTCGATCTCGGCGGCGTGATGGGCACGGTATTAAGCGTGCAGATCTTCTCTACCACGTTACGTACCGCCGATGGCAAAATTGTGGTGGTGCCGAACAGCAAAATTATCTCCGGTAACATCGTCAACTTCTCGCGCGAGCCGGTACGACGCAACGAGTTCATTATCGGTGTCGCGTATGATGCGGATGTCGATCAGGTGCTGACGCTGCTGCGCGAAGTGGTTGATGCCGATTCACGCGTACTGCAGGAAAAAGGCGTGCAGATTGGCCTGAACGAAATGGCAGCGTCATCGCTGAACTTCGTGGTGCGCTGCTGGAGCAACAGCGGCGATCTGCAGAATGTTTACTGGGATCTGATGAAGAACTTCAAGCTCAAGCTGGACGAGCACGGCATCGGTATTCCTTATCCACAGATGGATGTGCATCTGCATCGTGCTGAGCCTGCGCAGCCGGATGCTGAGCAAAAAGTGTCGCTCAGCAAATAACACGCTGTATTGAATAAGGGAGCCTGAGGGCTCCTTTTTTTATGTCGGTTGTCAGGTTATCAGCTGCGCTAATGCTCTATCACTATTTTGAATTTCCACTAATAGTGGTCGCGATTTACACTGCGTCTGTTCATAGCCATAACGGGAAAACGGCATGCTCTCCTATTATTTTCAAGGCGTTATGCTTGGTCTGGCGCTTATTTTACCTTTAGGCCCACAGAATGCGTTTGTGCTCAATCAGGGCGTGCGTAGGCAGTTTCATATTATGACCGCCGCGCTTTGTAGCCTGAGCGATATGGTGCTGATCTGTGCCGGGATTTTTGGCGGCAGCGCGTTGTTAACGCAGTCACCGCTGCTGCTTAATCTGGTCACCTGGGGCGGCGTAGCATTTCTGCTGTGGTATGGCTTTGGTGCCTTACGCATTGCCTGTAATCGTAACCTGTCGCTGGCTGACGAAACGGTGGCAAAGCAGAGCCGCTGGCGGATTGTTGCCACCATGATGGCGGTGACCTGGCTTAATCCGCACGTTTATTTAGATACTTTTGTGGTGCTGGGTAGCCTGGGCAGTCAGCTACCGCAGGCGGCACGTGGCTGGTTTGCTTTTGGCACCATTAGTGCCTCGCTGGCCTGGTTTTTTGGCCTGGCGCTGTTAGCGGCATCGCTTTCACCGGTTCTGCGCACGGTCGCTGCCCAGCGCATTATCAATTTGCTGGTGGGTGTCATCATGTGGTTTATCGCGTTTCGCCTGGCGCAACAGGGCATTGCCGGTTTTCACTAAAGAGTTCGCGCGCGTTGGCGGAACTTTTGCCACAATGAAAACTCAGAACATCGCACATGGAAAACCGCTTGCTGCTCAGGCAAGCTGGCGTTGTAATCCCATCTTTTAGCGATAACCCCTCAAGGAGGACTTTGGTGAAAATGAAAGCTCTGGCTCTTTCAGCCCTGATGGCAATGGGCACGCTGCCGCTGGTTTCTCAGGCGGAAGAACTGCCTAACGGCCCGCACGTTGTGACGTCTGGCCAGGCCAGCGTTGACGCAACGCCTGACATCGCCACGCTGGCTATCGAAGTGAATGTTTCGTCTAAAGAAGCCGCAGAGGCAAAGAAACAGGCTGACGATCGCGTCGCACAGTATTTTGATTTTCTGAATAAAAATGGCATTGAGAAAAAAGATATTGATGCCGCTAACCTGCGTACGCAGCCGGAATATGATTACACCAAAGAGGGCAAAGCGGTGCTGAAAGGCTACCGTGCCGTGCGTCAGGTGCAGGTCACATTGCGCCAGCTCGATAAGCTTAATGAGCTGCTGGACGGTGCGCTGAAGTCGGGTCTGAATGAGATTCGCTCGGTTGAGTTAGGTGTAGCCAACCCGGAAGCGTTCAAGGATAAAGCGCGCCAGGCAGCAATTGCCAATGCGACCCAGCAGGCACAGGCACTGGCTGAAGGTTTCCACAGCAAGCTTGGCGCGGTATGGAGCGTGCGGTATCACGTCTCAAATTATCAGCCAATGCCGGTGGCACGCATGTATAAATCAGCTTCGGCAATGGCGGACACGACCGCGCAGCAAACCTATGAGCAGCAGAGCATCCACTTTGACGATCAAGTTGATGTGGTGTTCCAGCTTCAGCCGCAGTAAATCAGTTAACAGGGCGGCATCCCGCCCTGTTTTTTAGATCATCTCCGCATCTTGTCTTAACACGCGATGACCATGCGCCAGCAGCGCATCCGTTACCCGACGCATCAGGCGACTTTCGGGCGCAAAACGGTGCCAGTAAAGCATGCGTCGCTGCAGCAGTCCCGGCGTTAAATCCACCAGTTCGCCATTCGCCAGCTCGCGCTCAATCTGCAAGTGCGGGATCATACAACAGGTTGAACCCTGTCTTGCCAGCTGCACAAAGGCCTCTGACGAGTTGACGATATGGCAGGGTACGCTGCCGGGAGAGAGATCGAAGTTCTGCTGCAGAAACGCCTGATGCATATCATCAAGATGGTCAAACGCCACCGCAGGTGCCTTCAGCAGCGCTGAGCGGGTGACGCCGTTGGGAAAATAGCGGGTGGCAAAGTCGGGCGAGCCAACAAACAGATAGTCCAGCGCGCCCAGCTGATCGACCAGGCAACTGGGTAATGGCTGCGGCTGGATACTTACCGCGCCGACCACTTCACCGCGGCGCAGGCGCTCCTGAGTGCGTGTTTCATCTTCCACCTGCAAATTGAGGCGCACCGGTGAATCAGCCAGCACATCTTTTAACGCAGGCAGTAACCAGGTCGCCAAACTGTCGGCATTGACCGCCAGCGACAGCAGCAGTGGTGTGGTGCCGCTGTTCTCATCGCCCAGCCACTCCTCTTCCAGCAACTCAACCTGATGCAGCAGTGCCAGCAGTTTTTGTCCCTGTTCGGTGGGGCGGGGCGGCACGGTGCGCACCAGTAGCGGCTGGCCAAACAGATTTTCCAGCTGTTTGATACGCTGTGAGACCGCTGACTGCGTAATGCAAAGCTTTTGTGCCGCGCGCTCAAAGCCGCGTTCACGAATCACTGCGTCCAGCGCCTGAAGCGTTCGATAATCCGGGCGTTTCATTAGCGTTCTGTTTCTCTCTCAGGATGGTTTTCTGCACTATGCCATAAAACAGCCTGTTGCCGGGTACTTCTCGTTACAGTGTGTTTTGTGGGCTGGCTTACAAAGCTGCGAATCGCTCTCTGTGCTATGCGCACTTTCACAGAAGCTTGATTTATACTACGCGCCTCAACTTAGTGGCAGCACAGGTTTATATCATGACTCAGGATGAACTGAAAAAGGCCGTAGGCTGGGCCGCGCTGGAATATGTCCAGCCCGGCACGATTGTTGGCGTGGGCACCGGCAGCACCGCCGCGCATTTTATTGATGCGCTGGGCACGATAAAACACCAGATTGACGGTGCGGTATCCAGTTCGGAAGCTTCGACGTTAAAACTGAAGGCGTTGGGCATTCCCGTTTTTGACCTGAACGAGGTCGATTCGCTGGCGATATATGTCGATGGCGCAGATGAAATCAATCCGCAAATGGAAATGATCAAAGGCGGTGGCGCGGCATTAACGCGCGAAAAGATCATTGCCGCCGTGGCGACCAGGTTTATCTGCATCGCCGATGCGTCAAAAGAAGTCGACGTGCTGGGGCACTTTCCGTTGCCGGTTGAGGTGATCCCGATGGCGCGCAGTTTTGTTGCCCGCGAGCTGGTTAAGCTGGGTGGTCTGCCGGAATATCGCCAGCATGTGATTACCGATAACGGCAATATCATTCTGGATGTGCACAACTTGCGTATCATGGAGCCGATTGCGCTTGAGCAGGCCATTAACGCGCTGCCTGGCGTGGTGACGGTAGGGCTGTTTGCTGCCCGCGGAGCCGACGTGGCATTGATTGGCGGTCCAAATGGCGTGCGAACCATTGAGAAATGATCTGCAGCGCTGAGTTTTTTCCGCTAAAACGTAACTTTTGTTAACCCGCAATATTTAGTGACTTATGTCACAAACAGCACGCTGACATTGCTAACATTCTGGGGCTAAATTCCTTAACCAGATTTTGTGCCATGTCGCAGCAACAGGCGCTCTGCCTGTGCTGCATGCCAGGCAATCGTTTGTATTGCTCCATACGTAAATTTTGTTATTTTGGCAGAAGGCTGGCTTATATCTGGTTAGCTGACGCAGGCAGAAGAGAATTGTCCGGTTGGTCACCGTGCTGAATCGTGACGGACAGGAGAAACGCTCTTTTGCATGGGTACAGCTGCCGATCATCAGCTCCATCTGAAGTCTGCATAATAGGGTCGGGAAATGGCAAAGGTATCACTGGAGAAAGACAAGATTAAATTCCTGCTGGTGGAAGGCGTGCACCAAAGCGCGCTGGAAAATCTGCGTGCTGCGGGTTACACCAACATCGAATTTCATAAAGGTGCGCTGGATACAGAAGCACTGAAAGCGTCAATTCGCGATGCGCATTTCATCGGCATCCGTTCGCGCTCGCAGCTGACGGAAGAAGTTTTCGCGGCGGCAGAAAAACTGGTGGCGGTTGGCTGCTTCTGCATCGGCACTAACCAGGTTGATCTCAATGCTGCGGCGCAGCGCGGTATTCCGGTGTTTAATGCACCTTTCTCTAATACCCGATCTGTTGCAGAACTGGTGATCGGCGAGCTGCTGCTGCTGCTGCGCGGTATTCCGGAAGCGAACGCCAAGGCGCACCGTGGTATCTGGAACAAGCTGGCGGTTGGCTCCTATGAAGCGCGCGGCAAAAAGCTCGGCATCATCGGCTATGGCCACATCGGTATGCAGCTTGGCGTGCTGGCGGAAAGCCTGGGCATGCACGTCTATTTTTACGATATCGAGAATAAACTGCCGCTGGGCAATGCCACTCAGGTTAACCAGCTCAGCGAACTGCTGGGAATGAGCGATATCGTCACGCTGCACGTGCCGGAAACTGCCTCAACGCAGGATATGATCGGTGAGAAAGAGCTGGCCTGGATGAAGCCAGGCGCGCTGCTGATCAACGCCTCGCGCGGTACGGTAGTGGATATTCCTGCGTTGTGCGATGCGCTGAAGCGTAAACACCTTGCTGGCGCCGCAATTGACGTTTTCCCTACCGAGCCGGCAACCAACAGCGATCCTTTCACGTCGCCGCTGTGTGAGTTCGACAACGTGATTCTGACGCCGCACATTGGTGGTTCCACCGAAGAAGCGCAGGAAAATATCGGCATTGAAGTGGCCGGTAAGCTGGCTAAGTACTCCGATAACGGTTCAACGCTCTCTGCGGTTAACTTCCCGGAAGTCTCTCTGCCAGTTCATGGCGAGCATGTCAGCCGACTGCTGCATATCCACGAGAACCGTCCTGGCGTGCTGACCGCGCTCAACCAGATCTTTGCTGAGCAAGGCATCAACATCGCCGCCCAGTTCCTGCAAACCACGCCGTATATGGGCTACGTGGTGATCGACATCGATGCCGATCAAACGGTAGCGGATAAAGCGCTACAGCTGATGAAGGCCATTCCAGGCACCATGCGCGCGCGCCTGCTCTACTGATTTAACGACGCTCACTGCTGATGTCCCGGCCCGCATGCCTGTTTCAGGCGGCGGGCTATTTTGTTTCCCCTATGCTCTGTAAGCGCATCCGTTCTCTCCTCATGTTAAATCCCATTGCCACAGTTTTGCTGGCGTAATCACTGCGCTCAGCGGTACATCCCATTCTGCGACCGGCAAGGCATCCACATGCTGACAATCGTGCGCCAGGCCGATCGTGGCCAGGCGATGCTGCTGCCAGTGCTGTAACGTGCGATCGTAAAATCCACCGCCCATGCCCAGCCGCTGGCCGTAACTGTCAAAAGCAACCAGCGGCATCATGATGATATCCAGCTGAGACAGCGGAATAATATGACGCACGTCCAGTGGCGGCTCCGGAATGCGCAGACGATTAAGGCGCAGGTCGCTTTCTGGCGTATAGCGCAAAAACAGCAGCTGACCGCGTGCAAAAGGATGCAGGACAGGCAAAAAGACGTTTTTATGCTGCTGCCAGAGACGCGCTATCAACGGCCGGGTATTCAGCTCGCCGTCGAAGGAGAGAAACAGAGCGATGTTCTGCGCTTGCGTGACCGGGGCGAAATTGATGGCGTGTTCAGCAACCCGATCGGCTGCCGTCTGCTGTTGCGCAGCAGAGAGCGAGCGGCGCAGATGCCGAATATGGCTGCGGATATCCTGTCTGTCACGTAATGAGAGCGACGGCATTGAGTTACCTGCTAACGCGGAAAGTGAATAAAATCACTATAACAGGATGATTAACGAGAAGAAGTGCAGGATGAAAAAAGCGTTGCTCACAGCAAGAGTTAAGGCATAAGAAGTGATTTTTTTCACGTGTAACGTGCTGGTACTTAAAGGGTGATAGAAGAGGGGAGATCTCCGAGATGCCGCCGCAGGCTGTAACCCTTGAACCCTTGGTTCAAGGTGAGTATGCCGTCGCAACCATTAGGCTTCTCGGACGGACCGAGCATGCACACAGGTAGCAGAGCGTCACACTCTGTTGGTATGAAATATCGGCTCAGGGGACTGGCCCGCTTGCAAACATCTCAGAGAAAATTTGCTTCACCGTTACTCTATCACAGTAACCATGAAGTACTATTCGAACTTAGCACCCTGGCGTTCAGTAATGCGACCTTGCTCAAGTAATGCCTGCTCAATGGTCTGCTGCAGCATTCGGATGCGTTGTTCCATGTTAGCAGCATAGTCGCGGGTCTTGCTTTTTTCCTGCGCCAGCTCATGGCAAATATTCAACGCAGCGATGAACACCAGCTGCTCTGTATTTGTGACTCTAGTGCGAACTTTTAAATCTTGCAACCGTTGATTGAGATCTTCCGCCGCCAAATTTAAAGCATCTTGCTGTTCTGGCGGACAATTTACTCGTAAAGAACGGCCAAAAATATGTATATCTACCGGTTGTGCCGACATTGAACCTTCCCGACTGATTACTGCGCCCGCTTCACCCTTACCGTTCAATGGCTTGGGAGGGGCGCCACTATATAGACCCGCTAAATAAGTTACAACCCCTTTTCTGGAATCGTTGCGGCACCTGGTGGTAGCATACCATGAACTTATTCCGCCAACGACGATGAATACTTATGTCTTTACAGAACTCTGCGCCAGACTACGACACCCTGGCAGCCGTACTTACCCAGCAGGGCGTCGGCATGACGCCCGCCGAAATCCACGGATTACTGAGTGGCATTATCTGCGGCGGCAATCTCGACCACAGCTGGAAGCCGCTGGTTAACGATTTGATTAATGAAGGTTTGGCTTTTCCACAGGCGGTTTCCCAGCCGCTGCTGCTGCTGCACGGCAGCGTGCTGGATGCACTAGAAGATGATGGCTTTATGTTCCAGCTCTACCTGCCAGAAGGCGACGATATTACCGTCTTCGATCGTGCAGATGCGCTGGCCGGATGGGTTAACCATTTCCTGCTGGGTTTAGGCGTGACGCAAACTAAACTGGATAAGGTCACCGGCGAGACGGGCGAAGCGATTGACGACCTGCGCACCATTGCCCAACTTGGCTATGATGAGGATGAAGATCAGGAAGAGTTGGAGCAGTCGCTGGAAGAGGTGATCGAATACGTACGCGTTGCCGCCGTGCTTTGCTTCAGTTCTTTTACCCATCAGTCACCCACCGCGCATGAAGTGCAAAAAAAACCGACGCTACACTAACTTAGCCGCGCGTGGCGCAGTGACCGCCGGGGTATAAACGTCCATTTAACAGGGAGTGCAGATAATGATTACGCTGAACACTTTTCAGCAACGTCGTCAGGCGTTGCTGTCTCGTATGGCCCCGGCCAGCGCCGCGCTGATTTTCGCCGCACCGGAAGCGCCGCGCAGCAATGACACCGAATATCCTTATCGCCAGAACAGCGATTTTTGGTACTTCACCGGTTTTAATGAGCCGGAAGCGCTGCTGCTGCTGATTAAAAGCGATGAAACGCATAACCACAGCGTGCTGTTTAACCGGGTTCGCGATCTGACGGCGGAGACCTGGTTTGGCCGCCGTCTCGGGCAGGATGCCGCGCCTGAGAAACTCGGTGTTGATCGTGCGCTTCCCTGGAGCGACCTGCCGGAGCAGCTGCATCTGCTGTTAAATGGTCTGGATGTGGTGTACCACGCTCAGGGCGAATACGCCGACGCCGATCGCCAGCTGTTCGACGCGCTGGAAACACTGCGCCGCGGCTTTCGTAAAAACCTCTCGGCGCCGGCAACCGTCACTGACTGGCGTCCCTGGGTGCACGAAATGCGTCTGTTCAAAAGCGCTGAGGAGCTAGCCGTGCTGCGCCGTGCCGGTGAGATCAGCGCGCTGGCCCACACACGCGCCATGCAAGCCTGTCGGCCCGGAATGTATGAATATCAGCTGCAGGGCGAGATTGAGCATGAATTTATTCGTCACGGTGCTCGCTTCCCGGCCTATAACACCATTGTCGGCGGCGGCGTAAACGGCTGTATCCTGCATTACACCGAAAACGAGAGTGAGCTGCGCGACGGCGATCTGGTGCTGGTGGACGCCGGTTGCGAGTTACACGGCTACGCTGGCGATATTACGCGTACCTATCCGGTTAACGGTAAATTTACCGCCGCGCAGCGTGCTATTTATGACATCGTCCTTGATTGCCTGAATCAGTCGCTGGCGCTGTTTCGCCCCGGCATCAGCATTCGCGAAGTGAATGACGTTGTTGTGCGCATTATGGTCTCTGGCCTGGTGAAGCTGGGCGTTATGCAGGGCGATGTTGACGAGCTGATTGCAGATTCTGCACATCGTCAGTTTTACATGCATGGCCTCGGTCACTGGATGGGACTGGATGTGCATGACGTCGGAAACTATGGCACCTCCGAGCGCACCCGCACGTTGGCGCCGGGCATGGTGCTCACCGTTGAGCCTGGCCTCTATATAGCGCCAGATGCTGACGTGCCTGCTGAATATCGCGGTATCGCCGTACGCATTGAAGATGACATTGTGATTACCGAAACAGGTAATGAGAATCTCACCGCCAGCGTGGTTAAAGAGGCGGCTGAGATTGAGGCATTAATGGCGGCGGCAAAATGAGCATCAATGGCGGCGGCAAAATGAGCATCATCATTGCGGGCGGTGGCATGACCGGCGCCACGCTGGCGCTGGCCATTTCCGCGCTGACTCAGGGCACGTTACCGGTTACCTTAATCGAAGCGCGCCAGCCGGGCAGCAATGCGCATCCTGGCTACGATGGTCGTGCAATTGCGCTGGCTGAGGGTACCTGCCAACAGCTGGCGGCCATTGGTTTATGGCCTGCTCTGCAAAGCCTGGCCACGCCGATTACCCATGTGCACGTAAGCGACCGCGGCCACGCGGGTTTTGTCTCTCTCAATGCACAGGATTATGGGTTGCGGGCGCTGGGGCAGGTGGTCGAGTTGCACGAAGTCGGCCAGCGCCTGTTTACGCTGTTGCAGCAGGCACCGGGCATTAGCCTGCGCTGCCCGGCATCGGTAAAAACGGTTTCCCGGCAGCAGGATAACGTCGAGGTTACGCTCGCTGACGGCGAGACGTTGACGGCACAACTTCTGGTCGCTGCCGATGGTACGCGTTCGCCGCTGGCCGCCTCCTGCGGCATTCACTGGCAGCAGGAGGCGTATCAACAGGTGGCATTGATCGCTAACGTTTCCACGCAGATCGCGCATCAGGGCCGCGCTTTTGAGCGCTTTACCGAACACGGGCCGCTGGCGCTGTTGCCGATGTCAGGCGGGCGCAGTTCACTGGTTTGGTGTCATCCGCAGGAAAAGCGTCACGCGGTTGAAAACTGGGGCGATACGCAGTTTCTCGCCGAGCTACAGCGCGCCTTTGGCTGGCGGCTGGGACGTTTCACGCAGGTCGGCACGCGCAGCTGTTATCCGCTGGCGCTGCAGCAGGCCAATCAGCAGATCAGCCACCGTTTGGCGTTGGTGGGTAATGCGGCGCAAACGCTGCATCCGATCGCTGGCCAGGGATTCAACCTGGGCATGCGCGATGTGATGTCGCTGGCGGAAACATTGGCCGCAGCGCATCACCAACAGAGGGATATCGGCAGCTTTAACGTTCTCCAGCAGTATCAACAGCGTCGGCAGCCCGATCGACAGGCAACCATTGGTGTCACCGACAGCCTGGTGCGCCTGTTTGCCAATCGCTACTCTCCGTTAGTTGTTGGCCGTAATCTGGGGCTGATGACCATGGACAATTTACCGTTACTGCGCAACCAGCTGGCGTCGCGTACGCTGGGCTGGGTTAAGCGTTAACATGAGGCTTTGAATGCAAACTTATGATGTGATAATCGCCGGTGGCGGAATGGTTGGGCTCGCCGTAGCCTGTGGTTTGCAGGGCAGCGGATTGCGCGTGGCGGTGCTGGAAAAGGCGCAGCCGCAGCCCTTCCAGCCTGATGACGCGCCGGGATTGCGCGTATCGGCGATCAATGCAGGCAGCGAGACATTGCTGCAGCATCTTGGCGTCTGGTCTTCCATTCTTGAATTACGCGCCAGCTGCTATCACGGCATGGAGGTGTGGGATCGGGACAGCTTCGGCACCATTAGCTTTGACGATGAACAGCAGGGGCTGTCGCACCTTGGCCACATCGTTGAGAATCAGGTGATTCATCAGGCACTCTGGCAGCGTGCATCTTCGCTCAGCGAAGTGACGCTGATTGCTCCGGCGCAGCTGCAGCAGGTGGCGTTTGGCGATAACGAAGCGTTCGTGACGCTGCAGGATGGCACCATGATGAGCGCCCGCTTGCTGATTGCCGCCGATGGTGCCAACTCCTGGCTGCGTAACAAAGCGGATATTCCGCTCACCTTTTGGGATTATGAACATCATGCGCTGGTCGCTAATGTGCGCACGGATCTACCGCACGATGGCGTGGCACGTCAGGTGTTTCATGGCGAAGGCATTCTGGCGTTTCTGCCCCTGAGCGATCCGCATCTTAGCTCGATCGTCTGGTCGATTTCACCGCAGGAGGCTTCACGCCTGCAGTCGATGCCCGCTGCGCTGTTTAATCAGCAGCTCTCGGTAGCGTTCGATATGCGTCTTGGTCTGTGTCAGGTTGAGAGCGAGCGACACACCTTCCCTCTGGTGGCGCGCTATGCGCGTAATTTTGCCGCGCACCGGCTGGCGCTGGTCGGCGATGCCGCCCATACGATTCATCCGTTGGCCGGACAGGGTGTCAATCTTGGCTTTATGGATGCCGCCGAGTTGATTGGTGAAATTAAGCGGTTGCATACACAGGGCAAAGATATCGGTCAGCATCTTTATCTGCGTCGTTATGAACGCAGCCGCAAACACAGTGCCGCTATGATGCTGGCAGGCATGCAAGGTTTTCGTGAGCTGTTTGCCGGTACGCATCCCGCTAAAAAACTCTTTCGCGATGTGGGCCTGAAGCTGGCAAATAACCTGCCGGGCGTTAAGCCGCTGATGCTCAGGCAAGCGATGGGTCTGAATGACCTGCCGGAATGGCTACGCCAGCCGCGCTAATCCAACAGATAACTGGCCAGCTTGCTGGCCTTTTTTATGCTTCTGGTTTGCTCATCCCTCGCTGTTTTGCCGCCTTTGCACTCTGCTGGTGCGCGCCCGCCCCGTAACGATCCTTCATTTGAATAATTCTAATTTTGCTGCGTAATCGGATTAGATTTTCTCATTCGAAAGGTGAGGTAGCGGTGAATAAAAAAATCAACAAACGCGAGCCTGCGCACAATTTTACTGGTTGCAGCCTTCAGATGCGGTTCAATCCTCTGCTTTCATAAAAATAATTGGTTATATTCGCTGTTAGCGCCTGCGAGTAGAAAGCGCAGCGCAACGGTTTCGACCCTGTTTTGCTTATGGTTAATCCCGATTGAAGGTGATAACGTCAGGATAAAGATAACGTTTGCGTCGGCCATTCCGGCCGGTAAAAACGCCAGAAAATAACGACTTGCTTATGCACAGGATAGTTATGACTCAACAGACTCCATTGTATGAACAGCATCAGGCCTGCGGTGCACGTATGGTCGATTTCCATGGTTGGATGATGCCGCTGCATTATGGCTCGCAGATGGACGAGCACCATGCGGTGCGCAACGATGCCGGCATGTTTGATGTCTCGCACATGACCATCGTTGATCTGCACGGCAGCCGTACCCGTGATTTTCTGCGTTACCTGCTGGCTAATGACGTCGCCAAACTGACGCAGCCGGGCAAGGCGCTTTATACCGGCATGCTTAACGCTTCCGGCGGCGTTATTGACGATCTGATCGTCTATTTCATGGCGGAGGATTTCTTCCGTCTGGTAGTGAATTCCGCCACGCGTGAAAAAGATCTGCAATGGATCCGCGAACACGCCGCGCCTTTTGCCGTTGAGCTGATCGAACGTGACGATCTGGCGTTGATTGCCGTGCAGGGTCCGCAGGCGCAGGCAAAAGCGCACTCTTTACTCAGCGACACGCAACGGCAGGCCGTGGCCGGCATGAAGCCATTCTTTGGCGTGCAGGCTGACGATCTTTTTATCGCCACCACCGGTTACACCGGCGAAGCAGGTTATGAGATTGCCCTGCCTGCCGCGCAGGCTGCTGACTTTTGGCAGCAGCTGATCGCTGCTGGGGTGAAACCGGCAGGGCTGGGCGCGCGTGACACGCTGCGGCTGGAAGCGGGCATGAACCTGTATGGTCAGGAGATGGACGAAGGCGTCTCGCCGCTGGCCGCCAACATGGCATGGACGGTGAGCTGGGAACCGGCCGATCGTCAGTTTATTGGTCGTGAGGCACTGGAAGCGCAACGCGCCAATGGCAGCGAGAAGCTGGTGGGACTGATCCTGCGTGAAAAAGGCGTGCTGCGTAATGCGCTGCCGGTGCATTTCACCGATGAACTCGGTCAGCAACAGCAGGGCATTATTACCAGCGGCAGCTTCTCACCGACGCTGGGCTACAGCATCGCCTTAGCACGTGTACCAGCCGGAATTGGCCAGCGTGCCATCGTGCAGATTCGCAACCGCGAAATGCCGGTTGACGTCACTAAACCCGTTTTTGTTCGTGCCGGTAAGCCGGTCCAGTAATTTACGTCAGGAGAGAATGGCGATGAGCAATGTACCTAATGAATTGAAATATCGCGACAGCCACGAATGGGTGCGCAAAGAAACGGACGGCACTTACACCGTTGGCATCACCGAACATGCACAGGAGCTGCTGGGCGATATGGTGTTTGTCGATCTGCCTGATGTTGGCGCGATTTATACCGCTGGCGATGACTGTGCCGTAGCCGAATCAGTTAAAGCCGCATCCGATATTTATGCACCGTTAAGCGGCGAAGTCGTGGCGGTGAATGATGCGCTGACGGACTCGCCAGAGCTGGTTAACAGTGGCTCTTATACCGATGGCTGGCTGTTTAAAATCAAGGCCAGCGATGCATCAGAACTGGACGACCTGTTAGATGCTGACGCTTACAAGGCGTCTATCGAAGAGTAAACCCGCGTTGGCCCTTTTTGTCCGCGAGAAAGGGCCTGGGCGAGGCCAGCCTCGCCTGCACCCTTTGCTTATCGAAGGGATTTTTATTCACCATGCCCGATGCAGGATTTACCGCTAATGACCCAGACTCTCAGTCAGCTTGAACATACCGGTGCATTTATTGAGCGCCATATCGGCCCGTCACTACAGCAGCAGCACGACATGTTGCAGGCGATCGGCGCAGATTCTCTCGATGCGTTGATCGCTTCCATTGTACCCGCGGATATTCAGCTGCCGGGGCCACCGGCGGTCGGCGAAGCGATGACGGAACATCAGGCGCTGGCCGAGCTAAAAGCGATTGCCAGTCAGAATCAGCGTTACAAATCTTACATCGGCATGGGATATACCCCGGTGCTGACGCCGCCGGTTATCCTGCGCAATATGCTGGAAAACCCCGGTTGGTATACCGCTTACACCCCTTATCAGCCAGAAGTGTCGCAGGGTCGTCTCGAAGCGCTGCTGAACTTCCAGCAGCTGACGCTGGATTTAACCGGGCTGGATATCGCCTCTGCCTCGCTGCTGGACGAAGCCACCGCCGCCGCCGAAGCGATGGCGATGGCGAAGCGCGTCAGCAAGCTAAAAAACGCCAATAAGTTTTTTGTCGCTGACGACATTCACCCGCAGACACTGGACGTGGTACGCACACGTGCTGAAACCTTCGGCTTTGAGGTACTGGTCGATCGCGCAGAGAAAGCGATTGAGCATGACTCGCTGTTTGGCGTGCTGTTACAGCAGGTGGGCACCGGTGGCGAAGTGCATGATTATCGTCAGCTGATTGCCGAACTCACCGCACGTAAAGTGGTGGTCAGCGTAGCGGCAGACTTTATGTCACTGCTGCTGCTGGAGGCGCCAGGCAAGCAGGGCGCCGATATCGTATTCGGATCGGCGCAGCGTTTTGGTGTGCCGATGGGCTACGGCGGGCCACATGCGGCGTTTTTCGCTGCCCGCGACGAGCACAAACGTTCGATGCCGGGACGCATCATTGGCGTATCGCGCGATGCTGCGGGCAATACCGCGCTGCGCATGGCGATGCAAACGCGCGAGCAGCATATTCGTCGTGAAAAAGCCAACTCCAACATCTGTACTTCACAGGTGCTGTTAGCCAATATCGCCAGCCTGTATGCGGTATTTCATGGCCCGGTTGGCCTGCAGCGCATCGCCAGCCGCATCCATCGCCTGACCGATATTCTGGCTGCCGGCCTGCAGCAGGGCGGCCTGAAATGCCGCTATACCAGCTGGTTCGACACCTTAACCATTGAGGTCGCCGACAAGGCAGCAGTGCTGAATCGTGCGCTGAGCTTTGGCGTCAACCTGCGCAGCGATATTCTCAACGCCGTCGGTATTACGCTGGATGAAACCACCAGCCGTGAAGATGTCGCTACGCTGTTCGCTATCCTGCTTGGCGACGATCACGGTCAGGATATTGAGGCGCTCGATCGCGCGGCGAGCAACAGTAGCTCTATTCCAGCAGCACTGCAGCGTCACGATGCCATTTTGACGCATCCAGTATTTAACCGTCATCACAGCGAAACTGAGATGATGCGTTACATGCACAGCCTGGAGAAAAAGGATCTGGCGCTGAATCAGGCGATGATCCCACTCGGCTCCTGCACCATGAAACTGAACGCGGCGGCGGAAATGATTCCGATTACCTGGCCGGAATTTGCCGAGCTGCATCCTTTCTGCCCGGCAGAACAGGCGGGCGGTTATTTGCAGATGATCGGCCAGCTGTCGCAGTGGCTGGTGCAGCTGACCGGCTATGACGCACTCTGCATGCAGCCAAACTCTGGCGCTCAGGGCGAGTATGCTGGCCTGCTGGCTATCCGCCGCTACCATGAAAGCCGCAATGAAGGTGAGCGTGAAATCTGTTTGATTCCGAGTTCGGCGCACGGCACTAATCCAGCATCTGCGCAGATGGCGGGTATGTCGGTGGTGGTGGTCGCCTGTGACAAACAGGGCAACATTGACCTGCACGATCTGCGCATCAAGGCCGAACAGGCGGGCAGCAAACTCTCCTGCATTATGGTGACTTATCCGTCAACGCACGGCGTGTACGAAGAAACCATCCGTGAAGTGTGCCAAATCGTGCATCAGTTTGGTGGCCAGGTTTATCTGGACGGCGCCAACATGAATGCGCAGGTGGGCATCACCACGCCAGGTTACATCGGCGCGGATGTTTCGCACCTGAACCTGCACAAAACCTTCTGCATTCCACATGGCGGTGGCGGTCCAGGTATGGGCCCTATCGGCGTTAAAGCGCATCTGGCGCCGTTCGTGCCAGGTCACAGCGTGGTGCAAATCGACGACTTGCTGACGCAGCAGGGCGCGGTGTCCGCTGCCCCGTTCGGCAGCGCATCGATTCTGCCGATCAGCTGGATGTATATCCGCATGATGGGCGCGGAAGGGCTAAAACAGGCCAGCTCAGTGGCGATCTTAAACGCTAACTACATCGCCAGCCGTCTGAAATCAGCCTACCCAATTCTCTATACCGGTCGTGACGGTCATGTGGCGCACGAATGTATTCTGGATATTCGACCGCTGAAAGAGCAGACCGGCATTAGCGAGCTGGATATCGCCAAGCGCTTAATCGATTACGGTTTTCATGCGCCGACCATGTCATTCCCGGTAGCCGGAACGCTGATGGTGGAGCCGACGGAATCGGAAAGCAAAATCGAGTTGGATCGATTTATCGATGCCATGCTGGCGATTCGTATGGAGATCGATCGCGTTGCCGCAGGCGAATGGTCTGCTGAAGACAACCCGCTGGTGAATGCTCCGCATACGCAGAAAGAGATCGTCGGTGAATGGACGCATCCTTACAGCCGTGAGCTGGCGGTGTTTCCTGGCGGCAGCGAAAACAAATACTGGCCAACGGTGAAGCGCCTTGATGACGTCTTTGGCGACCGCAATCTGTTCTGTTCCTGCGTGCCGATCGGCGACTACCAGTAATTTTGCGCATAAAAAAAGCCGGGCAATGCCCGGCTTTTTATTGTGTGTTATCAGATAAACAGCACGGTGTGTTACAGCTGCTCACCGTTGCTGGCAATCACCTGCTGATACCAGCTGAAGCTCTTTTTCTTCGCGCGGGAAAAATCGCCGCTGCCGTCGTCATGTTTGTTGACGTAGATAAAACCGTAGCGCTTATCATATTGTCCGGTGGTGAAAGAGACGCAGTCGATGCAGCCCCACGGCGTATAACCCATCAGCTCCACGCCATCGTCAAACACCGCTTTTTTCATCTCTTCGATATGCGCACGCAGGTAATCGATACGGTAATCATCTTCAATGATGCCGCTGTCGCCGATTTTGTCGTAGGCACCAAAACCGTTTTCCACGATGAACAGTGGTTTTTGATAGCGCTCATACAGCGCCGACAGCGCATAACGCAGGCCAACCGGATCGATCTGCCAGCCCCAGTCGGTGGCTTTCACATGCGGGTTCGGTACGCTGCCTTTGAAGTCAGCCACGCCGGAGGCATCGCCCTCGGCATCGGCCTTGACCGCATTGCTCATGTAATAGCTCAGGCCGATGTAATCCGCGCAGCCATCGCGCAGCGTCTGTGCATCTTCTGGCGCCATGTCGATCTGATAGCCTTTTTTCGCCCATTCCAGCTGTGCATAGGTAGGCCATGCGCCGCGCATCTGTACATCACTGAAGACATAGCGATGACGCATCGCTTCCTGGGCATACATCACATCATCGGGATGACAGGAGAATGGATAGATCGGCACCATGGCGATCATGCAGCCAATGTGTAAGTCAGGGTTGATCGCATGGCCCAGTTTCACCACCTTCGCGCTGGCGACAAACTGATGGTGCATTACCTGGTACATCGCCTGCTCAGGCTTTTCATGATCGGTAAACACCACACCAGAACAACAGTAGCCAAACAGCGGATATTTCCAGTCGCGCTGGTTGTTAATCTCATTGAAGGTCATCCAGTACTTCACTTTGTGCTGGTAACGCGCAATCACCACTTCGCTGAAACGTACGAAGAAATCAACCACGTCACGGTTTAGCCAGCCGCCATAATGCTTAACCAGGTGGTAAGGCATCTCAAAGTGAGAAAGGGTGATCACCGGTTCAATGCCGTGCTTCAGCAGTTCATCAAACAGATCGTCATAGAATTGCAGGCCAGCTTCGTTGGGCTCCTGCTCATCGCCATTCGGGAAAATGCGCGTCCAGGCAATGGAGGTGCGAAAACATTTAAAGCCCATTTCTGCCAGCAGCGCCACATCCTCTTTATAGCGGGAATAAAATTCCACGCCTTGATGATTGGGGTAGCTGTAACCGGGCTGTACGCCATCGGTCATTACGCGATCGACACCGTGTGAACCGCCGGACAGCACGTCAGCGATGCTGACGCCTTTGCCGCCCTGATCCCAACCGCCTTCAACCTGATGTGCGGCAACCGCGCCGCCCCAGAGGAAATCTTTTGGTAACTGCTGAAACTGGCTCATCAAACCCCTCATTTATTTTGCTGGACTGATAACATTTTTCTGTTAATGCGGCGAGTTTAGCAAAGCGGAATTGAATGTCACGATATAACGCCGGAGACAATTTGTAATTTGTCACACTGAAAAAACAGGCTGTTTTATTTCGGCAGATATTGCGCCAGCTGACGGCCAATGGTTTCCAGAATATAGAGCACCGGCACCTGGGTCGTGATATCAAAGCCGCCGTTTACGCGAATAAGGGGCATGTGATAAGAGAGATTGAAATCGGCGATTTTGGCCAGCGAGGAGTTTTCGCTGTTGGTCAAACTAATGATTTTGCAGCGATGTAGGCTGAACTGGCTGGCAAGGCGCAATATTTCCGGCGTTTCACCCGACACGGATAAAATAATCGCCACCGCATCTTTATACATATCGCTATTAACCGGGAAATAAGGGTCATCAATGTGGCTACTAAATTTACCGATATTAGAGAAGAAGCGTGCGCCATATTTACCCAGTGTGCCTGATGTGCCGGCGCCAACAAATATAACCCGCCGCGCGTCAATAATATGCGCAACCGCCTGTGCTATTAAATGCTCAAACTCATCGTTATTAATGCTTTTAAAAAAGCTGACGATTTCATTCACGCCATAATGAATAGGCGGCTGCTGTTCCTGCTCAAGATAGAGCTTCAGGCGCACACGAAATTCAGCATAACCCTCGCACTGCATTTTGCGGCAGAAGCGCAGCACGGTGGTGGTGGATACGCCTGCCGCATCGGCCAGTTCGCGAATCGTCATGTACATCACATTTTCCGATTGCTTAATAACCACCTGATAAACCTGCATTTCAAGATCGTTTAGCGAAGCCAGTGCGGTATGAGTGAACATAACAAAAGCGTTTCCTGAAGCAATGAGGCGCGAGTTTATCAGACTTTAGGGCATGGCTGATATCGTCTGTGGCGCACGGCGCGCTTTCCGTTACCGCGCTACACAAAATATTACGGCGTACACGTGTACACTGAAATAATTCTCAGATAGGCTATTCGTGCTGCATCCTGCGGCGCGATAACAGCATTTGAGGAACCTATGGCGAAAACCCCATTACCCGCGCAGGGATATTCTGTGGCGGAGGAGATCGCCAACAGCATCAGCCACGGCATTGGCTGTCTGTTTGGCATTATCGGCCTGGTGCTACTGTTGAATCAGGCTTGGGCGGCGCAGGCTGACGCAGTGGCTATCGTCAGTTACAGCCTCTACGGCGGCAGCATGATTCTGCTTTTTCTGGCTTCCACGCTCTATCATTCCATTCCGCATCCGGCCGCGCGGTACTGGCTGAAAAAGTTCGATCACTGCGCCATCTATCTGCTGATTGCCGGGACCTACACGCCTTTCCTGCTGGTAGGATTAAAATCTCCGCTGGCGCACGGCCTGATGGTGGTGATCTGGGGTCTGGCGCTGGCGGGCATTATTTTCAAATTCACCATAGCGCACCGTTTTGAAAAACTTTCCGTAATAACCTATCTGCTGATGGGCTGGCTTTCGCTGGTGGTGATTTATCAGCTGGCGCTGATCCTACCGGCGGCAGGTATCTGGCTGTTGGCAGCAGGTGGCGTGATCTATTCGCTGGGGGTCATCTTCTACGTCTCGGAACGTATCCCTTATAACCACGCCATCTGGCACGGTTTTGTGCTCGGCGGCAGCCTGTGCCATTTCCTCGCTATCTATTTATACGTGATGTAAAAAAGGGGCCGTATGGCCCCTGAATCCGTTATTCAATCACATAAGGCAGCGGTTTGATCGCCAGTGCGCCGCCTTCATCGCCCTGCAGGCGAAACGGGGTAGCGGGTTCGAGGTCGTTGTTCATGACCGCCTGCACCCATACTTCACCGGTATCGAGCTGCACGGCGCTGAGAATGGTGCCGGTGCGGCGCCAGTTTTCACCCAGCTTCATCTCCAGCGCATCGCCTGCTACCGGCACATGACCGGCGCTGCCTGCCAGCCAGTAAAGGGCGCGCTTGTTGGCGCCACGAAACTTGGCGCGTGCCACCATCTCCTGGCCGGTGTAGCAGCCTTTTTTAAAGCTGATCGCGTCCAGCGACTGAAGATTGGTCGCCTGAGGAATAAACTGCACGCTGTTTTTATCTTCGATAATCGGCAGTCCCGCTTCGATATCCAGCGCCAGCCATTGCGCGCTGTCGCTGAGCTGCGCTTCACCGGCCAGTTTGTTTTGCAGCGCCTGCGCCTGTTCCAGCGAGGTAACAATAATGAAGCGCTCGGCTGGCTGTTCAAACCACAGCAGCGTGCTTTCACCCTGTTGCACCACCGGCGACGCGGCATCAGGCAAGGTATCAAACAGCCCGGTCAGCGCGGCACGCGCCTGAAAACCCGCAACGCCAACCAGCACCGCATCTTCATCGGCGGCAATGGTCACTTTGGCAAAAATGGCATATTTCTTTAGTTCAGCAATCTGCGTTTCATGCAGGTTGCGACGCTCAACATACGCATAACCCTCACCGCGATGAAACAACCGCAGGCTGCTCCACATTTTGCCTTTGGCATCACAGTGGGCGGCGAGTTTATGCGCACTGGCATCCAGTGCGGCGACATCCAGCGTCAGCTGGCCCTGCAGATAAGAGGTGCTGTCTGCGCCCTGCACGCTGACCAGCGCCCACTCTTCCAGAGAAATCAACGTTAAAGGCAGGCGAGCCGAGGCGGCGGGCTGACGTGGCGGTAAGCTAAAGCGTGGCATAAAAGTATCCTGGCAATGTACGACAATGGTATTCATGTTAAAAGAGCATCGCGTCTTTGCAACCTGTTTCCGGAAAAGGGCGCACAAAAGGCGTGATACGTCATGAGCCGCGCTTATGCCAGCTGCGAGGCGTGCCGCAAAGCGCTAATTTGGCTTCGGCAGCGTGCTAAAAAACCGCTACACTGAGCGCCATTATTTTCGTTGCGGATGACTGAGCTTATGGATATTCACGAAAAATCACGCATTCACTGGGCCTGCCGTCGCGGCATGCTTGAACTGGATATTTCCATCATGCCGTTCTTTGAATATGAATATGATTCACTGAATGATGAGGATAAACAGTTGTTTATTCGCCTGTTAAAGAGTGACGATCCCGATCTGTTTAACTGGATGATGAATCACGGCGAACCCGCTGATGAAGAGTTAAAACGCATGGTGCGCCTGATTCAGCAACGGAACCAGCAACGTGGTCCGGTGGCGCGCTGATCTACAGGCCTCCGTGCTGGCACAGCGCTGGAGCCATGGGCTGTTTCTGACAGCGGCGCTGCTGGTGACGCTATTGCCGCCGTGGCAGCTGAGCTACGGGTTACTGAACCTGCTGCTGTTGGCCGCGGTGATGTATGAGTGGCGACGCCATCATCACGTGCTACAGCGGCGCTGCGGCGCGCTGGTATGGAAAGAGAATGATGACTGGCGCTGGCAGCAGCGCCACTGGCGGCTCTGCCCGGCAACCTGCTGCCTGAACGCGGCGATCCTGCTGCGTTTACGCGGTGAGGCGGGGCAGCAGCAGTTTTGGCTGATGCGTGACAGCATGAGCGAGGCGGAATGGCGCGCGCTGCGCTATCAGATTCTGACGGCTGGCCCGGCTGATTCGCCTGTTTAGTCTTGCATATTGAGCAGGCAAGCTGAGCAGATAACGAACGCTACAGCAGCTCAGCCGTTTCGGTCAGGATCTGTTCGCACCACTGTTCAATGCGTTCATCGCTGAGCTCAAACTGGTTAACATCGTCGAGCGCCAGGCCGACAAACTGTGTGCCGTCAGCGGTTAACGGCCGCGCGCTGGTGAACTCATAGCCTGCCAGCGGCCAGTAGCCCACAAAGCGCACGCCCATTGGCGTCAGCAAATCGTGCAGCATGCCCAGCGCATCAAGAAACCATTCGCCGTAACCAAACTGATCGCCCATGCCGTACATCGCAACGATTTTTCCCTGCAAATTCACTGCGGGAATTTCCTGCCAGATCGCCTCCCAGTCCTCCTGCAGCTCGCCAAAATCCCAGGTGGGAATGCCAAGAATCAGCAGATCGTACTGCGCCATCAGCGCCGGAGAATCGTCTTTCACATTGTGTAAGGTCACCAGCTCGGCACCGATAAAATCACGGATCTTTTCCGCGACCATTTCGGTGTAACAGGTGCTGGAGCCATAGAAGAGGCCAATTTTCATGCGGGTAGAGCTCATATTGACGTACCGTTGGCGCAAGTGTACCAGACAGGGGCGGAATTCAGGCATAATGAGCACAAATTCACATCCTTCACGCGTGGTTTAACTGTGCAAGATACTGAACTGCTTGAGCAATTTCTGGATGCGCTCTGGATCGAACGTAATCTGGCGCAAAATACGCTTGCCTCATATCGGCAGGATTTGCAGACGCTGACCGGCTGGCTGGCGCATCAACAGCTCACGTTGTTGCAGGCTGGCGCGGCTGATCTGCAGGCGTTCCTCGCTGAGCGTATCGAAGGCGGCTATAAAGCTACCAGTTCGGCGCGGCTGCTCAGCGCCATGCGCCGGCTGTTTCAGTATCTCTATCGTGAAAAGCTGCGCGATGACGATCCCAGCGCGCTGCTGGCGGCGCCCAAATTGCCGCAGCGTTTGCCGAAAGATCTCAGTGAAGCGCAGGTGGGGCGCCTGTTACAGGCGCCGGTAACCGATCAGCCGATTGAGCTGCGGGATAAAGCGATGCTTGAGCTGCTCTACGCCACCGGGCTGCGCGTCACCGAGCTGGTGAGCCTGACGCTCAGCGACGTCAGTTTGCGCCAGGGCGTGGTGCGCGTGATTGGTAAAGGCAATAAAGAACGGTTGGTGCCGCTGGGCGAAGAGGCGGTGCACTGGCTGGAGCAGTATCTGGAACACGGTCGCCCCTGGTTGACCAATGGTCGCACGCTGGATGTCCTGTTTCCCAGCAATCGCGCGCAACAAATGACCCGGCAAACCTTCTGGCATCGCATCAAACATTATGCCACGCTGGCGGGTATCGATAGCGAAAAGCTCTCGCCTCACGTATTACGGCACGCTTTTGCCACTCATCTGCTGAACCATGGCGCCGACCTGCGTGTCGTACAGATGTTGTTAGGCCACAGCGACCTGTCGACCACCCAAATTTATACGCACGTTGCCACCGAGCGACTGCGTCAACTTCATCAACAGCATCATCCACGCGCATAGCCAGAACACAAGGAATCAGGATGTATAAGCGTATTGCAGTTCTCTCTTTACTGGCGGCTTCGCTGACGAATGTCGCCCACGCAGACGATGCGGCCATCCAACAATCACTAAAAAAACTGGGCCTGCAGCAGACCGAAATTCAGCCGTCGCCGCTGCCCGGCATAAAAACGGTGCTGAGCGAAAGCGGCGTGCTTTATGTCACTGAAGATGGCAAACACTTCATTCAGGGTCCGCTGTATAACGTCAGCGGCGCGCAGCCGGTCAACGTCACCAACCAGCTGCTGCAAAAAAAGGTCGATGCGCTGAGCAAAGAGATGATCGTGTATAAAGCGGCGAAGCAGCAGCATGTGATCACCGTGTTCACCGACATCACCTGCGGCTACTGCCACAAACTGCATGAGCAGATGGCCGATTACAACGCGCTGGGCATCACCGTGCGCTATCTCGCGTTTCCGCGTGAAGGTCTGAACGGCCAGGTGGAAAAACAGATGAAGTCGATCTGGTGTGCGGCGGATCGTAACAAAGCCTTTGATGAAGCGATGAAAGGCAATGCCGTCTCGCCAATCGCCTGCGATATCAAACTGGATGAGCAGTACAAGCTGGGCATTCTGTACGGTATTCAGGGCACGCCAGCCATGCTGCTGGAAAATGGCATGATGATTCCGGGCTATCAGGGACCGAAAGAGCTGAAACAGGTGCTGGATAGCCAAAAAAGTGGTGGTTAAGTCTGCGTGAAAGGGTCTTCTGAATTACGGCGGCGCGAAGCCGTTGACAACACGCTGCCCGTTGAGCTGCATCCGTTGCTGCGTCGCCTTTACGGGCTGCGCGGCGTGCGTCAGCCTGAGGAGCTGGAGCGCGGCGCGAAAAATCTGCTGCCATGGCAGCAGCTCAGCGGCATCGACAGCGCCGTCAGGCTGCTGCATCAGGCGCTGCAAAGCCAGCAGCGCATTATGGTGGTGGGCGATTTCGATGCCGATGGCGCCACCAGCACCGCGCTGAGCGTGCTGGCGCTGCGCAGCATGGGCGGCGCGAACGTGCAGTATCTGGTGCCGAACCGCTTTGATGACGGCTATGGTCTGAGCCCGGAAGTGGTGGAGCAGGCGGCGGCACGCGGCGCTGAGCTGATTCTGACCGTGGATAACGGCATCTCTTCCCACAGCGGCGTGGAGCTGGCGCATCAGAAAGGGATTCCGGTGTTGATCACCGATCACCATCTGCCGGGCGACACCTTGCCAGCCGCTGAGGCGATCGTTAACCCTAATCTGGCTGACTGCAATTTTCCTTCGCGCGCGCTGGCGGGCGTTGGCGTGGCGTTTTATCTGATGCTGGCTCTGCGTGCGCACCTGCGTGAACAGGGCTGGTTCAGTGATGCGCGACCGATGCCGAACCTTGCGGAATGGCTCGACCTGGTAGCGCTTGGCACGGTAGCCGACGTGGTGCCGCTGGATGCCAACAACCGCATTCTGGTCTGGCAGGGCTTGAGCCGTATTCGCGCCGGTAAATGTCGGCCAGGCATTCGCGCGCTGCTGGAGGTCGCCAATCGTGAAGCGCATCAGCTGGCGGCCAGCGATCTCGGCTTTGCGCTCGGGCCGCGGCTGAATGCAGCAGGGCGGCTGGACGATATGTCAGTGGGCGTTGCGCTGTTGTTGACCAACGATGTGGCGCAGGCGCGCATGCTGGCCAGCGAACTTGATGCGCTGAATCAGACGCGCAAAGAGATTGAGCGCGGTATGCAGGCAGAAGCGCTGGCGCTGTGCGACAAGCTGGAAAATACGCACGAAACGCTGCCGTTGGGCCTGGCGTTTTACCATCCGGAGTGGCATCAGGGCGTGGTGGGTATTTTGGCATCGCGGCTGAAAGATCGCTTTCATCGGCCGGTGATCGCCTTTGCGCCAGCGGGCGACGGCACGCTAAAAGGGTCGGGCCGATCGATTGCCGGGCTGCATCTGCGCGATGCGCTGGAGCGACTGGATACGCTCTGTCCGGGCCTGATCATTAAGTTTGGCGGTCACGCTATGGCGGCTGGCTTGTCGCTGAATAGCGAACGCTTTGAGGAATTTAGCGAGCGTTTCAGCGCGCTGGTGGGCGAATGGCTTGATGGCGAAGCGCTGCAGGGCATTATCTGGTCCGATGGCGAACTGCAGCCGCAGGAGTTTTCGCTGGCCACCGCCGAGCTGCTGCGTGATGGCGGCCCGTGGGGCCAGGCGTTCCCGGAGCCGCTGTTTGACGGCAAGTTCAAGCTGCTGCAGCAAAAACTGGTTGGCGAACGTCATCTGAAAGTGATGGTGGAGCCACTGGGCGGCGGGCCACTGCTGGATGGCATCGCCTTTAATATCGATCCGCTGATCTGGCCCGACAACAGCGTGCGCCAGGTTGAACTCGCCTATCGTCTCGACATTAACGAGTTCCGCGGTAACCGCAGCGTGCAGCTGATTATCGAACACCTGCGTCCGCTGTAACCTTCCGCTCAGCCCATGTCGGCATTCTGCTGTTTTTTAACGGCAGAATGCCGTGAGAAGGGCAAAGCAGCGCTACAAACTACCCACCATTTCAGGTAAACTTCGCCGTTACATTATCGACTTTCTGCGAAAAAGATCCGAAATCATGTTTGAAATTAATCCGGTCAAAAATCGTATTCAGGACCTTAGCGAGCGCAGCAACGTGCTCAGGGGGTATCTTTGACTACGATGCCAAGAAAGAACGCCTCGAAGAAGTAAACGCCGAGCTGGAACAGCCGGACGTCTGGAACGAACCTGAACGCGCTCAGGCGCTGGGCAAAGAGCGCTCCTCGCTGGAAGCGATCGTGGATACGCTGGATCAGCTGCGTCAGGGGCTGGAAGATGTCAGCGGCCTGCTCGAGCTGGCGGTAGAAGCCGACGACGAAGAGACCTTCAATGAAGCGGTTGCCGAGCTGGAAACGCTCGACAAAAAACTCGCTGAGCTTGAGTTCCGTCGCATGTTCTCCGGCGAATATGACAGCGCCGATTGCTACATGGATATTCAGGCCGGTTCCGGCGGCACCGAAGCGCAGGACTGGGCCAGCATGCTGCTGCGTATGTATCTGCGTTGGGCGGAAGCGCGCGGTTTCAAAACCGAAATCATCGAAGAGTCCGACGGCGAAGTGGCGGGCACCAAATCAGCCACCATCAAAGTGATTGGCGACTACGCCTTTGGCTGGCTGCGCACCGAAACCGGCGTCCATCGCCTGGTACGTAAAAGCCCGTTCGATTCCGGCGGCCGTCGTCACACCTCATTCAGTTCGGTGTTTATCTATCCGGAAGTGGATGACAACATCGATATCGAAATCAACCCAGCCGACCTGCGCATCGACGTTTACCGCGCATCCGGTGCCGGTGGCCAGCACGTGAACAAAACCGAGTCAGCGGTGCGTATTACGCACTTACCGACCAACATTGTGGTGCAGTGCCAGAACGATCGCTCTCAGCATAAGAACAAAGATCAGGCTTTCAAGCAGCTGCGTGCCAAGCTGTATGAATATGAAATGCAAAAGAAAAATGCTGACAAACAGACCGCTGAAGATAATAAATCTGATATCGGCTGGGGCAGCCAGATCCGTTCTTACGTACTGGATGATTCGCGCATCAAAGATCTGCGCACCGGCGTAGAAACGCGTAACACGCAGGCGGTGCTGGATGGCGATCTGGACCGTTTTATCGAAGCAAGTTTGAAAGCAGGGCTATAAGGAACCGACATGTCTGAACAACAACCGCAGAATGCTGACGCCGCCGTTGAGCTAAATAACGAATTAAAGGCGCGTCGCGAGAAACTCAGCGCGCTGCGTGAGAAGGGTGTGGCGTTTCCCAATGATTTCCGTCGTGACAGCCTGTCCGATGCGCTGCACGCCAGCCATGATGGCAAAGAGAACGAGGAACTGGAATCGCTGGGCATTGAGGTCAGCGTAGCGGGCCGCATGATGACGCGCCGTATTATGGGCAAAGCGTCGTTCGTCACCCTGCAGGATGTCGGCGGCACCATTCAGCTCTACGTTTCCCGTGACGATCTGCCGGAAGGTTATTACAACGAGCAGTTCAAGAAATGGGATCTCGGCGATATCCTCGGCGCACGTGGCAAGCTGTTCAAAACCAAAACCGGTGAGCTGTCGATTCACTGTAGCGAGCTGCGCCTGCTGACCAAAGCGCTGCGTCCGCTGCCGGATAAATTCCACGGCCTGGCCGATCAGGAAACGCGCTATCGCCAGCGCTATCTCGATCTGATCGCCAACGCCGAGTCGCGTAACACCTTTAAAATTCGTTCGCAGATCATGGCGGGCATCCGTCAGTTCATGGTGTCGCGCGACTTTATGGAAGTGGAAACGCCGATGATGCAGGTGATTCCTGGCGGTGCCTCAGCGCGGCCTTTTATTACCCATCACAACGCGCTTGATATCGATATGTATCTGCGTATCGCGCCGGAACTCTACCTGAAGCGTCTGGTGGTTGGCGGCTTTGATCGCGTGTTTGAGATCAACCGTAACTTCCGTAACGAAGGCATTTCGCCGCGCCATAACCCAGAGTTCACCATGATGGAACTCTATATGGCGTATGCGGATTACCGCGACCTGATCGAACTGACCGAAAGCCTGTTCCGCACGCTGGCGCAGGATGTGCTGGGCAGCACCGTGGTGCCTTACGGCGACCAGGAGTTTGATTTCGGTAAGCCGTTCGAGAAGCTGACCATGAAGCAGGCGATCCAGAAATACCGTCCGGAAACCGACCTTGCCGATCTGGATGATATGGAAAAAGCGTCGGCGATTGCTGCTTCGCTGGGCATTAAGATCGAGAAGAGCTGGGGCCTTGGCCGCGTCGTGACCGAAATCTTTGAAGAGACCGCGGAAGCGCACCTGATTCAGCCAACCTTCATTACGGAATATCCGGCCGAGGTTTCTCCGCTGGCGCGTCGTAATGATGAGAATCCTGAAATCACCGATCGCTTTGAGTTCTTCATTGGCGGCCGCGAAATCGGCAACGGCTTCTCGGAACTTAACGACGCGGAAGATCAGGCAGAGCGTTTCCTGCAGCAGGTGAATGCCAAAGATGCAGGCGATGATGAAGCGATGTTCTACGATGAAGATTACGTGACCGCACTGGAGCACGGCCTGCCGCCAACGGCTGGCCTGGGCATCGGTATCGATCGCATGGTTATGCTGTTTACCAACAGCCATACTATTCGCGATGTGATCCTGTTCCCGGCGCTGCGTCCAACCAGCAAGTAACGGTATCGGTAACGCGTAAAGTATTGAGCCAGCCTGCGGGCTGGCTTTTTTATGTTCGGGCCACTAACCCTCAGGAGTGATGATGTCAGCGAACAGACCGGATTGCATTCGCCACTGGCATGAACTGGAAGGCGACGATCACGCGCACTATCCCGACAGCAACGAGCGGATGTCGATTGGCGCACCCTTGGGCAGGGCGCTGGGCCTGACGCGGCTCGGCATTCATCATGAGCGTCTGCTGCCGGGGCGTCGGCTCTCTTATCCGCATGCGGAAAGCGCCGAAGAGGAGTTTGTCTATGTTTTGCAGGGATCGCCACACGCCTGGATCAACGGTGAACTTTATGCGCTCCAGCCCGGCGATGCGGTGGCTTTTCCCGCGGGCACCGGCGTTTGTCACACCTTTATCAACAACGGCAAAGAGGAAGCGCACCTGCTGGTGGTAGGCGAAGCCAACAAGCCGGAGAACCGCATTTTCTATCCGCTGAACCCGGCTTATGCCGCCACGCGAGAAGATCGCTGGCTCAATCCACCGGCGCAGATCATGGGCGGGCATTCCGGCCTGCCGGATAAACCGCAGGACGACTAGCTTTTTAACACCGTGTCCAGCCAGCCTTTGAACTGCAGGTAAGGCACGTAGAGCGCGACATCTTTGTAGAGCGTTTTGCCGCTGGCGTTGTCATCAATATGGCTGCTGTAGCCCACGATCACGCCAGCCAGCGTATCGTCATCAGCGTTGTAAACCGCGCCGCCGGACATGCCTTTAACCACGCCCGCGTTGGCCGCCACCACCACGCAGCTGAGCTTGTTCCAGCTGTTTGCCAGGCCGGTGTTAATCAGGTTTGTGCCGCTGGAGCTGACCGGCATAGCTGAGATAAAGCTGTAGCCGTAGAAATTGACCCGTTCGCCGATATGGCTGTTACGAAAGCGCGGCGGCAGATCCTTTTCGCTGTTTTTGTGGTAGACCACGGCGATATCGCATTCCGGATGCCACGCCTTAACCTTATAGAGCGAAAACTTGGCCACGTGCGCCGCGGTGAGGCTGTAATCCGCCGTCAGGGGAATGGTGGTGCCCAGTGTGCCCAGGCCCAGCACGGTAGGAATACCGGTGACCGTCATATCGACCCGTTTCTGCGCTTCTTTACTGTACTCATAATGCCCGACCGAGCAGCCGCTCAGACAGACCGCCATAATGGCCACGCGCAGATACATGCATTCTCCCGTTTATCAATTGCTGCTGTTAACCACAGGATATCGGCACGGCCTGCGCCGATCTTTAAGGCAAATCACGACCCATAAAACGCAACAGCACCAGCCTGAACCAGAGCTTAACCCTTTGAATCGGCATGCACATGGGTCCTGCTCCAGTTAAGCGCGGTGCGCATCATCACGTTCAACTGCTGCATTGTTGCGCGATAAGCAACATTGCCTTGCCGTTATCCGGGTATATGCGCAACGACGGCTATGCTTTAATGTCGCGCGTGATCAAGATCAACTATTTATACCGTCATTTATGCTGCACAGGAACCTCTGCTGCGGTCGGGGTGGCCTGTTTTTATCTTTTTGGGAGAGTGTGTTATGCCTGTTTCACTACTGGCTCTGGCGCTGAGTGCATTTGCTATCGGCACCACGGAGTTTGTCATCATGGGATTGCTGCCGGAGGTCGCCCGCGATCTGCAGGTATCGATTCCGTCAGCAGGCTGGCTGATCAGCGGTTATGCGCTGGGTGTGGCGATTGGCGCGCCGATTATGGCGCTGCTGACCGCCTCGCTGCCGCGTAAGCGCACGCTGATTCTGCTGATGGTGATCTTCATCGTCGGCAATATCTTTTGCGCGCTGGCGTACACCTATAACCTGCTGATGCTCGCCCGGGTGATTACCGCGCTCTGCCACGGCGCCTTCTTTGGCATCGGTGCGGTGGTTGCCGCCAGCCTGGTCGCGCCCAACAAACAGGCTTCTGCGGTAGCGCTGATGTTTACCGGCCTGACGCTGGCGAACGTGCTCGGCGTGCCACTCGGCACCTGGTTTGGTCAGCTGTTTGGCTGGCGCGCCACTTTCTGGGCGGTCTCGGTGATCGGCGTGCTGGCCTTTATTGCGCTAATTATCAGCCTGCCAGTGAATAAAGAGGAGAAACCGGTGCATCTGGGCAGCGAAGTCAGTGCGCTGGCTAACGGCAAACTCTGGCTGTCGCTGTTGATGACCGCCTGCTTTGCCGCCGCAATGTTTGCCCTGTTTAGCTACATTGCGCCCTTGCTGCTGGAAGTGACCGGCATCAGCGATCGCGGCGTCAGCTGGACGCTGTTCCTGATCGGCGCGGGCCTGACGGTGGGCAATATCCTCGGCGGCAAAATGGCAGACCGCAAGGTTTCTACCAGCCTGATCCTCAGCTTTTCGCTGATCGCGGTGTTCTCGCTGCTGTTTAGCTGGACCAGCCACGCGCTGTGGCTGGCAGAGATCACGCTGTTTCTGTGGGCGATGGCCACGTTCGCCACCGTACCGGGGCTGCAAATCAACGTCGTGCGCCACGGCAAAGAGGCACCTAACCTGGTCTCGACGCTGAACATTTCCGCCTTTAACGTCGGCAATGCGGTGGGTGCCTGGTTGGGCGGCGCGGTCATTGGCGGCGGCTACGGCCTGACCGCGGTGCCGGTTGCGGCGGCGGCGATGGCGCTGCTCGGCCTGCTGGTCTGTTTAATCACCTTTCGCCGTTCACGCGGTCCGGGCGAGACCGCGCACGCTTAAAAGCGTAGCGCCGGTTCCTGCTCTCGCAGCTGGCTGCACTGTTGCTGTAGCCAGCTGATAAACGTATCGACCAGCGCCGAGGCGGGCCGATGCAGAGGCCGAATCAGGCTGACGGTAAACGGCACCGCCACGCTGAAGGGCTTGATGATCACCCCGCTGTCGGCGTAATCCAGCGCCGTCAGCGGATTCACCACCGATACGCCCACGCCCGCTTTCACCATCGCGCACACCGATGCCGCACTGTGCGTCTCCATCACCATTCGCCGTTCCACCCGATGCTCAAGAAACAGCGTATCCAACAGCTGACGATAGCTGTCGGTGCGCGACAGGCTGATGTAATGTTCGTCGGCAAAGTCAGCGGGCGACAACCGTTCCGCCTGCGCCAGCCGATGGCCGGTCGGCAGCACGCACACTTCGTTGCAGGTCAGCAGCGGCAGGCGTTCGGTTCCGGCGGGCGTGCTGTGCGTCTCCGTCAGGCCAATATCGTAACGCTGCGCCGAGAGCCACTCTTCCAGCAGCGGCGACTCCTGCGGAATAATGTTCATGCTGACATCGGGGTAGCGCTGTAAAAATGGCTGGCAAACGCGCGGCAGCAGCGACTGGGAAAACACCGGCAGGCAGGCGATCGACAGCTCGCCCTGGCGAAAATGGCGCAGACCCGCGGCGGCATCAATAATGCGATCCAGCCCGTACCACGAGCGTTGCACCTCTTCAAACAGCCGCAGCCCCTGAAGCGTAGGTTGCAAACGTCCACGCACCCGCTCAAACAACTGCAGGCCGATCTGCTGTTCAAAGCGCGCCAGTTCGCGGCTCACCGTGGGCTGTGAAGTGTGTAGCATCTCCGCCGCCTGCGTCAGGTTGCCGCTGGTCATCACAGCGTGGAAAATCTCGATTTGTCGCCAGTTGTTTTTATTGGTCATTGCGCATCCGTGGAGCAGAAGATTATTACCCTAAGCCTGCAAGTTGTCTCGATCTAACCATATCCTGAATGAATAGATACTGGATAAACAGATATTTTTCAGCATGCTTTTTTTATGGCGTAATAACCGAATACTGACAGGAGAAAGCCATGCCGCGCCCGCTGAATAATACTGACACCGCCCTTAACCGTGACAACCTGCTGCCGCTGGCGCAGCGCTACAATGCGCCTTTCTGGGCCTATGACGCCGACATTATTCGGCAGCGTATCAGCCAGTTACAGCAGTTTGATACCGTGCGTTTTGCCCAGAAAGCCTGCTCCAATATTCATATTCTGCGTCTGATGCGTGAAGCGGGCGTCAAGGTCGATTCCGTTTCGCTGGGTGAAGTTGAACGGGCGCTGGCTGCCGGTTTTCAGCCGGGCGGCGATGAGATCGTTTTTACCGCTGACCTGCTGGATCACGCCACGCTGGCGCGCATTGTTGAACTGAAGGTGCCGGTGAATGCCGGATCGATCGACATGCTGCATCAGCTGGGTACGGCTTCGGCTGGTCATGCGGTCTGGCTGCGGGTAAATCCTGGTTTTGGTCACGGCCACAGCCAGAAAACCAACACCGGCGGCGAAAACAGTAAGCACGGCATCTGGCACAGCGATCTGCCGGAAGCTCTGGCGGCGGTGCAGCGCTACGGCCTGCATCTGGCAGGGATTCATATGCATATCGGCTCCGGCGTGGATTACGCCCATCTTGAGCAGGTGTGCGATGCGATGGTGGATATGATTATCACCAGCGGGGCCGATCCCAAAGCGATCTCCGCGGGTGGCGGGCTCTCCATTCCTTACCATTATGGCGAAGAGGCGATTGATACCGAACACTATTATGGCCTGTGGAACACCGCGCGCGATCGCGTGGCGGCACATCTCGGCCATGCGGTGCAGCTGGAAATCGAACCGGGCCGTTTTCTGGTTGCCGAGTCGGGCGTACTGGTCTCGCAGGTGCGGGCGGTGAAAGCGATGGGCAGCCGACACTTTGTGCTGGTGGATGCCGGTTTTAATGATTTGATGCGGCCTTCGCTCTACGGCAGCTATCACCATATTTCTCTGCTGCCTGCCGATGGTCGCAGCCTGGATGAGAACGCCACCGTCGACAGCGTGGTGGCCGGTCCGCTGTGCGAATCAGGCGACGTCTTTACCCAGCTTGAAGGCGGCATGGTTGCGCCGCGTGCTTTGCCATCGGCGAAGGTGGATGATTATCTGGTGTTCCACGATACCGGTGCCTATGGCGCATCCATGTCTTCAAACTACAACAGCCGTCCGCTGATTGCGGAAGTGCTGTTCGACGGCGGCAAAGTGCGAGAAATCCGCCGCGCGCAGACCATCCAACAGCTGTTAGCGCTGGAGCTGTAAGCCAGACCGCCTTCTCAGCAAGGCGGCTGCGCCATCTCTTTTCGCAATAACACCAGCTCTTCTGCCAGATCGCGGCAGAGCAGGGCGTTCATCAGATGATCCTGGGCATGAACCAGGATCAGCGTCACCGGCACCTTGCCTTCGCCTTCATCTGCACCAATCAGCGCCGTCTGCACCTTGTGCGCCTCTTTCGCCGCCGCCGCTGAAGCCAGTAGCGCATCGTCCGCTTCCTGCCAGGCGCGTCGCCGCGCAAACTGAATCGCCATCATCGCCTGCGATCGCGCTTCACCCGCGCTGATCAGTAGTTCCATCATCACCTGTTCATAATCCATACGCCATTCTCGCTATTGGTATGCCAATATTGGAATATTCATCGTACCGGAATACCAAAAATCGGTTCCGGGAGCCTTGTCACAGAAAAAAACGCTGCGCAGGTTATTTTTGGTATGCCACGCGAAAGGAATCCGTAGAAGGCACATAACGGGATGCCAACTCTCTTACCTGAGGTATGAATGATGTCTCTACAGGATCGACTTATTGACTCGCTGGGCAGCTTCGCTACCCGCTTCAACAGTTATCGCTACATCATGGCGATCAAAGCGTCGTTTATCACCCTGATGCCGGTGATCATCGTCGGTGCTTTTTCCGTGCTGATCTCCAACATGGTGCTGGATCCGAAAAATGGTCTCGCCAGCTTCGCGTCACTGAGCTTTCTGGCCGACCTGAAGCCGATCACCAGCAGCATTAACTACGCCACGCTGAGCTTTCTCAATATTGGCGCGGTGTTTTTAATTGGTATCGAACTGGGCCGCATCAACGGTATTAAAACGCTGTTTCCCGGCCTGCTGGCGATCATCTGCTTTATTTCCGTTACGCCGACCACGTTGCAGATGATGGTCAACGGTGAAATGCAGCTGGTGACCGACGTGCTGGCAAAACAGTTTTCTGATACCAAGAGCCTGTTTCTCGGCATGTTCATCGCCATTCTGTCGGTGGAGATCTACTGTCGGCTGGAGAACATCGATCGCTTAAAGATCAAAATGCCTGACACCGTGCCGCCCAACGTTGCCGCCTCGTTTTCCGCGCTGATTCCGTCGCTGATCACCGTCTCTGCCGTCGCCGTTTTTGGTTTTATCTTCCACCGCGTCACCGGCATGTATCTCTATGATGCGGTGTACAAAGTGGTGCAGGAGCCGCTGGAATCGGTGGTGCAGAGTCTATGGGGCATTCTGCTGCTGATGTTCGTTGCCCAGCTGTTTTGGGTGATCGGTATTCACGGCAATCAAATGGTCAAACCGATTCGCGAGCCGCTGCTGCTCGGCGCCATTCTGGTCAATATGAACGCCTTCGAGCAGGGCATTGAGGCGCCGAACATCATCACTATGCCATTCTGGGATGTTTACATGAGCATTGGCGGTTCCGGCCTGACCATTGGCCTGCTCAGCGCGGTTCTGCTGGCCACCAAACGCAAAGAGATGCGGGAAATTGCCAAACTTTCCATCGGACCGGGTCTGTTCAACATCAATGAGCCGGTGATTTTTGGTATGCCGATCATGCTAAATCCGATCCTCGCGATCCCGTTCATTATCACGCCGCTGATCACCGGATCGATCGGCTACTTCGCCACCGCGATGGGTTTTGCCGGTAAAGCGGTGGTGATGGTGCCCTGGACCACGCCGCCAATCATTAACGCCTGGCTCTCTACTGCCGGATCGATGGGCGCGGTTTTAACTCAAATTGTCTGCATTGTGGTGTCGGTGCTGATTTACCTGCCGTTTGTCAAAGTTGCCGCGCGCCGTGCAGAAGCCGCCGAGGCGAAGCTGGCGCAGACTGATGCCGTGCAAAACTAAGGAGATATCATGAGCAAGCAGCAGATAGCCATTCCCGACGACTTCATTCTCGGTGCGGCGGCCTCCGCCTGGCAAACCGAAGGCTGGAGCGGCAAAAAAGCAGGCCAGGATTCTTATCTCGACGCCTGGTACAAGCAGGACCGCCACGTCTGGCACAACGGCTACGGCCCGGCGGTGGCGACCGATTTCATTAACCGCTTCGAGGAAGATGTGGCATTGATGAAGGCCGCCGGGCTGACGCACTACCGCACCTCGATCAACTGGTCGCGTTTTCTCACCGACTACGAACAGGGCACAGTAGATGAAGAGTATGCGGCTTATTACGATCGGCTGATCGATGCGCTGGAGGCGCAGGGCATTGAGCTGATGCTCTGTCTGGAGCATTACGAATTGCCGGCGGTGCTGCTGGAACAGTACGGCGGCTGGGCATCCAAACATGTGGTTGAGCTGTTTACCCGTTACGCCGACCAGGTTTTTGCCCGCTATGCCGGTCGCGTTTCGCGCTGGTTTGTGTTTAACGAGCCGATTGTGGTGCAGACGCGGGTCTATCTCGATGCGCTGCGCTGGCCTTATCAGCAGAACACCCACACCTGGATGCAGTGGAACCACCATAAAAATCTCGCCACGGCGAAGGTGGTGAAGCTGTTTCGTGAACAGGGCTACAGCGGCAGCGTCGGTACGATTCTCAATCCCGAAGTGACCTATCCGCGTTCTGCGGCCGCCCACGATCAGCAGGCGGCGGAGATCTACGATCTGTTCTACAACCGCGTGTTTCTCGATCCGGCGATCAAAGGCGCTTATCCCGCCGAGCTGATGGCGCTGCTGCAAAAACATGATATTCAATGGGATTATACTGCCGAAGAGCTGGCGCTGATCGCCGAACATCGCGTCGATGAGGTTGGGCTGAATCTTTATTATCCGCATCGGGTAAAAGCGCCGTCGCGCGCCTGGCATGCGGAAACGCCTTTTCATCCCGCCTTTTATTACGAGCACTTTGAGCTGCCGGGACGACGGATGAACCCGTCACGCGGCTGGGAAATTCAGCCGCGCATCGTCTGGGATATGGCGCAGCGCATGAAGCAGGAATATGGCAATTTTCCGTGGTTTATCGCCGAAAACGGTATGGGCATCGAAAATGAAGCGCGTTTTCGTCAGGAAAATGGCGAAATTCAGGACGATTACCGCATCAATTTTATCGCTGAGCATCTTTACCAGGCACTGCTGGCACGCGAAGCGGGCTGTAACTGTCTGGGTTACATGCTGTGGGCGTTTACGGACAACGTCTCACCGATGAACGCCTTTAAAAATCGCTACGGCCTGATTGAGATCGATCTTGAGCATCAACGTCAGCGCCGGATGAAAAAATCCGCGCACTGGTTCCGCACGCTGCGCGACAGCCGACAGTTAACCCTCACGCTGGATGATGAGGATAAATAAGGAGTTACCCATGAAACGTATCGTACTCGCCTGCGCTGCAGGCATGTCTACCTCAATGGTGGTGACGCGGATGGAAAAAGAGGCGGCCGCCCGTGGCCTGAGCTATCACATTTATGCCATTCCGGAGCAGAACCTGCGCGAAGAGCTGGAAAACAATCCCGGCGAGGTGGCGGTGGTGCTGCTTGGGCCGCAGGTGCGCTTCAAGCTGGAGGAGAACCGCAAACTCACCGACAGCCATCAGATTCCCATCGCGGTGATCGATTCCGTGGCTTACGGCACGCTCAATGGTGCAAAAGTACTCGATCAGGCGCTGGCTTTGGTAAACTAGCGCTTCATCGTCATAATGCGCTGCCGCAGCCAGGCGGCGCATAACGTATCATCATATGCGCTGACGATTTTATCTGTTCGTTAAGGGTTAAGGTGATCACGTGGAGAAGGGTGCAGTGCCGCAAGAAAAGAAGCAGTATCAGGAGATTGGCCAGCACCTGCGCCAGCAAATTATCGATGGCATGTATGCGGTGGGCTCGCGCTTGCCGACCGAACGCGCCATTGCCGAAACTTGGGGCGTCAGCCGCACTATCGTGCGCGAAGCGTTATTGATGCTGGAGCTGGAGGGCACCGTTGATATCCGGCAAAGCTCCGGCGTGTATGTGATGCGCATTCCTTCCGCCACCAGTGATGAAGAAGAGGCCTTTTTTCGCAGTGACGTTGGCCCGTTTGAGATGCTACAGGCGCGTCAGCTGTTGGAGAGTAACATCGCCGCCTTTGCTGCCCGCATGGCGACCAAAGCGGATATTGAGAATCTGCGCCGCACGCTGGAGCAGGAACAGCGTGCCATCGCCATGAACGACAGCAGCCAGGATAACGATAAGCTGTTTCATCTGCTGCTGGCGGGCGCCACGCAAAATCAGATGTTGCTGGATACCGTGACCAGCGTCTGGCGCCATCATGAAAACAATCCCTTATGGCAACAGCTCCGTGCGCACATTGAAACCCGCAGCTATCGCCTTAAGTGGCTGAGTGAGCACCAGACTATTCTCGCCGCGCTGCGACGCCGCGACGTGATGGGTTCATGGCAGGCGATGTGGCAGCACCTGGAAAATGTAAAAAACACGCTGCTTGAAATCTCGGATGCTAACGCTCCGGATTTCGATGGTTATCTGTTTGAATCGGTGCCAATTTTCCAGGGCAAGCTGATGTAGGAGTGGGGGCTGGGCCAGAAAGGGCAGCGGGTTTGCCCGAAAGCGGGCGGCTTTGCGTTGTGCCTGGCAGGCGGCTTCTTAAGGTCAAAAGCTATTTCGTACTGCCTTCAGGCAGGCCGAGCAGGGCCAGGTCAAAAGCGATTTCGTACAGGCTAAAGCCTGCCCGAGCAGGGCCGGGGCGACTGCCGCCCCTGCTCGGGCGGCCCGAAGGGCAGAACGAAATGGCCCTTGACCTGGCTTTTGACCTGGTCCTTAAAAGGCCTGCCGCCTCAAGGCTAATCCCCGGTCGCTGACCTTAAAAGGCCCGCCGCCTCAAGGCTAATCCCCCCTTATCCCGGTCCACTAACGGAATGCCGTCTCACCAGCGTTGGGCTAAACATATTCGTCACTTCCGGCAGCGGCTGGCCGTTTGCCAGCGCGAGGGCCAGCGCGGCGGCCTGCTGCGCCATGGTGACAATCGGATAGCGGATGGTGGTCAGGCGAGGACGCACGTAACGGGAAACCAGCACATCGTCGAAGCCGATCAGCGACATCGCCTCGGGCACCACGATACCGTTATCGCTGAGCACCGCCAGCGCACCGGCAGCCATCGAATCATTGTAACAGGCAACGGCGGTGAAGGTTTTGCCGCGGCCTAACAGCTCGGTCATCGCCTGTTCGCCGCCGCGTTCATCCGGCTCGCCAAAAGCTACCAGCCGATCGTTGCAGGGCAAATCGTGCTCGCGTAACGCGTCGTAATAGCCGCGTAGCCGATCTTCCGCATCGGAAATATGGTGCGTTGAGCAGATAAACGCGATGTTCTGATGCCCCTGCTGAATCAGATGGCGAGTTGCCAGCCAGGCACCGTAGCGATCGTCCAGCGCAATGCAGCGTGATTCAAACCCCGGCAGCAGCCGGTTCAGCAGCACCATGCCGGGAATCTGCTTCATCAGCGCAATCAGTTCGCTGTCCTGAATTTGCTTGGCGTGGACCACCAGCGCCGCGCAGCGATGGCGCATTAGCTGCTCAATTGCCAGCCGCTCTTTTTGCTCGTTGTGATAACCGTTTCCAATCAGCAAAAAGTTGCCGGTCTCTCCGGCCACTTCATCCACCGCTTTGACCATTGCGCCGAAAAAAGGGTCGGAAACGTCGCCCACAATCAGGCCGATGGTTTCGGTGGATTGTTGTGCCAGCGCGCGTGCATTGGCGTTGGGATGGTATTGCAGCGCTTCCATCGCGCTGCCGACGGCCTGACGGGAACTCTCACTGGCTTTCGGCGAATTGTTAATCACGCGCGAAACCGTTGCGACCGACACGCCCGCCAGACGGGCTACATCCTTTATCGTGGCCATGCGTTTGCATACATCCTGGGTAAACGTTTACACATGGCTCCAGTGTTACGGAAAAGCGTGTCTGGTTCAAGCCAACAGAATGCCAGTTTCGTCGCAAAAGCGGTGAGTTTCAGCGGCATGTTGCGCGGGCGGCAACGCTGGCGACGCGGCGCAAAAATGCTATTCTGTGGCTCCTGTTCTCCCGCCTGCCAGAAATTGACTATGAAAAAACGCGTGCCGCATCTTGCCCACTGGGGCGCTTTTACCGCCGTAACCGACAACGATCGTCTGGTTGGCTGTGAGCCCTTTTTTGCCGACAGCGATCCCTCGCCGATGCTCAATACCATTCCGGAGTTAGTCTATTCCGATAAGCGTATTCGTCAGCCGATGGTGCGTCGTTCCTGGCTTAAATCGCGCGAAAAAAGCGATCGCACGCTGCGGGGGCGCGAAGATTTTGTCGCCGTTGACTGGGAAACCGCTCTCGATCTGGTGGCAGAAGAGAACCGCCGTGTGCGCGATCGCTACGGTGCGGAAGGGATTTTCACCGGCTCGTACGGCTGGTCTTCCGCCGGACGCGTAAACCATGCGCGCACGCTGGTGCGTCGTTTCTATTTTCAGGGCGGCGGCGGCGTCGATCAGCTGGGCAACTACAGCTGGGGCGCGGCGCAGTTCTTTCTGCCTTACGTGATTGGCACCTATATGCCGCTGACCGGTCGCGTTACCGACTGGCCGAGCGTGGTGGAACACGCCGAGATTTTTCTCGCTTTTGGTGGTCTGGCGCTGAAGAACGCGCAGGTTGCCTCAGGCGGCGCGGGCGAGCACAGCCTGAAACCGGCACTGCAACGGCTGGCGGCAAAAGGCACGCCGGTGATCAATATCAGCCCGATGCGTGATGACTGCCCGGCATTTGTGAATGCGGAGTGGATCCCGATTCGTCCCAACACCGACGTGGCGCTGATGCTGGCGCTGGGTTGGGAGATTGAACGGCTCGGCGCCGTGGACAACGCCTTTCTGCAGTCGCACTGCGTTGGCTGGCCGCAGCTGCGTGCCTATCTCAGCGGCGAAAGCGACGGCGTGGCAAAAACGCCGCAGTGGGCCAGCGCGATTACCGGTATTCCGGCGGCACGCATCAGCCAGCTGGCGCAGCAGCTGTGTGGCAAACGCAGCTTTATCACCTGTTCCTATTCGGTGCAGCGCGCCCATCGCGGCGAACAACCTTACTGGATGATGATTGCGCTCTCCAGCATGCTCGGCCAGCCGGGGCTGCCTGGCGGTGGCTTCTCGTTCGGTCACGGCTCCATGAACAGCGTCGGTAATCCACGCATTGAAGGGCCGGCGCCGCTGATGTCCACCGGCGTTAATCCGGCCGGGCTGGCCATTCCGGTAGCACGTATCAGCGATATGCTGCTGAATCCCGGCGAGCCTTACGCTTTTCAGGGCGAAACGCACCGCTATCCCGATATTCATCTGGTGCACTGGGCGGGCGGCAATCCGTTCCATCATCATCAGCAACTCAACCGGCTGGTGGCAGGCTGGCAGCGTCCCGATACGGTTATCGTGCAGGATATTGTCTGGACGCCCGCTGCGCAGATGGCCGATATCGTGCTGCCGGTGACCACCACGCTGGAACGCAACGACATTGGCGGCTCCTCGCGGGATCGTTTTGTGCTGGCGATGCATCAGGCGATCAAACCTCAGCATCAGGCGCGTAACGACTTCGATATTTTTGCCGATCTGGCTGAGCGACTCGGCTATCGCGATACCTTCACCGAAAAACGCAATGAAATGCAGTGGATTGAGCATCTCTATCAGCGCTGCGCGCGGGCACATGCGGCGAAAGGGCTGGCATGGCCGTCGTTCGAGGCGTTCTGGCAGCAGGGCTATGTTGAGGTGCCACAGGGCGATAAACCCTATGTCTTTATGGAAGATTTTCGCGCCGATGCGCAGGCTAATCCGATTAAAACCGCCAGCGGCAAAATTGAACTGTTCAGCGAAACCATCGCCGGTTATGCGCTGAGCGACTTTGCCGGTCACGCTGAATGGCGCGAACCTGCGGAATGGCTGGGCAGCGCGCTGAGCGAGCGCTTCCCGCTACAAATGATCTCCATTCAACCCGGCGATCGGCTGCACAGTCAGATGGATGCCACCGCCACCGTACAGGGCAACAAAACCGCCGGGCACGAAACGCTGTGGATGCATCATGACGACGCCGCAGCGCGCCAGCTGGCAGACGGCGATGAAATTGAGGTGTTTAACGATCGTGGTCGCATGCTGGCGGGCGTAAGGCTGACCGACGGCGTGACGCCTGGCGTGGTGCTCATCGCCACCGGTGCCTGGTTCGATCCCGGCTTTGGCCAGGCCTGGCACGATCACGATCGCGCCGGCAATCCTAACGTGCTGACGCTGGATATCGGCACCTCATCGCTGACCCAGGGACCCAACGCCATGAGCTGTCTTGTGCAGGCGCAAAAAGCGGCCAGTCGCAAATTCAGTTAAGGATCACATGGCTGGTTACATTTTGCGGGTAACTGTTGCGAATATGTGATGGCGAGGGCAAGGCATCGGTTGCTACATTTTAAGTCCCAGAGGTATTGATGGGTGAACATCAAAAGTTTTCTTGATTACACCGACCTGCGCAGATGCGCAGGTTTTTTTTGCCTGAAATTTCCTGGCCCTGCTAACGCGTTGATAACGCGCACGTTTCATTCGATGCTAACGAATCGAAACACAGTTTTCCTGTAAACCCGCAGTGATATTCTTTATAACTTCCAGCCAGTTACCTCATCTGCCGCAGCCATCGACATGCCTCGCATAAAAAAATTTCTTGGAAAAGACCAGATCAAAGCGCCGTTTAATCCGTTCCGTTTTCGCTTGATCTGCCTCGGCGTGCTGACCTGCCTGGTGTTGCTGCTGGCACGCGTGGGCGATCTCCAGCTGATCAACCATCCGATGCTGGAACACGAAGCGGATCAGCGCTCGCTGCGTACCGTGACGTTGCCCACCAATCGCGGCACGTTACTGGACCGTAACGGCGAGGCGCTGGCGCTGAGCGTTCCGGCACGCGATATCATCGCCGATCCACAGCGCGTGCTCGAGGCACATCCCGATTTCACCAACGCCAAGTGGCAATATCTCGCCAACGCGCTGAATGAACGACCTGAGGCGATCGCCGCGCAAATTCAGGCCAATCCGCGCAAGCGCTTTCTCTATCTTGGCCGCAAAATCGAGCTGGGTATCGCCAAGGACATCAGCAAGCTGCATTTGAAAGGCATCAGCAGCGTTTACAATGACAGCCGCTTTTATCCGATGAGCGAAGCCGCCGCGCCGCTGCTTGGCGTGGTCGGTGCCGATAATAAAGGGCTGAACGGGCTGGAGCACGGTTACGATAAGCTGCTGCAGGGCGAGCCGGGCGTGGAGAAATACCGTCAGGATGGCGAAGGCAACATTATTGCCATGATCGATTATGAACCGCCAAAACAGCCGCCGACCGTGCAGCTGAGCATCGACAAGTTCGATCAGTACACGCTCTACAGCAAACTGCGCGATGGCGTGCTGTTAAACAAAGCTGACTCCGGCGCAGCGGTGCTGGTGAAAGTCGATACCGGCGAAATTCTCGGGATGGCCTCTTATCCCTCTTTTAACCCGAATAACTATGCCGATGCCTCACCGGCGCAGATGCGCAACGCGGCGATTAACGACAGCTATGAGCCTGGCTCGACGGTGAAACCGCTGGTGGTGATGGAAGGGCTGGAGCGCCATCTGGTGCGCGCCGATTCGGTGATTGATACCACGCCTTACCGTGTTAACGGCCATCTGATCCGCGACGTCGGCCACTGGCCGCGACTGACCATGACCGGCATTCTGCAAAAATCCAGCGACATTGGCGTATCGCATATTGCGCTGGCGATGCCTGCCGAAGCGCTGGTCAATACCTATCAGGCGTTTGGTCTTGGCAAACCCACCGGCTTAGGGCTGACCGGTGAAAGCGTCGGCTATTTCCCGGCGCATCGCCAGCGCTGGGCTGACATCGAGCGCGCGACCTTCTCCTTTGGTTACGGCCTGCGCGTTACGCCGCTGCAGATCGCCCGCGAATACGCCACTATCGGTGCCTATGGTGTTTACCGTCCGCTGTCGATCACCAAGGTTACGCCGCCGGTGATTGGCAAACAGGTGGCCAACCCGGAAACGGTGAAGGATGTGATTCACATGATGGAGAGCGATGCGTTGCCCGGCGGCTCCGGTGTGCGTGCGGCGGTGCCTGGCTATCGGCTGGCGATCAAAACCGGTACCGCAGAGAAAATGGGCGCCAGTGGCAAATATGACGGCGGTTATATCAACTATACCGTTGGCGTCGCGCCTGCCAGCCATCCGGAGGTGGCGCTGGTGATCATGATTAACCATCCTACCGCAGGCGATCACTTTGGTGGTTCGGTGGCGGCGCCGGTGTTTGGCAATATTATTGGGCCGGTGTTGAAGCATATGAATATTCCGCCGGATGCGTTGTATGGGCATGGGTGAGGGGGGCCCTGGCGGGCTGGCCTTTTAGGGTCAATGTCTTAAGGTCAAGGTCCATTTCGTTCAGGCTAAAGCCTGCCCGAGCAGGGCCGGCAGTCGCCCCGGCCCTGCACCCGCGCTATCCGGCAAACACAACCGCCCGCTGAAGCGGGTACCCTCAGCAAAACCCTTTTCCGACGGACCATGCGCGACGCGCTCCCGGCGCGACGCTTATTCTCGCCGCTTCCCTGCGGCTCGCCCTGGAAAATGCTTTTGCCTCGGCGTTTGTGATGCCTCCTCAAGGTCAAAATCCAGGTCAAAAACAAACAGACTAAAAGCAAAGTCTTAAAACAAATCCAAATCCAAATCCAAATCCAAATCCAAATCCAAATCCAAATCTAAAGGCGAAGGCGAAGGCGAAGGCCGTGTGGCGTATTGAGGCTGACGGAATGATCGGATAAATGGGCGGATGGATGGGGGATAGCTGGCTGCATCGGGAGGCCGCTGGGAAATGATGAGTCAGCGGCGTGTGGCCATTATGCCGCGTGCACGTGGTGGGTAGCATATTATCGTGTGGTGGCGTGGCAACGGGCGGAGCGGGGGGTGCGTACAGCTTTAACAATGCCAGTGAACGCTATATCCTGCATGGCTGATGCGAATCTGATGCTCAAGGAGCTGGCATGCTGTTTAGTCTGTTTCGATTTATCTTTCGTTTGCTGTGGCGGGTTGAGCTACGGGGCGATCTCTCGGCGCTGCATAAAGAACGAGTGCTGATTACGCCAAACCATGTCTCCTTCCTGGATGGCATGCTGCTGGCGCTGTTCCTGCCGATCAAGCCGGTATTTGCCGTCTACTCGTCGATTGGCGACAAATGGTTTATGCGCCTGCTGAAGCCGGTGATCGATTTTGTGCCGCTGGATCCCACCAATCCGCTGTCGATTAAACGCCTGATCAAAACGTTGCGTACCGGTCAGCCGGTGGTGATCTTTCCGGAAGGGCGGATTAGCGTCACTGGTTCGCTGATGAAAATCTATAGCGGTGCCGGTTTTGTGGCGGCGAAATCGCAGGCCAGCGTGGTGCCAATGCGCATTGAAGGGGCGGAGTTTACGCCTTTTGGTCGCCTGGGCGGCACCTTTAAGCGGCGGCTGTTTCCCCGCATTACGCTGACGCTGTTGCCGTCCACCACCATTCCGATGCCGGAAGCCGCCACCGCGCGGCAGCGTCGTCTGTTAGCCGGTGAACATCTGCATCATGTGATGATGGAAGCACGCATGGCAGTGCGGCCACGGGAAACGCTATACGAAGCGCTGCTTAGCGCGCGCGATCGCTACGGCTGGTTTAAACCCTGTATTGAAGATATCAATTTCAAACCCGACAGCTATACGTCGCTGCTGAAAAAATCGCTGGGCGTTGGCCGCATTCTGGAGCGCTACAGCGCGCCGGGCGAATACGTTGGCCTGCTGCTGCCGAACACCACGGTTACCGCCGCGGCCATTTTTGGCGCTTCACTGCGCGGACGCATCCCGGCCATGCTCAACTACACCGCGGGCGTTAACGGCCTGCGCGTGGCGCTAACGGCAGCAGAGATCAAAACGGTCTTTACCTCACGCCAGTTCCTGGAAAAAGGCAAATTACAGCATCTGCCGGAGGCGCTCAGCGACGTACAGTGGGTTTATCTCGAAGATCTGAAAGAGACCATTACCCGTCAGGATAAACTATGGATCCTGCTGCATCTGCTGATGCCGCGCCGTGCCACCGTGGCGCAGCAACCGGAAGATGCCGCGATGGTGCTGTTTACTTCCGGCTCCGAAGGTAATCCGAAAGGGGTGGTACATTCGCATAAAAGCCTGCTGGCTAACGTGGAGCAGATTCGTACCGTGGCCGATTTCACGCCGCGCGATCGTTTTATGGCGTCGCTGCCGCTGTTCCACGCCTTTGGTCTGACCGTGGGGCTGTTTACGCCGCTGATGACCGGTGCACAAACCTTTCTTTATCCCAGCCCGCTGCACTATCGCATCATTCCTGAGCTGGTTTACGACCGTAACTGCACCGTGCTATTCGGTACCTCGACCTTTCTTGGCAACTATGCGCGCTTTGCCAATCCTTACGATTTTGCCCGCTTGCGCTACGTGGTGGCGGGTGCGGAGAAGCTGCAGGAAGGCACACGACAGCTGTGGCAGGATCGTTTTGGCATCCGCATTCTCGAAGGCTATGGCGTAACAGAATGCGCGCCGGTGGTGGCGATCAACGTACCGATGGCGGCTAAAGTGCACAGCGTTGGCCGTATTCTGCCAGCGATGGATTCGCGGCTGATTTCGGTGCCAGGCATTGAGCAGGGCGGTAAGTTACAGCTGCGCGGGCCGAACATCATGAAAGGCTATCTGCGCGTGGAGAATCCGGGCGTGCTGGAAGCACCGGTGGCGGATAATGGTGAAGGCGAGATGGAAGCAGGCTGGTATGACACCGGCGATATTGTCAGCTTTGATGAAGGCGGCTTTTGCCAGATTCAGGGCCGGATGAAGCGCTTTGCCAAACTGGCTGGCGAGATGGTATCGCTGGAAAGCGTGGAGCAGCTGGCGCTGAAGGCGTCGCCAGAGAAACAGCATGCGGCCTCGATTAAACCAGACGGCAGCCGCGGTGAAGCGCTGGTGTTGTTCACGACCGATGAAGCTTTGCAACGTAGTCAGCTGCAACAAGCGGCGCGTGAGCTGGGCAACAGTGAGCTGGCGGTGCCGCGCGATATTCGTTATCTGAAGCAGTTACCGATGCTCGGCAGCGGCAAGCCGGACTTTGTGGCGCTGAAAAAAATGGCTGAAGAACAAGAGGCGGATCCGGCATGAGTTCTGTTACGCAACCCGATTCACCGCTGTTGTCACGCGGCATGCTGGCGGTGATCGTCGCGCAGTTTTTCTCGGCCTTTGGTGACAATGCACTGCTGTTTGCCACGCTGGCGGTGCTGAAAAATCAGCTCTATCCCGACTGGAGCCAGCCGGTGTTGCAGATGGTTTTCGTCGCCACCTACATTATTTTCGCGCCTTTTGTCGGCCAGTTAGCCGACAGTTTTGCTAAAGGGCGCGTGATGATGTTCGCCAACGGGTTAAAACTGCTGGGTACGCTGGCGATGGTGTTTGGCGCCAATCCATTTCTCGGCTACAGCCTGGTGGGCATCGGTGCGGCGGCTTATTCACCGGCAAAATATGGCATTCTTGGCGAAATCACCCGCGGCGATAAGCTGGTGAAGGCCAACGGGTTGATGGAAGCTTCAACCATCGCCGCCATCCTGGTGGGCTCGGTAGCCGGTGGCATCCTGGCCGACTGGAATCTTACCGGCGCGATCGTCGCCTGTGTGGTGGCGTATGCAATTGCGGTGGCAGCGAATCTGCTGATCCCGAAACTGCGTTCCGCCCGGCCTGGGCAAAGCTGGCATCCGCTACGGATGGCGCAGCAGTTTTTCAGCGCCTGCCGTGTGCTGTGGCATAACGGTGAAACGCGTTTCTCGCTGCTGGGCACCAGCCTGTTCTGGGGTGCTGGCGTTACGTTGCGTTTTCTGCTGGTGCTGTGGGTTCCGGCGGCGTTGGGCATCAGCGATAACAAAACGCCAACCTTGCTTAACGCCATGGTGGCGATTGGCATCGTGTTTGGCGCCGCGGCCGCGGCCAAACTGGTGACGTTGAAAACTGTGGCGCGCTGTATGCCTGCGGGCGTGCTGATTGGCGTTGCGGTTGTCGCGTTCTCTTTGCAACATCAGCTACTGCCTGCTTACGGCGTGCTGGTGGTCATTGGCGTACTCGGCGGCTTTTTCGTGGTGCCGCTGAATGCGCTGTTGCAGGAGCGCGGCAAGCAGTCAGTTGGCGCGGGTAACGCGATTGCGGTGCAGAACCTCGGTGAAAACAGCGCCATGTTGATTATGCTGGCGCTCTACTCGCTGGCGGTGAAGCTGGGCGCTTCGCCGGTTGCCACCGGTGTCGGCTTCGGCGTGCTGTTTGCCGTGGCGATAACAATATTATGGGTGAGTGGTCGGAAGCGAGTGTGACGGCCCAGGGCCGTCTGGTGTTGCCCGAGGTCGGGCGGCCTTTAAGGTCAATGTCTTAAGGTCAAAGGCTTAAAGTCAATGACTTAAGGTCAAAAGCGATTTCGTTCTGCCTGAAGGCAGCCCGAGCAGGGCCGGCAGTCGCCCCGGCCCTGCACCCCGGCTATCCGGCAAACACAACCGCCCGCTAAAGCGGGTACCCTCGTCGGCTCACATTTCTTCACGGACCGCTCGCGATTCGCTCCCCGCTCAGCGCTCCCTTGTCCCGCCATCCATGGCGGGACATCCTAAAATGTTCACCTCCTCAGCGGTGGTGATGCCTCCTCAAGGTCAACCCCCAAGTCAAAACCTAAAAGACTAAGACAAGAATTTAAAATAAAACTTAAAAATAAAATCATATACCCACTAACCAACTAACCAACTAACCAACTAACCAACTAACTGACCAACCAGCAAGGAAGCTGACTCTTTAATGCGTAACTTAATTTTTAACCTTAATAATTGATAACTTAGGTCCGAGCTTTGTGTTGAATGCTGGATAAAATGACATCTAAATAATGCGGCAGCAAAGTGCAGCCGCACCTTTAATTTTGAAGTGCCTTTGAAACGTTCTTGAAGTGTTTTTAAAGTACTTTTGACGTGTTTTTATTCTTTGTTTTTTAGGTTTTGACCTGGGTTTTGACTTTGAGGAGGCATCACAAACGCCGAGGCAAAAGCGTTTTCCAGGGCGAGCCGCAGGGATGCGGCGAGAGGGCGCGTTGAGCTGGGAGCGAATCGCGTCCGGTCCGTGAGGAAAAGGGTTTTGCTGAGGGAACCCGCTTTTGGCGGGCGGTTGTGTTTGCCGGATAGCCGGGGTGCAGGGGCGGGGCGCATGCCGCCCCTGCTCGGGCGGCCCGAAGGGCAGAACGAAATGGACGTTGACCTTAAAGACATTGACCTTAAGACATTGACCTTAAGACACTGACCCTAAAAGCCCGCCTGCAAGGCAAAAAAGCCCGCCGGCAAGGCTATCCCCTGGCCTCTGTTTATGGTGCCGGGTAAGTATACCGGCGGTGCACCGCTTCCAGCTCCAGCAGCACCTCTTCACTCAGCGTCAGGTTAAAGCTGTCAATATTCAACTGCAGCTGCTCAAGCGTAGTGGCACCCAACAGGGTGCTGGCAACAAACGGCTGCTGCCGCACGTAGGCCAGCGCCATCTGCGACGGATCGAGACCAAAACGCTGGGCCACGTCGACGTAGGCGGCAATCGCCTGCTGTGACTGATCGCCGCTGTAGCGGGTAAAACGGCTGAACAGCGTGTTACGGGCACCGGCTGGCTTAGCACCATTCAGGTACTTGCCACTCAGCGTGCCGAAGGCCAGACAGGAGTAGGCCAGCAGCTCCACGCCTTCATGCTGGCTGATTTCCGCCAGGCCAACTTCAAAACTGCGGTTGAGCAGGCTATAGGGGTTTTGAATCGATACGATGCGTGGCAGCTCATGTTTTTCGGCCAGCTGCAGATAACGCATCACGCCCCATGGCGTTTCATTGGACACGCCGACGTAACGAATCTTACCGGCGCGCACCTGTTCAGCTAGCGCTTCCAGCGTTTCCAGCAGCGTCACCGGCACGGCGCCGTCGACATATTCATAGCCGAGCTTGCCGAAACAGTTAGTCTGCCGCTGTGGCCAGTGCAGCTGATAAAGATCGAGATAATCGGTATTGAGCCGCTTCAGGCTGGCATCAAGGGCTTCGCGAATGTTTTTACGATCCAGAGCCTGATTAGGGCGAATTCCGGCATCGTTACCGCGTGATGGACCGGCCACTTTACTGGCCAGCACAATTTTGTCGCGGTTGCCGCGCGCTTTAATCCAGCTGCCAATGTACTTTTCCGTCAGGCCCTGGGTCTCAGGACGCGGTGGCACAGGATACATTTCTGCGGTGTCGATCAGGTTGATCCCGCTGCGCAGGGCTAAATCGAGTTGTGCGTGGGCGTCGGCTTCGCTGTTCTGCTCACCAAACGTCATGGTGCCTAATCCCAGCTGGCTGATCTCCAGCGAGCTGTGGGGGATACGGTGATATTGCATTGCCGGCTTCCTTTTTCTTTATGTAATAGATAACGCAGTGCTGATCGGGGCTTTTTTGACTATAACCGCGTCATCGCAGTGGGGGAAGGGGGGATTTATCGGGAAATGCGCCTGCTATAGCTGAAAGGTATAACAGGCGATGAATGAGGAACTTAGCGTTCAATAATGGTTGAGACTTCATCACTATTGATCTGCATTTCATGACCTGACTGATCGGTATATTTCACCAGCCCGGTCTCTTTATCAATTTCCGGCTTGCCGTCGGTCATGATCATTTTCCCATCCCTGGTTGCCATCACATAATCGCTACTACAACCACCTAACAAACACGTTACCGTCGCTAATACGACGCCAGACATCCACCTCATTCCTGATTCTCCCTCACTGATACTCTCAACAGTGTAGTAATAATCCATTTGCGCGCGCAGTTTAATCGCACCATTCTTAAAATAGGCGCTAAGCATGGGTTGTTCTTGACAATGTCAACGCTGCCAGCACAGCACAGTTTGGCGTCAGGAGAGAGGAAAATCAGCAGGTTAACCAACTTTAAAGCAGAAAGTGGCGCGCCAGCAGCGCAGCGGTAAAACGCTTCTTAAGATAAAATCCGCGCGGTAACGTCATGATTGGCTGGCCATCTTTACCTGTGCCGGCAGTAAGGGCACGGCTGTTGGCCGCTTTTGGCCTGATTTGTAAGACTTCACCATGGCGCGCGGTGATTTGCTCTACCTCGCCCAATACGATCATGTCCATCAGCTCTTCCCAGTCACGGCGCAGCTCAGCTTCTTCTTCGGCGTTCGGGCTCCACAGCAAAGGAGAACCGATGCGCCGCGTCGCCAGTGGAAGAGTGCGTTCGCCCTCAACCGGAATCCACAGCACGCGCGACAGTTTATGCCGTAGGTGGCTGCGCTGCCATGTCAGCCCGCTGTTGCCGGTCAGCGGCGCGACGCAGACAAAGGTGGTCTCCAGCGGCTTTCCCTGGCTGTCGATCGGAATGGTTTTCAACTCAACGCCGAGATGGGCAAAATCTTGCTCCGGTTTGCTGCCGGCACTGGCGCCCAGCGCGGTTTCCAGCAGCATACCAACCCAGCCTTTATCTCTTTTCAGATCGCGCGGTTGCACTATGCCGACCTGTTCGGCCACCTCGCTCAGAGTCAAACCAGCCAACAGCCGTGCACGCGTCAGCAGTTCGGCTTCACTTTCAGGTGGTCCTGCGGGCAGTAAAAGGGGAGTCATAAGCAAGCCTGGTGCTGTTCAAAAATCAATCAGTTTATCATGGCGCGTTTTATACAGGGCGCCAGTGCGGTTTAAGGAAAAATAATAGCATGATAAATCATGTGTTTTTCATCGATCATTCATGCAACTGTTTTATATGGCGTGACACTTTTACCAGCTTGTCATCAACAATGAACAGGATCTTACACCGGTTTATCCACAGAAAAATGGGATAACCGGCCAATGTTGCCGCTACTGGTTCGATTTACAGGCTTGACGAACACCTTTTTGCACAGTTTTTGCTCCTGAGTGCCGATCTTTTTGGCAATTGCTGTGGATAACATCGCCACTGGTCGATCTTTCACCACTAACCGATCTGTCTCGCCAAAAAGCGATCCACAAGACGGGGGTAACTGCGTGGATAAAACCTCATTTTACTGAATAATAAAGAGTTTTATCGTTGCCTCTTTGGGGTTAGCTTGCGACGGCGAACAGGTTGATCCCATTCTTTACCCTGTTCTGCACAAAGCTATCCACAGAAAACGTGCATAAGATCGCACAGATTTAGCTGCCTCTGTTTATAAGTATGACTTTTTCTGTGAGTTATCCCTGTGTTATCCGCTGTCGGTGCGCTTAACCAGTGGTTTACCGTCTGTAAGGAGTATGAAACAATCAGGCTATCTGAATTTTAGTTTGAGGTAGTCCAGTGATCGATGATGATGGCTACCGCCCGAATGTAGGTATCGTAATCTGTAACAGGCAGGGACAAGTTTTATGGGCCAGACGTTTTGGTCAGCACTCGTGGCAGTTTCCTCAGGGCGGTATTAATCCTGGTGAGACGGCGGAACAGGCGATGTACCGCGAACTTTTTGAAGAAGTGGGTTTGCATCGCAAAGATGTGCGTATTCTTGCCTCAACCCGTAACTGGTTACGCTACAAGTTGCCGAAGCGTTTGGTGCGTTGGGATACAAAGCCGGTCTGTATCGGCCAGAAACAAAAATGGTTTCTTCTGCAGTTGATGTGTAATGAAGCGGATATCAATATGCAAACCAGCAGTACGCCAGAATTCGACGGCTGGCGGTGGGTCAGCTTTTGGTATCCGGTACGGCAGGTTGTCTCGTTTAAGCGCGACGTATATCGCCGCGTGATGAAAGAGTTCTCTACCGTGGTTATGCCGATGCAGGAGAATACAGTTCAGCGTAATGCGCCTGCCTGGCGGCGTAAAAGAGGTTAGTCGACCCAGATTATGCTCACTCAGTTGCGCGAAATTGTAGAGAAGGTTGCCGGTGCGCCACGTCTGAGTGAAGCGCTCGAAATTCTCGTAAATGAGATCTGCTTTGCGATGAACACCGAGGTGTGCTCGGTTTACCTCGCCGATCACGATCGCCGCTGTTATTACCTGATGGCCACGCGCGGTTTGAAAAAGCCCCGTGGCCGTACCATCACGCTCGCGTTTGATGAAGGCATTGTGGGTCTGGTTGGCCGTCTGGCTGAGCCGATCAACCTTGCCGATGCGCAGAGCCATCCCAGTTTTAAATACATTCCCTCAGTAAAAGAAGAGCGCTATCGCTCTTTTCTCGGCGTGCCGATAATCACCCGTCGCCAGCTCTCTGGCGTGCTGGTGGTTCAGCAGCGTGAACACCGTCAGTTTGATGAAAGCGAAGAGTCGTTTCTGGTTACGCTGGCTACGCAGCTGGGCACGCTGCTGTCGCAGGCTCAGCTTGGCCAGCTATTTGGCCAGTTTCGACAGACGCGTATTCGCGCTATCGCCGCCGCGACCGGCGTGGCGGTGGCACCCGGCTGGGTTGATACCACGCAGCCCTCCCTCGATCAGGTCACACAGGCTTCCACGCTCGATATTCAAAGCGAACGCGAACGCCTGACGCTGGCAATGGGCGAGGCGGCGACCGAATTCCGCCGCTTCAGTAAACGCTTCACCGCCAGCGTGCAGAAAGAGAGTGCGGCAATTTTCGATCTCTATTCGCACCTGCTCAGCGATGCGCGCCTGAAAAAAGATCTCTTTGCCGAGATTGAGCAGGGGTCCGTGGCGGAATGGGCGGTTAAAACCGTGATCGAGCAGTACGCGGCGCAGTTTGCCCGGCTGCAGGATAACTATCTGCGCGAGCGCGCCGGCGATCTGCGCGTGCTCGGCCAGCGCCTGCTGTTTCACCTCGATGATACGCTGCAGGGCACCAACGCCTGGCCGGAACGTTTTGTTCTCGTTGCGGATGAACTGACCGCCACCACGCTGGCTGAACTGCCGCAGGAGCGGCTGGCGGGCGTAGTCGTGCGCGATGGCGCCTCCAACTCGCACGCCGCGATTCTGGTACGTGCCATGGGCATTCCAACGGTGATGGGCGCAGACATTCAGCCTGAGCTGCTGAACAAGCGGTTGCTGGTGGTAGATGGCTATCGCGGTGAAGTGCTGATTGACCCGGAGCCGGTACTGCTGCAGGAATATCAGCGGCTGATTGTTGAAGAGAACGCGCTCAGCAAAGTAGCTGAAGGCGTGGTCGAGCAGCCTGGCGAGCTGAAAAGCGGCCAGCGGGTACAGGTGATGCTGAATGCCGGTCTCAGCGCCGAGCATGAACGCGCACTCGACAGCTGGGTCGATGGCATCGGCCTTTATCGCACCGAAATTCCTTTTATGCTGCAAAGCGGCTTCCCGACGGAAGAGGAGCAGGTGGCGCAGTATCAGGGCATGCTGCAGCTGTTTCACCATAAGCCGGTGACCCTGCGTACGCTCGATATCGGCGCCGATAAACAGCTGCCTTACATGCCGATCAGCGAAGAGAACCCATGTCTTGGCTGGCGTGGCATTCGCTTAACGCTGGATCAGCCGGAAATTTTCCTCGTGCAGGTCCGCGCTATGCTGCGTGCCAATGCGGCAACCGGCAACCTGAGCATTTTACTGCCGATGATCTCCAGCATTGATGAGATTGATGAGGCGAAAAAACTGATCGATCGCGCCGGTCGTGAAGTGGAAGAGATGATCGGCTACCGCATTCCGCGGCCGCGCATCGGCGTGATGATTGAAGTGCCTTCCATGCTCTATATGATTAGCCATCTCGCCAGCCGCGTCGATTTTATCTCGGTCGGCACCAACGACTTAACGCAGTATCTGCTCGCAGTGGATCGCAACAATACGCGCGTTGCCAGCCTGTATGATTCGCTGCATCCGGCGATGCTGCAGGCGCTGCACCGCATTGCTCAGGACGCCGCGCAGGCGGGTCTGGAGCTCTGCTTATGCGGTGAAATGGCGGGCGATCCGATGTGCGTGATGCTGCTGGTCGGCCTCGGCTATTTTCATCTCAGCATGAACGGCAAGAACGTCCCGCGTGTGAAATATCTGCTGCGCCATACCGATTTGGAAGAGGCGCAACAGATGGCCGGTAAAGCGCTGCGTGCGCAAACCGCCAGTGAAGTGCGTCAGCAGGTTGCCATGTTTATGGAACGACGTGGACTAGGCGGCCTGATTCGCGGTGGCCGTTGACCGACGTTTACATTTGCGCGCGTCGCCATAAAAAAGGCTGTGCTATAGTGCGCAGCCTTATATTCCGCTTAGCTTAATCCTTTAATCGCCCCTTTTCAGGGCAGAAAAATAATGGTGAAAAATGAGTAACGGCTACCTTGCGTTTCCGCAGTTCGATCCGGTGATCTTCTCCATCGGTCCGATATCGTTGCACTGGTACGGCTTGATGTATCTGGTGGGGTTCCTTTTTGCCATGTGGCTGGCCGTGCGTCGCGCCAACAAGCCCGGCAGCGGCTGGACAAAAGATGAAGTGGAAAACCTGCTCTATGCTGGCTTCCTGGGCGTATTTCTCGGCGGCCGTATTGGTTATGTGCTGTTTTATAACATGCCGTTGTTTCTGGAAAATCCGCTTTATCTGTTTAAAGTCTGGGATGGCGGCATGTCGTTCCACGGTGGCCTGATTGGCGTCATTGTTGTGATGCTCTGGTTCGCCCGTCGCACCAAACGTAACTTCTTCCAGGTCGCTGATTTTATTGCACCACTGATTCCTTTTGGCTTGGGTGCCGGTCGGTTGGGTAATTTTATCAACGGCGAACTGTGGGGCCGTGTGGCACCCGATCTGCCATGGGCGATGCTGTTTCCCAGCTCACGCAGCGAAGACGTTGCGCTGGCGGCAACCCACCCGGAATGGCAGTCGCTGCTGGCAACCTACGGCGTTCTGCCGCGCCATCCGTCGCAGGTCTATGAGCTGCTGCTGGAAGGCATCGTGCTATTCGTCATTCTCAACCTGTTTATTCGCAAGCCGCGCCCGATGGGCAGCGTCTCTGGCCTGTTCCTGATTGGCTATGGCGCCTTCCGCATCATTGTGGAATTCTTCCGCCAGCCTGACGCGCAGCTTGGCCTGTTTGACGGCGTGATCAGTATGGGGCAGATTCTCTCTATCCCGATGATCCTCGCCGGTATTATCATGATGGTTTGGGCGTATCGCCGCCGTCCGCAGCAACATTTACGTGAGGAAAAATGAAACAGTATCTGGAATTAATGAACAAAGTGCTGACCGAAGGCACGCCAAAAGACGATCGTACCGGCACCGGCACGCTCTCTATTTTTGGTCATCAGATGCGTTTCAATTTGCAGGAAGGCTTTCCGCTGGTGACCACCAAGCGCTGCCATTTACGCTCTATCGTGCATGAACTGCTGTGGTTCCTGCAGGGTGATACCAACATTGCCTACCTGAAAGAGAATAAGGTGTCGATCTGGGATGAGTGGGCAGATGAGAACGGCGATTTAGGTCCGGTGTATGGCAAACAGTGGCGCAGCTGGGGCACCGCCAGCGGCACTGAAATTGACCAAATCAGCAAGGTCATGCAGCAGCTGAAAGCGGATCCCGATTCTCGCCGCATCATCGTCTCTTCATGGAACGTCGGCGAGCTGGATCAGATGGCGCTGGCGCCGTGCCACGCTTTCTTCCAGTTTTACGTTGCGGATGGCAAGCTCTCCTGCCAGCTCTATCAGCGCTCATGCGACGTCTTCCTCGGTTTGCCGTTCAATATCGCCAGTTATGCGCTGCTGGTGCATATGGTGGCGCAGCAGTGCGATCTCGAAGTGGGGGATTTTGTCTGGACCGGTGGCGATACGCATCTATACAGCAACCATCTGGAACAGGCGCGACTGCAGCTGAGCCGTGAACCGCATCCGTTGCCGAAGCTGGTTATTACCCGTAAGCCTGATTCACTGTTTGATTATCGCTTTGAAGATTTTGTGATTGAAGGCTACGAATATCATCCGGCGATCAAAGCGCCAGTCGCGATTTAAGAACCGGATGCAAGAGTGACGGCGATGAATTCACAGGCCGTCAGGATCGCACCCAAAGTCAGATGCTTTAAACTGTTACATTGCTGTCGGAGAGTTCAGCCCAGAGCGACCATCGCCTCTGCCTGAGCTCTCCGACAGGCACTCCCCCTCATACCGTTTCTGTAAATCCTACTCCTTCGCGAATATTCATGATCAGCTTTCCCATCTCATTCAAAGGCTTGCAATGCCCTAGCCGCGCAGGCGCTGCTCAAAACAGCAGGGGCGCTGTGCCGAGCTTCTTACTCTTTTCTCGCCTTCTGCCGGGCGATCCTCTACGGCTCTCTCCGATACCCGCAATAACGCTCTGAAAGGTCGGATATCTGCCGCAGCGAGCCTTATTTAATGGCTTGCGGGCTTGCGGGCTTGATGCTCTGCTTTTCCTGAAATCCTGAAATCCTGAATCCTGAATCCTGAATCCTGAATCCTGAATCCTGACTTTCTGTCTTTGTGAGCCTGCTGCTTTTGTTTACCTGCTCAGTCCATTAGCGGGCGGCTTTTGTGCGTGCCGATTCAGTGGTTTTTGCGGCATGCCTCGCAGAAAAAGGTAAGCCGGTGCTGCTGACGCGAATGTGCTGGAAGCGACCTTATGCTTTGTGATCTGACCTATTTCCATCGCGTTTTATCGGCGTAATGTCGCTGGCTATGAACAGAACATCGCAGCTGGGATTTACATTGATCGAGTTAATGGTGGTGTTGGCTATCGCCGCGGTGCTTACCGGCGGCGCATTCAGCGGCTGGCAGCACTGGCAGCAGATACAGCGGCTGGAGGAGAGCTCGCGGCAGGTGCAGCAATTTCTGCTGCGTCTTCGATCCTGGGCTAACTGGCACAACAGCGGCCAGAGCGTGTGGCTGATTGACGGTAATCCGGGTTGCCTGGGGAGCGGAAAAAAGCCAGAGAGTTGCGTAGCGTCACAGCGAATGCAGCTGGTGTTGCCCTATGCAGATGTCGTCATCAGCAAAATCGTCGGCGAGCCGGGTTTTTACGGCGTGCGCAATACGGCAAAAGCGGGCCATCTTGAATTAAGCGGTAAGGCAGGCACCAGACGCATCATCATTTCGGCCTTTGGTCGAATCCGCCAGTGCAAGCCGCAGGAGGAAAACTGCCAGTGAAACAGCAGGGATTTAGCCTCATTGAAATGCTGCTGGCGGTGGCGATAAGCAGTGTGCTGATGATGGCGGTGGGAAAAATGTTGCCGCTGCTACAGCGCGACGCATTGCAGCTACAGCTTCGCGTGCAGCTGCAGGAAGAGCTGTTACAGCTGGTGCTACTGATGGAAAAAGCCGTGCGTCGCGCTGGATATTGTCATGGCGTTTGCAGCGGCGAAGCACTACAGATTCAACCGCGCTGCTTGCTGGTGCGGTGGGATGAAAACAGTAACGGTAAATGGGAGGGCAGCGAGCATGCAGAAAGTGAACGCTGGGGATATCGATTACGTAACCAAAGCCTTGAGGTGTTGCGCGGTGCCAGCGGTTGTGAAGGCACCGGCTGGGAACGTATTTCCGATCCGCGCATTGTGGTGCTTGATGAGTTGCAGCTGCTTCAGCAGCAGCAGACGATTCGCATCGTGCTCAGTGGCCATGTGCGCCAGTTTCCTCAGTTGCGCGAGCAGACCGAGCAGTGGAGTTATGGAGGCAATTTGTGATGCGGTCGCAGCAGGGCGGTGCGGTGTTGGGCATGACCATCATGCTGGTGATGCTGGCAACCCTGATGCTTCATGCCATGCAGCGGCAGCTTGATCTCTCGCTGTCGCTGGTGGCGGACGAGCAGCAGCACGTGCGTGACTTTCATCAGGCGCAGTCAGCACTGAATTGGGGGTTACAGCAGGCCTGGCCTCAGCTGCAAGGATGGTCATGCCGCACACAGGTTGAATATCAGTGGCGTGCCTGTCTGCTGCATCAGGAGGATGCGCAGGCACTGCTGTTCGGCGAGCCCGCTGCACAGCAGGCGCTGTTGCCAGGCGATGATGTCCCTGCTTTGCGGCTGTGGCACTGGGTCAGAACAAATGGCAACCGCCTGGACGCGCTACCCGGCGGATGGATCGATTACTGTCCGTTGTCGCCAGCACAGGCCTGTGACGATGCGCAGTGAGCAGGCGGGCTTTAGCCTGATCGAGACACTGGTGGCCATGCTGCTGTTTGCGGTGGCATCGCTGGGATTGCTGCACTATCAGCAGCGTCTGGCGCAGGGATTTATGGCGCAGTGGCAACAGCGGGAAGCCTGGCGGCTGGCTGTACTGCGCCTTGAGGGCTATGAAAAGCCCGGCTGGAGCAGCCAGTTTCGTCAGCTGGCGGGACCGGATGGCTGTCGCTGGCTGATTGCCGATGTGCGCAGCCCGCTTCAGCGGCAGGCCACTATCCGCCAGTTACGATGTGATAAGTAAACCCGGAAATAACCCAGGGGTTAATGCCGATACTGCATTTCCATCCAGTCATTATCGCGCTAAAGTGACGGCGCATTTGCTACATCCGGCAGCACAAAACAGGAGTCTCCATGTTTACGGTTTACCATTCCAATCAGCTTGATATGCTACAAGCGCTGGCTGGCTATCTCATTGAAAATAAACCGTTAAGCGACCCTTTTCAGCAGGAAGTGGTGCTGGTGCAGAGCCCGGGCATGGCGCAGTGGCTACAGATGCAGCTTGCCGAGCGTTTTGGCATTGCTGCTAACCTGCACTTTCCGCTGCCCGCCTCATTTATCTGGGAGATGTTTGTCCGTGTGCTGCCGGGCATCCCCGAGGTCAGCGCCTTCAATAAAGCGAGCATGGGCTGGAAGCTGATGTCCATCCTGCCGGAAATGCTGCATCACGAAGAGTTTGTTTCGTTACGCAGTTATTTACATGACGATGGCGACCAGCGAAAATTATTCCAGCTTGCTTCACGGGTAGCCGATCTTTTTGACCAGTATCTGGTTTATCGGGCGGAATGGCTTAACCGTTGGGAAAAAGGCGAGTTAGTAGACGGGCTGGGCGACGTGCAGCGCTGGCAGGCGCCATTATGGGCAGAGCTGGTGCGCTATACCGCGGCGCTCGGGCAACCCGAGTGGCATCGTGCCAACCTCTATTCACGCTTTATCCGCACGCTGGAAAACAGCAATGAGCGACCTGCAAACCTGCCGGAACGTGTGTTTATCTGCGGAATTTCAGCCCTGCCGCCGGTTTATCTGCAGGCATTAAAGGCGCTGGGCAAACACATCGATATCCATCTGCTGTTCACCAATCCCTGCCGTCATTACTGGGGCGATATCCAGGATTATGCGTTTCTGGCACGGCTACAAAGCCGCCAGCGGCGCGTTTATCAGACTCAAAGCGAACGCGGCCTGTTTCGTGAACCGGCCGATGCCAGCGTACTGTTCAATGAGCTGGGTGAGCAGCAGCTCACTAATCCGCTGCTTGCCTCATGGGGCAAGCTGGGCCGCGACAATCTGTTTCTGCTGGCGCAAATGGAAGCCAATGAGGTGGATGCCTTTGTCGATGTCGGCGAGGATAATCTGCTGCACGCCATGCAGCACGACCTGCTGGAGTTGGAAGATCATGCGCGCATCGGCCTGACCGCACAGGAGCTGGACAGCAGCCACAACAAGCGCCTGCTGCGTGCTGACGATCGCTCCGTCGTGATTCATGTCTGCCACAGCCCGCAGCGTGAAGTTGAAGTTTTGCAGGATCGCCTGCTGTCGATGATGGAAGCCGATCCGGCTTTGACGCCGCACGACATCATCGTAATGGTGGCGGACATTGACGCCTATTCACCCTTTATCCAGGCCGTTTTCGGCAGCGCGCCACCCGAGCGTTACCTGCCGTTTGCGCTCTCAGATCGGCGCGCCAGTCAGGCGCACCCGGCGATTCAGGCATTCCTGACGCTACTGGCGCTGCCCGACAGCCGCTTTGCCTCTGAAGAGGTGCTGGCCCTGCTGGAAGTGCCGTCGCTGGCGGCGCGTTTTTCTATTGATGAGGATGGCTTACGCCGTTTGCGGCGCTGGGTGGCAGAATCGGGCGTGCGATGGGGGCTGGATGACGAGAACGTACGTGAGCTTGAACTGCCCGCTACCGGGCAGCACACCTGGCGGTTCGGCATCACGCGCATGCTGCTGGGGTACGCGATGGAGAGCCATCATGGCGACTGGCAGGGTATTCTGCCTTATGACGAGTCCAGCGGACTGATAGCCGAGTTGGCGGGCAACCTTGCCGATTTACTGATGCAGCTCAACCAGTGGCGTCAACGGCTCCGTGCGCCGCGCATTCTGACCGAATGGCTGCCGCTCTGTCGGGAAATACTCGACGATTTTTTTGCCGCCGATGCGGACACCGAGGTTGCGCTGGCGCTTATCGAAGAGCAGTGGAAGCAGTGCATCAATTTTGGCATTGAGGTGAGCTACAGCGCGCCGGTGCCGATAACGCTGCTGCGTGATGAACTGACTTCGCGACTCGATCAGCAGCGCATCAGCCAGCGTTTCCTCGCCGGGCCAGTGAACTTCTGTACGCTGATGCCGATGCGTTCTATTCCTTTTAAGGTGGTCTGCCTGTTAGGGATGAACGATGGCGTTTATCCACGCACGTTACCGCCGCTGGGTTTTGACCTGATGAGCCAGCAGCCGCAAAAAGGCGATCGCAGCCGCCGCGATGATGACCGCTACCTTTTTCTTGAAGCCTTGCTCTCTGCGCAGCAACAGCTCTATATCAGCTACATTGGCCGATCGATTCAGGATAACAGCGAGCGTTTTCCGTCGGTGCTGGTCACCGAGTTGACCGATTACATTACCCAGAGCTTCTGTTTGCAGGGTGATGAAGCGCTGGACGTTGACAGCAGCGCCCGCAAGGTCAGTCGACATTTGCATCATCTGCACAGCCGCACACCTTTTGACGCCGACAACTTTGCGGTGGAAAAAGAGTTTCGCAGCTTTGCCGCTGAGTGGCTGCCCGCGGCCAGTGCTGCCGGTAAGCCACATCCTGACTTTATTCAGCCATTGCCAGCGCCAGAATTAACCCAGATAACCGCAGAGCAGCTGCTGAGCTTCTGGCGTCATCCGGTGCGTGCTTTCTTTACTCAACGGCTGGGCGTGAGCTTTGCGCTGGAGTCCAGCGAGCTACCGGACGCCGAACCCTTTGTGATCGAAACGCTGGATCGCTATCAGATCAACGCGCAGCTGCTCAATGCGCTGATTGAGGATCAGGACAGTGAGCAGCTGTTTGCGCATTACCGTGCTGCTGGCGCCTTGCCCTATGGCGCCTTTGGTGAGCTGTTCTGGCGCGGGCAGCAGGAGGAGATGCTGGAGCTGGCAGAGCAGGTTAAGTCCCATCGTCGCAGCAGCAGCAGTTGGGAAATTGCCTTGCCGGTGGATGGCGTTGAGCTAACCGGCTGGCTGGCGCAGGTGCAGGACGATGGCCTGTTACGCTGGCGTCCCGGCGTACTGACGCTAAAAGATGGTCTGATTCTTTGGCTGGAACACCTGATCTATTGCGCGCTTGGCGGCACGGGGAACAGCCGAATGTTTGGCCGCAAACAGAGCGCCTGGCAGTTTGCAGCGCTTCCGGCGGAAGTGGCGAAACAGCAGCTTGAAGCGTACGTTATCGGTTTTAAGCAGGGCATGAGCCAGCCTTTACTGCTGCTACCCGCCAGCGGCGGCGCCTGGCTTGAAGCGTGCTTTGATGAAAAATCGGGTCAGTTGCTGAGCGACGATGCAACCCTGGCGAAAGCGCGAGGCAAACTGCTGCTGGCGTGGAGCGGAAATTATCAGGTAGAAGGTGAGGGCAGCGATCCCTATCTGCAACGGCTGATTCGTCAACTGGATGAAGAGCACATTGTGGAAATCACCCGCCAGGCAACACGCTGGCTACTGCCGTTACGTCAGGCGCGGCTGGACGAATAAACAGTATTTCTTACACAATAGCGGACATCGCCAGCAGGTTGTTGTAATGTGACTTTATAACGTTTTGTCGGTTTGTTGTACTTTATTGCCCGGTGGCACAGCGCCGGGTAATGCCAGGGTTAAGAAGAGGTTGTAATGCGCAAGAACGCTGTCTGGATTATCAGTCTGTTATGTTGTTCCCTGGTTGCAATCAGCGCGCGCGCTGCCGATGGCTGGCAACCCATCAATGAAACCATCAATAAAAGCGATAAAGATACCCGTCAATATCAGGCGATTCGCCTGGATAACGGTATGACGGTCATGCTGGTTTCCGATGTACAGGCACCCAAATCACTGGCGGCACTGACCCTGCCGATTGGTTCGCTGGACGATCCTGACTCGCAACTCGGTTTGGCGCACTTCCTGGAGCACATGGTGCTGATGGGGTCTGCGCGCTATCCCCAGCCTGATAACCTCGCGGAATTCCTGAAAATGCATGGCGGCAGCCACAATGCGAGCACCGCCTCTTATCGCACCGCTTTTTATCTTGAAGTAGAAAACGATGCGCTGGCACCGGCGGTGGATCGTTTAGCGGATGCCATTGCTGCGCCGCGACTCGATCCCATTAACGTTGAGCGTGAACGCAATGCGGTTAACGCCGAGCTGACTATGGCGCGTGCCCGCGATGGCCTGCGCATGCAGCAAGTGGGCGCCGAAACCCTGAATCCGGCCCATCCGGGCTCGCGCTTTTCCGGCGGCAATCTGGATACGCTGCGCGACAAGCCGGACAGCAAATTGCTGGACACCCTGAAGCAGTTTTATCAGCAGCACTATTCCGCCAACCTGATGAAAGCGGTGATTTACAGTAATCGCCCGCTGCCGGAAATGGCTCACATCGCTGCCGATACCTTTGGTCGCGTGCCCAATCGTCAGGCCAGCGTGCCGGCGATCAGCGTACCCGCGGCAACCGATGCACAGCAGGGAATCATCATTCATTACGTGCCTGCGCAGCCGCGCAAGCAGCTGAAAATTGAGTTTCGTATCGATAATAACAGCGATAAATTTCGCACCAAAAGCGACACGCTGATCGCTTACTTACTGGGTAATCGCAGTCGCGATACGCTGTCAGACTGGCTGCAAAAGCAGGGACTCGCGGACGCAATTAATGCCGGAGCCGATCCGGTTATCGATCGCAATGGCGGTCTGTTTGCTATTTCCGTTAACCTTACCGACAAAGGCATGCTGGAGCGCGATAAAGTCGTTGCCGCGGTGTTCAGCTATATCAACCTGCTGCGTCAGCAGGGCGTGGATAAACGCTACTTCGATGAGGTAGCCAAGGTGCTGAATATCGATTTCCGTTATCCGTCGATAACCCGCGATATGGGCTATATCGAATGGCTGGTTGACCTGATGCTGCGCGTGCCGGTAGCGCACACGCTCGATGCGCCTTATCTGGCCGATCGGTATGATGCCGAGGCGATCAATGCCCGGCTCGCCATGATGACGCCGCAGCATGCGCGTATCTGGTATATCGGCGAGAAAGAGCCGCACAATAAAGTCGCCTATTTTGTCGATGCGCCTTATCAGGTTGATAAGATTAGCAGCGAAAAATTTGCGCAGTGGCAAAAGATGTCTGATGACATGCATCTGGCCATGCCCACGCTAAACCCCTATATTCCCGATGATTTCAGCCTGATTCCGCCGCTTGAGAAAGCCTATATTCATCCGCAGGAGCTGGTAAACCAGCCGGGCCTGCGCGTGTTCTATATGCCGAGCCGCTATTTTGCCAGTGAGCCAAAAGCCAATATCACCCTGGCATTACGTAATAAAGCGGCGATGCGCGATGCGCGCAGCCAGGTACTGTTTGGCCTAAACGATTACCTGGCTGGCCTGGCGCTGGATGAGCTTAACTCGCAGGCTAACGTCGCGGGGATCAGCTTTTCCAGCAGCGAAGATGACGGCATCATGTTTAACGCCAGCGGCTTTACACAGCATCTGCCAGCGCTGATGCAACAGATGTTGCATGGCTATATCAGCTATCAGCCCGATGAGGCGCAGTTTGCCCAAGCGAAGTCGTTTTACCTGCAGCAGCTTGATGCCGCCGATCGCGGCAAAGCCTTTGAGCAGGCGATTCAACCGGCACAAATGTTGTCGCGCCTGCCTTATACCCAGCGTAGCGAACGTCGCGAAGTGATAAAAACGCTGACGCTGGACGACCTGCAGCACTATCGCCAGCAGCTGATCCAGCAGGCGACGCCTGAAATGATGGTCATCGGTAATATGCGTGCCGACAGCGTGACCGCTCTTGCCACCGAACTGAAAAAACAGTTGGGCTGCCAGGGCGACGGCTGGTGGCACAGTGAGCACATCGCCTTCGATAAACCGATTAAAGCCAACCTGCAGCAGCCAGGCAGCAGCACTGATTCGGCGCTGGCCGCGCTCTATGCGCCACTGGGTTACAACGAGTATCAGGGCATCGCGCACAGTTCGATGATCAGCCAGATTATCCAGCCGTGGTTTTACAATCAGCTGCGCACTGAAGAACAGCTGGGTTATGCGGTGTTCGCGTTTCAGATGCCGATAGGCCGTCAGTGGGGTATTGGCTTCCTGTTACAAAGCAACGTTAAGCAGCCCGCTTATTTGTTACAGCGCTATCAGGCTTTTTATCCGCAGGCGGAAAAGCGTCTGCGTGACATGCAGCAGAAAGATTTTGCACAGTATCAGCTGGCGATGATCAACGATCTGCAGCAACGCCCGCAGACGCTGGACGAAGAGGCTGGACGTTACAGCAAAGATTTTGACCGGGAAAATTATCAGTTCGATACGCGTGAAAAAGCAGTAGAACAGATCAAACAGGTTACGCCCGCTTCACTGGCGGATTTCTTCCATCAGGCGGTTATCGCCCAAAATGGCCTGACCATGATGTCGCAGGTTTCAGGCAGCCATCAGGGCGCGGCAGATTACGCCATCTTGCCTGATTATCACACCTGGGCGGCGCTGTCTGACTTGCAGCAGTCGATGCCGGTTAAGAGTGCGCTGCAATGAGCGAACAGGTTGCCTGGCCGCTTAATCCGCTGACCTTGCCGCTGCGTGATGAACGATTAATTGAGGCATCCGCGGGAACTGGCAAAACCTTTACCATCGGGCTGCTCTATTTGCGGCTGCTGTTAGGGCATGGTGGCGAACACGGCTACTTCCGACCGTTATCGGTTGAGGAGATCCTGGTGGTGACCTTTACCGAGGCGGCCACCGCTGAGCTGCGCGGCCGTATTCGCGCCAATATTCACGAGCTGCGCATTGCCTGCGTTCGCGGCAGCAGCAGCAATCTTCAATTAGCCGCGCTGATGGCAGAAATCGCAGATCTCAGCGACGCGGCTAATTTGCTGCTGGCGGCAGAACGGCAAATGGATGAGGCCGCCATTTTCACCATCCACGGTTTCTGTCAGCGCATGCTCAACCTGAACGCCTTTGAATCCGGCATGCTGTTTGACCAGCAGCTGATTGAAGACGAGCAGCATCTGCTGCGCCAGGCCGCGGCAGATTTCTGGCGTCGCCACTGCTATCCGCTGTCGATGGACATTGCGCAGGTGATCGCCGAAGAGTGGACCGGCCCGGTGCAGCTGCTGACTACCCTGATGCCCTGGCTGCAGGGCGAGTCGCCGTCGCTCAAGCATCCGCCTGCGGAGGATGAAACCCTCGCCGTGCGACATGAAAAGCTGATTGCCCGTATCGTCGCTATCAAAGCGCAGTGGCGAGAAGCGGCCGATTCACTGCATGGATTGATTCACGAATCCGGCGTTGATAAACGCAGCTACAGCAGTAAAAACCTGCCGGTTTGGCTGGAAAAAATCGGCGAGTGGGCGCAACAGGAAACCAAAACGTATAGTGTGCCCAAAGAGCTGGAGCGATTTCAGCAAAGCACGCTGCATGAGAAAACCAAAAAGGGCGCGCCGCCGATACATGCGCTGTTTAGCGCCATTGAAGACTTTCTGGCTGAGCCGCTGTCGCTGCGCGATCTGATCATCGCCCGCGCGCTGCAGGAAATTCGCATCATGACGCGCAAAGAGAAAAAGCTGCGCGCGCTGCTGGGCTTTGACGATCTGCTCAGTCGGCTTGATGAGGCGCTGCAGCATGAAGATAACGCGTTACTGGCGCAGACCATTCGCAGCCGTTTTCCGGTTGCGCTGATCGATGAATTCCAGGATACCGATCCGCAACAGTACCGTATATTCCGTAAAATCTACGCGCAGCAACCTGAGCATGCGCTGCTGTTGATCGGCGATCCCAAACAGGCGATTTACGCGTTTCGCGGTGCCGATATCTTCACCTATATGCATGCACGCTCTGAAGTGAGCGCACACTACACCATGGATACTAACTGGCGCTCTTCTCCTGCGATGATTGCCAGCGTGAATCAGCTGTTTTCGCGGCTGGAAAACCCGTTTTTATTCGAGCAGATTCCCTTTCTGCCGGTTAACGCCGCGGCCAGAAACGCCGGGCTGCGCTTCGAGATCAACGGTCAGGCACAGCCCGCCTTACGGTTTCTGCTGCAGCCAGGCGAAGGCGTCGGCGTCAGCGACTATCAGCAATATATGGCGCTGCAGTGCGCCAGCGAGATTTGCAGCTGGTTGCAGGGCGGACAGCAGCGGAGTGCGATGATCGGCAAGCAAGGCGACCTGCGTCCGGTGCAGGCATCCGATATCGCTATTCTGGTACGCAGCCGCAGCGAAGCCACGGTCATGCGTGAAGCGCTCAATCATTACAATATTCCCTCGGTTTACCTTTCCAATCGCGACAGCGTCTACACCACTCCGGAGGCGCGCGAACTGCTCTGGCTGCTGCAGGCGGTGCTGATGCCAGAGCATGAGCGAACCTTACGCAGCGCGTTGGCAACCAGTATCTTAGGGCTGGATGCCGCCGCCATCGATCGGCTGAGCCGCGATGAGCAGGCATGGGATGCGCTGGTGGACGAGTTTGCCAACTGGCAGCGCCTCTGGCAGCAGCGCGGCCTGCTGCCTATGCTGCGCGATATGATGGTGAAACGTCAGCTGGCAGAAAATTTGCTGGCGTCGGAAAGCGGCGAGCGGCGTCTGACCGATCTGATGCACCTCGGCGAACTGCTGCAGGAAGCCTCAGCGCAGCTCGACAGCCCGCACGCTGTGTTGCGTTTTCTTGCGCAGCAGATTGAGCAGCCCAACAGCCAGGCCAGCAATCAGCAGCTGCGTCTGGAGAGCGATCGTCATCTGGTGCAGATCGTCACGGTACATAAATCCAAAGGGCTGGAATATCCGTTGGTCTGGCTGCCGTTTATCGCAAATTTTCGTGAAGCAAGCAGCGCCGCGGTCTATCACGATCGGCAAACTTTTCAGCCGCTGCTTGATCTGCGCGGTGGCGAAGAGAGCCAGCAACTGGCCGAGCAGGAGCGTCTGGCGGAAGATTTGCGCCTGCTTTATGTGGCGCTGACGCGTGCGGTCTGGCACTGCAGCGTCGGTATCGCGCCGCTGGTAAAAGGCAATCGTAAAAAAGAGGGTGCCAGCGATCTGCACAAAAGCGCGCTGGGTTATCTGGTGCAGCAGGGCGAGGCCGCCGATGCTGGTCAGTTAATGCATTATTTAACGCAGATGTGTAATGACAACGTGGCGCTGGTCAGCGAACCGGCACCGGAAGATCAAATATGGCGGCCTGAGCGTCCGGCCAGCAGCGCGCTGGGCAGCCTGCGTTTGAGCCGCACGCTAAATGATAACTGGCGCGTAACCAGTTATTCGGCGTTGCAGCAGCATGGGCCCACCGTGGCGCTGGATCTGATGCCGCGTTTCGATATCGACGCGGTGGGCGATGCATCGGCGGTGATCGAACCGGCGCTGACACCGCATCACTTTCCGCGCGGTGCCTCGCCGGGCACCTTTCTGCATGGCCTGTTTGAGCAGATAGACTTTACCCAGCCGGTTGCCGAAAGCTGGCTGGGCCAGCAGCTGGAAGAGCAGGGTTATCCGTTGAGCTGGCTGCCGGTGTTACAAAGCTGGACCGAGCGCGTGCTGGCAGCACCGTTAGGCGAAGAGGGTATTGAGTTACGCCAGCTGTCGGCTAAGCAGCGTCAGGTGGAACTGGAATTCTATCTGCCTATCTCGGCGATGCTTACCGCGGATCGTCTCGATCGCGTGATTCGTCACTACGATCCGCTGTCGGCGGCCGCACCCCCACTCGATTTCCGTCAGGTGCAGGGCATGTTGAAAGGCTTTATTGACCTGGTGTTTTGCTGGCAGGGGAAATATTACCTGCTCGATTACAAATCAAATTGGCTGGGTGAGCAGAGCGAAGCCTATACGCAAACCGCGATGGCACAGGCGATGATTTCTCATCGCTACGATTTGCAGTATCAGCTCTACAGCCTTGCGCTGCATCGATATCTGCGGCACCGTTTGCCCGATTATGACTATCAACGTCATTTTGGCGGGGTCTTCTATCTCTTTTTGCGCGGCATTGATGGTAGCGCATCGGATAACGGCATCTTTTATACCCGCCCTGACGCGCATTTGATTACATCGCTGGATCGGCTTTTTGCCGGTACCGACGTGGAGTTAGCATGAATAACCTGTTGATTGAAGCGCTGACCAAACGCCTGTTGCGGCCGCTTGATGTACAGTTCGCCCGTATGGTGGCTAACGAACAGCAGCCTGCTTTGATGCTGGCCGCTGCCTGGCTCAGTGCCGAAGCGGGCGCTGGCCATGTGTGTCTGCCGCTGGCGCATCTCACGGTCGATAACCTGTTTGCCGGACGACATCCTGAACTGGCGCGTGCCCTGTGGCAAAAAGCGGGCGCGCCGACGGCGTGGCGCGATCTGCTGGCGCAACATCCAGCGGTCAGCGATGGCTCATCACCGGCACCGCTGGTGCTCAGCGGCGAGCGTCTTTACCTGAATCGTATGTGGCGCAGTGAAGGTCATGTGGCGTCATTTATCGCCACACCGCCCGCTACAGAGGAAGCCGATCCCACACGCATGCGCCAGGTGCTGGATGCGCTGTTTGGCGAAGCGGAGCAGGACTGGCAGAAAATTGCCGCTGCGGTGGCGCTGACCCGAAAAACCGCGGTAATTTCCGGCGGGCCTGGCACCGGTAAGACCACCACCGTTGCCAGGCTGCTGGCGGCGATGATCCGTCTGGAAGGCGGCAAGTTACGCATTCAGCTTGCCGCACCGACCGGCAAAGCGGCGGCGCGGCTGACGGAATCGCTGGGTAAGGCACTACAGGGCTTGCCGGTCAGCGAAGAAGAGCGGCAGCGCTTTCCCGCCGAAGCGACCACGCTGCATCGCCTGTTGGGCGCACAGCCAGACAGCCAGCGCCTGCGCTATCATGCCGGCAACCCGTTGCACCTTGATGTGCTGGTGGTCGATGAAGCCTCAATGGTGGATTTGCCGATGATGGCTAACCTGATCGCCGCGCTGCCTACTCATGCGCGGGTGATTTTTCTTGGCGATCGCGATCAGCTGGCATCCGTAGAAGCGGGCGCAGTGCTGGGTGATATCTGCCGCTGCGCCGAAGCGGGTTACAGCGTGGAACGTGCGCGGCTGCTTAGTGCCCTGACCGGCTGCAAGGTTGAAGGCATTGACGACAATAGCGTGTCAGCGGTGCGCGACAGCATTTGTCTGCTGCGAAAAAGCTATCGTTTTGACGCGAAGTCAGGCATCGGTCAGCTGGCCAGCGCGGTCAATGCAGGCGATACCGTTGAAGCAGAGCAGGTATTTCAGCGCGGATTTACCGATCTTCAGCGTGTTGATCTGGCTGATGCCGACAGCTATCAGCAGATGCTGGATGAGGTGGTTACCGGCTATCACGATTATGTGCAGCTATTGCGGCAGAAGGCAGAGCCTGCAGCGGTGCTGGAGGCATTTGGTCGCTATCAGCTGCTGTGCGCGCTGCGTGAAGGGCCGTTTGGGGTCGCCGGGCTCAATGAGCGCATCGTACAAACGCTGATGCGTAAACGGCTACTGGATAAGCCGCTCAGCGCCGGCAAATGGTATGCGGGGCGTCCGGTCATGATCGCCCGCAACGATCGGGCGCTTGGCCTGTTCAACGGCGATATCGGCGTAGCCATGTATGACAGTGAAGGCGCGCTGAAGGTCTTCTTTCCGCTGCCGGATGGCTCGATCAAAGCCGTGCAGCCAAGCCGTTTGCCACCGCATGAAACGGCATGGGCGATGACCGTGCATAAATCGCAGGGATCGGAATTTGATCACACGGCACTGGTGCTGCCAAACCAGTTTCTGCCGGTGCTGACGCGGGAACTGGTCTATACCGCGATCACTCGCGCGCGTAAACAGCTGACATTATACAGCGATAAAACGGTGTTCAGCCGGGCGGTTCAGCTGCGTACGCAGCGGCGCAGTGGGCTGGTGGAGCGGCTGGCAGACTAATAAAAAAGGCACCTCACAGGGTGCCTTTTTTTATCATCTGGCGCTCGACTGGCGCAGGTCGGCCATCAACACCTTGGATCGGCGCTGATAGTTGTACATCTCTTTTTTGCTTTCTGGCAGTAGTTCAATATCGACCGGCGTAAAGCCGCGCTCCTGAAACCAGTGAATACTGCGCGTGGTCAGCACAAACAGTTTTTTCAAGCCCATCTGGCGCGCCTGCATCTCCACACGTTGCAGCAACATTTCGCCACGCGATGAGCTGCGGTAATCGGGATGCACCGCCACGCAGGCCATTTCACCAATCTGCTCCTCCGGGAAAGGATAGAGCGCAGCGCAGGCGATGGTTAAATTATCACGCTCAATAATGGTGAATTTATCAATCTCCATCTCCAGCTGTTCACGCGAGCGGCGCACCAGAATACCCTGCTGCTCCAGTGGACGAATCAGCTCAAGAATACCGCCAATATCGTTGATGGTGGCCCGGCGCACCTGCTCTGCCGATTCCATCACAATCTGCGTGCCGATACCGTCGCGTGAAAACAGCTCCTGCAGCAGCGCGCCATCTTCCTGATAGCTGATGAGATGACTGCGCCGCACGCCGCTGCGGCACGCACGCACCGCCCCGCGCAGAAAGCGCACCGTGGCCGAGAGATAGTCGTGGCGCGTTTCCAGCACGTCAATACGCTGCTGCGCATCGGCAGGAAAGAGCTCAGAGATAATTTCACCATCATCATTGGTGACGCCCTGTTCGGCGCAGAAGCCGATCATCTTCTCTGCCTTAAGTTTGATCGCCAGCTGTGTCGCCACTTCTTCTGAGGTCAGATTAAAACTTTCGCCGGTCACCGATACCGCAACCGGTCCCATCAATACGATAGCGCCGCTGTCCAGCTGGCGATGAATCGCCTCTTCATCGATGCGACGGATACGGCCACTGTGACAGTAATCCACGCCGTCATCCACGCCCAGCGGCTGAGCAATAATAAAGTTGCCGCTGACCACATTAATATGCGCGCCCTGCAGCGGCGTATTGTTCAGGCTCATTGAAAGGCGGGCGGTAATATCGAGCTGCAAACGCCCGGCGGCCTGCTTGACCAGCTCAAGCGATTGCGCATCGGTAACGCGCGTATGTTTGTGATATTGCGGCTCAAGCTGATGTGCCGCGAGATTAGCATCAATTTGCGGACGTGCACCATAAACCACCACCAGCCGGATACCCAGGCTATGCAGCAGGCCAATATCATTGACGATTCCGGAGAAGTTTTCGTGCTCGATCGCCTCGCCACCCAGCATGATGACAAAGGTTTTGCCCCGATGGGCATTGATATAGGGAACGGTATGGCGAAAACCCTGAACCAGTTCAGTACTACGTTCCTTCACGGCCAACCTCATTGCATTTTTATTCGTATTTTTTGTATTTTTATTCTTTTATGAGGGTTTTTGCAAGTGCCAATTCTGCTGGCGGCGCAACGGTTAACTCCGCTCCGCCGCGCTAACGACCTGCATTTTCTGGCAATTTTGGGATGACTTGAAAATTGAGATTCGTTAAAGTTCCGCTTTGATTTTTTTTCTGTTGGCTATTTTTTAGACGTACACAGCAGCATGGAGTGGCATGTCCGAATCAACCCCTGTTTTATCCCGACGACGATTACTGCAAGGCATTGGTGCCGCATGGATGTTAACCATCAGTCGTGATGGTCTGGCGGCCAGCAGCCATGTGGTGGCTATTCGCATCTGGCCTTCCTCAACTTATACGCGCGTTACGCTGGAATCGACGGTTCCGCTGAAATATAAGCAATTTTTCCTGAGTAATCCCGATCGGCTGGTGATCGACATTGAGCATGCGCAGCTGAACCACGTGCTGAAAGGCGTGAGCAAACTGGTGCGCAGCGACGATCCCTTTATTGAAGAGGCGCGAGTCGGGCAATTTAATCACAATACGGTGCGCATTGTGTTTCAGGTGAAGCGCAGCGTAGCGCCGAAGATCTTCACCCTGGCGCCAGTGGCCGGTATTCGCCATCGACTGGTGGTCGATCTCTATGCGCAAACTGAAGTGGCGCATGACGACCCCTTGCTCGCGTTGCTGAAAGATTATAACCAGGGCGATCTGGAGAAAACCCAGCCGGTCAGTGCGCCGCTGCCAGGCAAAGCGGGGCGCGACAGGCCGATTGTGATCATGATCGATCCGGGTCACGGCGGCGAAGATCCGGGCGCACACGGCAAATACAAAACGCGCGAAAAAGATATCGTGTTGAAAATCGGACGGCGGCTCAAGGCGCTGATCGACAAAGAGCCGAAGATGCGCGCTTACATGACGCGCAACGAAGATGTCTTCATTCCGCTAAAAGTCCGGGTGGCAAAGGCACGCAAACAGCGGGCCGATCTCTTTGTGTCGATCCATGCGGATGCGTTTACCAGCCGGGCGGCGCGCGGTTCGTCGGTGTTTGCCCTGTCGACCCGCGGTGCGACCTCAGCCGCAGCGCGTTTTCTGGCGCAGTCACAGAACGAGGCGGATTTGATTGGCGGCGTCAGCATGAGCGGCGATCGCTATCTCGATCACACCATGCTGGATATGGTGCAGCGGCAAACTATCACCGACAGCCTGAAGCTGGGTAAAGAGGTGTTGGCCAGAATGGGAAAAATTAATCATCTGCACAAGCGCACTGTTGATCAGGCGGGCTTTGCCGTGCTGAAAGCGCCGGACATTCCGTCGATTCTGGTGGAAACCGCATTTATCAGTAACGTTGCCGAAGAGCGGAAGTTGCGCACCACGCGTTATCAGCAGCAGGTGGCAGAGGCGATTCTGGCTGGCATCAAAGCCTGGGTGGCATCGGGCGCGGCGCATAAGTAGTGAGATGGGCAGGGAAGCCCTGAACGGCAGGTGGTATGACGAATTTCAGATACAAAAAAACACCCGATTGGGTGTTTAAATGGTTGCGGGAGCCGGATTTGAACCGACGACCTTCGGGTTATGAGCCCGACGAGCTACCAGGCTGCTCCATCCCGCGTCCGTGTCTGTTGCTTCCATCACAACAGCTTGTTTCTTTACTGCGCTCACTTTCGTGAGTTGGTTGCGGGAGCCGGATTTGAACCGACGACCTTCGGGTTATGAGCCCGACGAGCTACCAGGCTGCTCCATCCCGCGTCCGTGGAAGCGCACTATACTCTTTCGGCGTTATGACGCAACCCTTTTTTTGCATAAATTAACAAACGGGAACAGAGTGTTGGCTTTATCGACAATACGATTTTTTTCTGCGCAATTTCTCGTTGCGGCCCGGCGATGCGTTTAAATCCTCGCGGCTCTTTGCTATCTTCAGCCTGCATTTATCAGCCACCATCAGCAATAAAGAGAACGCAATGAAAGGACGTTGGGCAAAGCTTGCATTTACTGGCGCGCTGTTGGCGCTACTGGCGGGATGTTCGTCAAAACCGACCGATCGCGGTCAGCAATATAAAGACGGAAAACTGCATCAACCGCTGGCGCTGGTGAATCAGCCTAACGCCAAGGGACGACCGGTGAACGGCAAAGATTTTGGCGATCAGGTGGGGCAGATCAAATTCGCCTCCTCATCGCTCTATTCCCGACAGAGCAGCACCTACAGCGCAGTGGAAAGCTGGCTGATGGCGGGCGCCGATACGCGTCAGCTTCGCCAGTTCGGGCTGGATGCGTTCCAGATGGAAGGCGTCGACAATTACGGTAACGTGCAGTTCACCGGCTATTACACGCCGGTAGTGCAGGCGCGCTATACCCGTCAGGGTGAATTCCAGTATCCGATCTACCGCATGCCGCCGCGCAGTAAAGGAAGAAAACTGCCCAGCCGTGCGCAGATTTACAGCGGCGCCATCGATGAACGTTATATTGCGGGCTACAGCAACTCACTGATCGACAACTTCATGATGGATGTGCAGGGCAGTGGCTACGTCGATTATGGTGATGGTCGCCCGCTGACTTTCTTTGGCTACGCCGGGAAAAATGGCTGGGGTTATCACAGCATCGGTAAAGAGCTGATCGATCGCGGCGAAGTGAAGCGCGAAGATATGTCGATGCAGGCGATTCGCAAATGGGCGGAAGAGCATAGCGCAGCGGATGTGCGCGAGCTGCTGGAAACTAACCCGTCGTTTGTTTTCTTCAAGCCGGAAAACTTTGCGCCGGTTCGCGGTGCCAGCGCCGTGCCATTGGTTGCCAAAGCGTCCGTGGCTGCCGATCGCGCGCTGCTGCCGCCAGGCACCGTGCTGCTGGCAGAAGTGCCGTTGCTGGATCAGAAAGGGAAGTTTAACGGTCGCTATGAGATGCGGTTGATGGTGGCGCTGGACGTCGGCGGCGCGATTAAAGGACAGCATTTCGATATCTATCAGGGTATTGGCACCGATGCCGGCCACATGGCTGGCTTCTATAACCATTATGGCCGCGTTTGGGTGCTGCGCTCTGCGCCTGGCGCAGGGCAATTACTGTTCAGCAACCAGCAAAAAAGTAATGGTATGCTGCTCTCTGGCAACGCTCTGTAATGTTCTCTGCTGCGGGCTTTCTGCCCGCAGCCTCTGAAGGTAATTATGACTCTGATTTCTGAAGCCTGGCGGCAACGCTTTGGCGGTACGGCGCGCCTGTATGGTCAGGATGCGCTACAACGATTTGCTGATGCGCACATCTGTGTGGTGGGCATTGGCGGCGTGGGTTCGTGGGCGGCGGAAGCGCTGGCGCGGACCGGCATTGGCACGCTGACGCTGATCGACATGGATGACGTCTGTGTCACCAACACCAACCGACAAATTCACGCGCTGCGCGATAACGTCGGTAAGGCGAAAACCGAGGTGATGGCGGAACGCATCCGCGAAATTAACCCGGAATGCCGCGTGATTTGCGTTGATGATTTTATTACGCCAGACAATACCGCTGAGCTGATGGCACCGGCGTTTGACTACGTGATTGACGCCATCGATAGCGTGCGGCCAAAAGCCGCGCTGCTGGCCTGGTGTCGCCGCAATAAAATTCCGCTGGTGACCACCGGCGGCGCGGGCGGACAGATCGATCCCACGCAAATTCAGGTCAGCGATCTGGCAAAAACCATTCAGGATCCGCTGGCGGCAAAGCTGCGTGAGCGTCTGAAGCAGGATTTTGGCATCAAGAAGAACAGCAAAGGCCGACTGGGTATCGACTGCGTGTTTTCTACCGAGGCGTTGATGTATCCGCAGCCGGATGGTTCAGTGTGCGCTTCACGCAGCACCGCAGAGGGGCCAAAACGCATGGATTGCGCTTCAGGATTCGGTGCCGCCACAATGGTGACGGCGACCTTTGGCTTTGTCGCCGTGTCGCATGCGCTGAAAAAATTGCTGGCGCGCCAGCGCGCAGCGCAGGCTTAATGCGCTTGTGCGGCCGCGATCACCGCAGCGGCCAGCGCCTGCAGGCCGCTGCTGCGTGAGGCGCTGAGCTGCTCACGCAGCCCAAGGCGATCAAAGATCAGCAGCGGATCCTGCGCCAGCAGCGTATCCGGCGTTTGACCCTCAACCGCGGTGAGCAACACCGCCAGCAGCCCGCGCACGATACGTCCTTCACTCTCACCGTAAAAATGCAGCGTGCCGTCTGTCAGCCGCTGATGGCCCAGCCAGACGCGATTTTCACAGCCGCTAAGCTCAATCTCTGCTGTTTTTAACGTCTCTGCCAACGCAGGCAGCTGCTTGCCCAGCTGAATCAGCTGACGATATTTCTCTTCCCACAGCCGACAGGCGTCAAATTTCGCCTCCAGTGCATCACGGGTGAGCAGGGTGCCGAAGGGGTGCGGTGCAATCAGGGTTGTCATCTCTAGTCTGCCAGTATGTCCAGTGCGTGATGCAGCGCGCTAACCAGCGCCTCTGCGTCCTGCTGATTATTATAGGGGGCAAAAGATGCCCGCAGCGTGCCGCTCACGCCTAACGCCGCCATCAATGGCTGCGCACAGTGCTGACCGGCGCGCAGTGCGATACCGCTTTCCGCCAGCAGCGTGACGATATCGCTGTGGTGTACGCTATCAATGGTGAAAGAGAGCAGGCTGGAATTGCCACAGCGAAAGCTGCGATAACCGGCAATCTGCGCCAGCTGTTCAGCTGTCTGACTGGCCAGCTGCTGACTCCAGCGTTCGGCACCGGCCAGGTCGATGGTCTGCAGCCATTCCAGCGCTGCGCTCAGGCCAATCACGCCAGCGACGTTGGGCGTGCCCGCTTCAAAGCGCCACGGCACCGGCTGCGGCGTGAAGCCGGTAAAGCTGACGTTGGTTAACATTTTGCCGCCACCCTGCGAAGGTTGCATCTCCTCCAGCAGCGCTGCCTTGCCGTACAGTGCGCCGATGCCCATCGGCCCGTAAAGCTTGTGGCCGGAAAACGCGTAGAAATCGATATCCAGCTGCTGAACGTCGGGCGCGTTATGCACGATGCCCTGCGCGCCATCCACCATCACTTTGGCACCCACGCTGCGCGCCAGCGCAATCACCTGCGCGAGATCGGGGCCGCCGCCGGTGACGTTAGACATCTGGCTGACCGCCAGCAGCCGCGTTTTAGCGGTTAGCAGCGTCGGTAGCAGAGTCATGTCGGGCAGCAGCTGCGCGTTCAGCGGCCATTCCACTACGCGAGCGCCGGTTTGCGCTGCCAGCATCAGCCACGGCACCAGATTGGCATGATGCTCTGCGCGGGAAACCAAAATCTCATCGCCCGGCTGCAATCGAGGGCGCAGCCAGCTGTTTGCCACCAGATTGATCGCATCGGTGGTGCCGCGTGTCCAGACGATCTCCAGCGGGCTGGCAGCATGAATCAGGTCGGCGACCTGGCCACGTGCTTGTTCATAACGTGCGGTCAGTTTTTGCGCCTCCGCGAACTGGCTACGATGCACCGTGCCAGCGCTGAGACTGTAAAATTGCTGTGTCGCATCAATGACAACCTGCGGTTTCAGGGCGGTGGCGGCGCTATCAAGGTAAACGCCAGCATCGTGCAGGGCGGGAAACTGGCTGCGAAATGTTACTGGATTGAAGGGTGTCATATCCTGCTCGTCGGTAAGGAACTCAGTACGTATGGCGCAGCAACTGGCAAAGCTGAAAAAGCGGGTTATGCTGTTAGATGCAAGGTGTAAACTTTTTCCCGCCGCAAAATGCTGTTGTCTGTAAAGGGATTTTTCCTTTTCGCGTGCACATTTAGCGGGTGGTTTATCGCAATCTATCTACAAGGAAATAGAAAATGAAAAAATTCGCCGCAGTGTTAGCCGCGTGTGCCATGACTTTTACCCTGGCTGCCTGTTCAAGCAACTATGTGATGCATACCAATGACGGACGCACCATTGTTGCCGATGGCAAGCCAGTCGTGGATAGCGATACCGGTATGATCAGCTATAAAGATGCCAATGGCAACAAGCAGCAGATCAACCGTTCAGACGTAAAAGAGATGGTTGAAACCGGACAGTAATCGCAGCAAAAAAAAAGCACCGCAATTTGCGGTGCTGTATTAAATCACTATGGACAGACAGGATAAATCTACAGGAAGAAAAATCAGATCTGAAAATGTCAGATCAAAAATGCAAACACAACATCACAACCACAAGCCAAAAGTCTCTCTTCTTTCCGCGATCTCTCGCACAAATCTGCAAAAACTTTTCGTTCCGGCTCCGGAAGTGGCGCAACTATAGGTATTTGCTGGAGCTTCCTCAACGGACAATTTATAATGCCTCGGATAAAAAAATCTAATACGTAACGCAACCTTGCCAGTTCATCTGGTTTTGCCTCTATCGTCTGCGCGGGAACTATGTCTAAGCGTCTTCCACCACTCAATGCACTGCGCGTTTTTGACGCCGCAGCCCGACATCTCAGCTTTACTAAAGCGGCTGAAGAGCTGTTTGTTACTCAGGCTGCGGTAAGCCATCAGATTAAATCGCTGGAGGATTTCCTTGGCCTGAAGCTGTTTCGGCGGCGCAATCGCTCGCTGCTGCTGACCGAAGAGGGCCAAAGCTACTATCTCGATATCAAAGAGATCTTCTCCGCGCTGAATGATGCGACCCGCAAGCTCCAGGCGCGCAGCGCAAAAGGCGCATTGACCGTCAGTTTGCCCCCCAGTTTTGCCATTCAGTGGCTGGTGCCGAGGCTGACCAGCTTTAACTCAGCTTATCCGGGCATCGACGTGCGCATCCAGGCGGTTGACCGCGAAGAGGAGAAGCTGGCGGACGATGTCGACGTGGCGATTTTTTATGGTCGCGGCAACTGGCCGGGCCTGCGCGTGGAAAAACTCTATGCCGAATATCTGCTGCCGGTCTGTTCGCCACAGCTGCTGATTGGCGATCGCGCACTGAAAACGCCTGCCGATCTTGCCCAGGTTACGCTGCTGCATGATGCTTCGCGCCGTGACTGGCAGGCCTATACGCGCCAGTTGGGTTTACAGCACATCAATGTGCAGCAGGGACCGATCTTCAGCCACAGCGCCATGGTGCTACAGGCGGCGATTCATGGTCAGGGCATTGCGCTGGCCAATAACGTCATGGCGCAAACCGAGCTGGAAGCGGGCCGACTGGTCTGTCCGTTTAATGATGTGCTGGTGAGCAAAAATGCTTTTTATCTGGTTTGTCATGACAGCCAGGCAGAACTGGGTAAAATAGCCGCCTTTCGGCAGTGGATTCTGGCCAAGGCCGCCAGCGAACAGGAAAAGTTCCGCTTTCGCTACGAACACTAATTATTTCGGTGCGCCACGGGATGGCGTGCTGTGTTGAGGATAGTCTGATGTCCAGTCGTGCCACATTCATCTTTGCCGCCATCAGTGGCTTTCTGCTGGTGGCGTTTGGCGCCTTTGGCGCACACGTATTGAGCAAATCGCTGGGTCCAACCGAAATGGCGTGGATCCACACCGGTCTTGAGTATCAGGCGTACCATACGCTGGCGATGATGGGCCTCGCTGCCGCGATGTTACGTCGGGCAAATATCTGGTTTTACTGGAGCAGCGCGCTGCTGGCATTGGGCACCGTGCTGTTCAGCGGTAGCCTTTATTGTCTGGCGCTCTCTCACCTGCATATGCTGGTATTTATCACCCCGGTTGGCGGCTTTTGCCTGCTTATCGGTTGGTTTTTGATGTTGATTGGCGCGCTGCGTCTGAAAACAAAGGCAGATCGCCATGAATAAAGTGTTGTTGTATTGCCGTTCCGGCTTTGAGAAAGAGTGCGCGGCTGAGATTACGGCCAAAGCCGCGGAGCGGAACGTCTTCGGCTTTGCTCGCGTGAAAGAGCAGTCCGGTTATGTGCTGTTTGAATGCTATCAGCAGGGTGAAGCGGAGAAGCTGCTGCGTGAGCTGCCGTTTCAGTCGTTGATTTTTGCCCGTCAGATGGTGGTGGTCGGCGAACTGCTGCGCGATCTGCCCAGCGAGGATCGCATCACGCCGGTGACCGGCATGCTGACCGGAGCGGTGGAGAAGGGCGGCGACCTGCGCGTCGAGGTGCCCGATACCAACGAAGCCAAAGAGCTGCTGAAGTTCTGCCGCAAATTTACCGTGCCGCTGCGCGCGAGCCTGCGTGCCAACAAAATCCTGCTCAACTATGAGAGCGCGAAACGGCCGGTGGTGCATGTGTTCTTTATCGCACCGGGCACCTGTTACGTCGGCTATTCGCTGCCGGAAAACAATTCGCCGTTCTTTATGGGCATTCCACGCCTGAAGTTTCCGTCCGATGCGCCGAGCCGTTCAACGTTAAAGCTGGAAGAGGCATTTCATATTTTCATTCCCGCCGACGAGTGGGATGAGCGTCTGGCGAGCGGCATGTATGCTGTGGATCTCGGTGCCTGCCCCGGCGGCTGGACCTATCAGCTGGTGAAACGCAGCATGATGGTGCACTCGGTGGATAATGGACCGATGGCGCAGAGCCTGATGGACACCGGCCAGGTGACCCATCACAAAGAAGATGGTTTTCGTTATCGCCCAACGCGCAGCAACATTTACTGGCTGGTTTGCGACATGGTTGAAAAACCGGTGCGCGTGGCGAACCTGATGGCTGACTGGCTGGTTAATGGCTGGTGTCGTGAGGCGATCTTCAACCTTAAATTACCGATGAAAAAGCGCTATGAAGAGGTGTCGCAGAACCTGCAGCTGATTCAGGAGCGTTTGCAGGAAAAAGGCATCAACGCACAAATTCATGCCCGCCAGCTTTATCACGATCGTGAGGAAGTGACGGTGCATATCCGTCGCATCTGGAGCGCCACGCCGGGCCGTCGCGACGAGCGCTAAAGGTTGCTGAACAGCAGGCCGAGCCTGCTATTCAGGGTGCCAGACGCAGGGATTTCAAATTGCCTGCCAGCTGTAAATCAGCGCGCAACGTTGCCACCTGTCGGCAAACCTGCGCCATCTCCTGCTGGTCCTGCAGCTTATTGCGCCATTTATCGGGTACCGCCTCCAGCTGCTGCCAGATGGCGGCGAGCGAGCCAAACTGCTGCAATAGCTGCTGCGCGCTTTTTGGTCCGATACCGGCAACGCCCGGGATCTTGCTGCTGCTGATGCCGCATAGCCCCCAATAGTCGGGCAGCTGATGCGGCGCCACGCCAAACTCTTTTTCAATAAATGCCATATCCAGCCAGCGCTTCTGAAAATAGTCGCGGATCTGAATCGCCGGTGCCAGCAGCTGGCAATAGCCTTTATCGGTAGAGACGATGGTGGCGCGGTGACCCAGGGCCGCCATTTTCACCGCCAGCGTGGCCGCCAGATCGTCAGCCTCATCTTCATTCGCCGTCCAGCATGCAACTCCCACCTTTTCAAAAGCCGCACGCAGCGCGGGCATTTCGCGCTGCAAATCGTCCGGCATGGCCGGGCGGCCCGCTTTGTAATCAGGCAGCAGGCGATGACGCCAGCCGGGTAAACGGCGATCGTCGTCAAAAACCGCCACGGCATGAGTCGGCTGAGTATGGTTGAGCAGCTGACGCAGCGCGCCAACACAGGTCTCTTCGCAGGGGGAACCCTGCACGGCGTGGACGCGACGGATAAGGTTCAGCGCATCGACGATTAACAGATGAAAAGTCATGATCGGTTTCGGGCGGCATCCTGCTGCCCGCCTGCGGTTATTTGATGATTTCGTAGCACGGGATATAAGCCGTGCCCGGCAGTTTCATGCGGTGCTGCGCGACAAAGCCCTGCAGCAACTCATCCATGCGATGCATGATCGCCGCGTCGCCGTGCAGCTTATAGCGACCTTTCTCACGAATTTCGCGAATGCCCATCTCTTTAACGTTACCTGCCACGATGCCGGAGAACGCCCGACGCAGTGCGGCGGCAAGCTGTTCCGCAGGCTGGTCAGGATAAAGATTAAGGTTCGCCATATTCTCGTGCGTTGGCAGGAACGGCTGCTGGAGATCGGGAGCGATGCGAATCGACCAGTTAAAACTGTAAGCGTCGCCGGTTTCGCGGCGATACTCTTTCACCTGCGGCATTGCCTGCTTCATGCGGCGCGCCACTTCAGCGGCGTCATCAATGATGATGGTGTAGTGACGTTTAGCCTGTTCACCCAGCGTGCTGACAATAAAATCATCCAGACCACGGAAGTAATCCGCACTCTCTTTGGGTCCGGTCAGAATCAGCGGCAGCACCTGATCTTTATTGTGTGGGTTCATCATGATGCCCAGCAGATAAAGCAGCTCTTCCGCCGTGCCCACGCCGCCAGGGAAAATAATGATGCCATGCGCAATGCGCACAAAGGCTTCCAGACGTTTTTCAATGTCCGGCATGATAATCAGCTCATTCACCAGCGGATTAGGCGGTTCAGCGGCGATAATTGAAGGCTCGGTCAAACCAATAAAACGGCTCTCTTTATAGCGCTGCTGAGCATGGCCGACCGCCGCGCCTTTCATCGGCGCTTCCATCACGCCCGGCCCACAGCCGGTACAGATGTTTAATTCGCGCAGGCCGAGTTGCGAACCCACGTTGCGGCAATACTGGTATTCCACCGCATTGATTGAGTGGCCGCCCCAGCACACCACGGTATTGGGGTATTCGCCGACATGAAGCGCGCGCGCATTGCGCAGAATAGAAAAGACCTGATTGGTGATATACGCCGACGCGTTGTTATCTTGCTGTTCTTCCAGCAAATTGCTGCTGAGCTGACCGTTTACAAACAGAATATCGCGCAGCACGGCGAACAGGTTAGCCTGCAGCGAGCGAATAATACGCCCATCGACAAACGCCTCTTCCGGCGGGTTAATCAGCTCCAGCTTCACGCCGCGTTCACGACGCAGCACGTTGATATCAAAATCCTCGAAGCGCGACAGCAACTCCTGACTGCTGTCGGTCTGGCTACCTGAATTCAGGACGGCCAACGAACAGTTGCGAAAAAGCTGGTAAAGATCGCTGCTGGCGGTGCGCTTGAGCATGTCGACTTCAAGCTGCGAAAGTAAATCCATTGAGCCAAGAGGGCTGATATGCGTAATCAAATAAACTCCTTTGCACCCGTTTCGGTGATAGTTGTCGCTGCCGGACGAGATTCACGCGCGGCAGCGAAATCCTTGTTCTGACGGCAAAAGGCCGCTGTGATAAACAGGTTAACCGTCCTGCCAGCGCTTTAACAACGCTATCGCACTGCGCTGCGAGGCTTCTCGCAATTACTGCCTGACCAGACGCGAACGGCAGGGCACAAACGGCGTGTTGGTGCGCCAGGGATTAATATCCAGGCCGCCACGCCGTGTGTAGCGTGCATAAACCGTGAGCTGCTCTGGCTTGCAGTAGCGCAGTACATCATTAAAGATGCGCTCAACGCACTGCTCATGAAACTCATTGTGATGACGGAAAGAGACCAGGTAGCGCAGCAATGCTTCGCGATCGATGCGCGGCCCACGATAACGAATCATCACCGAACCCCAGTCTGGTTGATTGGTAATCAGGCAGTTTGATTTCAGCAGATGGCTGACAAGGCTCTCTTCCACTACTTCGCTACGCGTGGCGTTGTCGAGATAGTCAGCGTTGAACTGATAATCATCGATAGTGATATCCTGCTCATCAATGCAGACGCCCGCCATGTGCCCAATCGGCTGACCTTCGACCTCCTGCAGACGAAACAGTGCCACGCTAACGTCGCCCTGCGCACAGGCGGAGAGATCGCGTTCCAGCGTGGTGCGGACGCTGCCCCAGTCGGCAAATTTGGTTTGGTTGAAGCTGTTAAGGTAGAGTTTGAAGCTCTTGGATTCAATCAGGTTTTGGCTGCTGGCATCCAGAACCACTTCGCCGACCGCTACCTGTGGCACGCCTTTACTGTTCAGCCAGGAGAGCTCATACAGCGTCCAGATATCGGCGCCCTGAAAGGGCAGGCTCTCGGGATAGAGACCCAGCGGTTCACGATTCATACTGCGTGGCACCGCCTGCAACAGGCTGGCATCATAAATATCGTGGTAGGCTGTGGGCTTGCCCAGCGTCAGGCTGTTTAGCGCCTGATGGTTGTCGTAAGACATAACGGTTACCGAAAATCAGAAATAAGGGGTTAAGTGTAACGTACCCCTGTGGAGTGAGAAAATTAATGATGGTTGAAACGGCAAATGCGCTGCGAAATTTTACAACAAATTATTGCCAGCAGTGGCAGCAGCAATACGGTCATGCGCCAGAGAGCGAAGCGCTTTACAGCGTGCCTTCATCCTGTATTATAACTACGCGTGAGACGAGCGTCTTATGGCAGCCCCAGCCGTTTACACTGCCGCAGAACCTTGATGCGGTTTCTCATGCTCTCGATCTCGCACTTCAGCCAGCAATTACCGCCTGGTATACCACGCAGTTTGCTGGTGATATGACGGCACGCCTTGGTACGCGCCCGCTTACGCTGTTGCAGGTGTGGAGCGAGGACGATTTTATTCGCATACAGGAAAACCTGATCGGCCACCTGGTGATGAAGCGCCGGCTGAAGCAGTCACCCACGCTGTTTATCGCGACCACAGATTCAGAGCTGGAAGTGGTTTCGCTGTGTAATCTCCGCGGTGAGGTTATTCTTGAACAGTTGGGAACCAATAAGCGTGAGATATTGTCTGAAGATGTGCCCTCCTTTTTAAATGCCCTCCAGCCAGATGTAAGCCTTTAGCTATATGCTTTGTAAGAGATCTCGCACATAGCTTGTGAGAGATCGCCAAAATAACGCCGGGTTTAATTCTTCAGACGTTATAAAAATGTAAATAAATCAAAAAATTATATAAGCGTGACGATTTGCTAACCTGTAAGCACTTATCGTTAAATTATTCGTTACCTTGTGTCGTTATAAGAGTCTGTCAGAATGTTGCAGGTCGGTCAGGAGACCACCGGGATTAAGCGGCATCAGGATGATGTCGATTCAGGATGAAGAAGCGGATCGCAGAAGGATACGCGCCTCAAGGAAGGCTTCAGGGTTGAAGCAGGACACCTCAGGATGAGGATAAAGGACACCTCCAGGATGGAGAATGAGAGCCGCTACGGAATGTGCGGTGGGCCAGGATGCTAAAGGAATACAGGTCATGATGACGAGAGTGGCAGGATGTCACGCAGGAAAAGTTTTCATGGACGAGCAGGGAGCATAAGCGTAGCAGGACGTCTACAAACGAACCGGGAGCACTGTTTTTACAGTGCTCCCTTTTTTTATGCTGATTTTGGCCGACCAGTGCTATCCTTTTCGCCCCCGAATCTGTTCCCCCGGAGATGCTTTTGACGCCTGAACAGCAAGTCGCCGCTTATCTGAATGAGATTGAGCAGGTGCTAAAAAAATATGATCTGTGGCGCACCGCAGCGCCTGACGCAGCCGCTTTTACCAGCGTGGAGCCTTTCTGCGTCGATACCATGCATGCACTTGAGTGGCTGCAATGGATCTTAATTCCGCGGATGCGTGCGCTGCTGGATGCGCAACGGCCGTTGCCGGGCAGCTTTGCGATTGTGCCTTATTATGAGATGGCGCTGGAGGCCGATCTCAGTGGCCGCACCGAACTGTTGCTGGTGCTGAATCGTCTGGATGCAGTCTTTACGGACGGTCAGGCTTAATGCTGGAGATTCTTTATCAGGATGAGTGGCTGGTCGCGGTGAACAAACCCGCTGGCTGGTTGGTACATCGTAGCTGGCTGGATCGCAAAGAAAAAGTGGTAGTGATGCAGACGGTGCGTGACCAGATTGGTCAGCATGTGTTTACCGTGCATCGTCTCGATCGTCCGACCTCCGGCGTTTTGCTGATGGGCCTGTCGAGTGAAGTGGGTCGGCTGCTGTCGCAGCAGTTTGAGCAGCATCAAATCGAAAAAACCTACCATGCGCTGACGCGCGGCTGGCTGCAGGATGAAGCGCTGCTGGATTATCCGCTGGTGGAAGAGCTGGACAAGGTGGCAGATAAGTTTGCCTCCGCCGATCGTCTGCCGCAGCCTGCGGTGACTCATTATCGCGGGCTGGCCAGGGTAGAAATGCCAATTGCGGTTGGGCGCTACGACAGCGCGCGCTATAGCCTGGTTGAGTTGAAGCCAAAAACCGGCCGTAAACACCAGCTGCGTCGCCATCTGGTGCACTTACGCCATCCGATTATTGGCGATACCAATCACGGCGATCTCAAACAGAATCGCGCCGCTGCCGAGCACTGGGGCTGCAATCGGCTCATGCTGCACGCCAGTAAACTTGCATTAACGCACCCGGTAACCGGTGAGCCACTGTGCATTACCGCCGGGCTTGATGGTGTCTGGCAAACGATGATGACGCATTTTGGCTGGCAGCAGCTTCTCCCCGATCTCCCTCGGGTTGAAATTACGCCGTCGGCAGGCCAGGATATCGCATTACCCTGAGGAGAGCAGCAATGGCCAAGATTGGAATTTTTGTGGGCACGATGTACGGCAATGCCCTGTTAGTGGCGGAAGAAGCGCAGCCTGTTTTGCAGGCGGCCGGGCACGATGTGCATGTTTATGAAGACGCAACGCTGGCTGACTGGCAACCCTACGCCAGTGAGGTGGCGCTGATTATCACCTCGACCACTGGCCAGGGCGATCTGCCTGACAGCATCGGCAGATTGTACGAAGAGATGCGTGAAAAGCTGGGCCACCAGCCCGATCTGCGTTACGGCGTTATCGCGCTGGGCGACAGTAGCTATGAGCATTTCTGCGGCGGCGGCAAGAAGTTTGACGCCCTGCTGCAGGAGCAGGGCGCGCAACGGCTGGGCGACGTGCTGCTGATTGATGCTGAAGAGCATCCTGAGCCGGAGTCCGTGGCCATGCCATGGGTTGAGCAGTGGATGCAACTGCTGTAATTCAGCGTCGCCAGCCTGTGCTGGCGGCCTTCAGGTCACCGGCGCAGGGTTAAATACCGCCAGCTGATTATGAATTCCCCAGCGATCGGACCAGGTCTGTTTGCGGCCGCTGGCAATATCCAGAATTAATTCAAACAGCCGCCAGCCCACCTGCTCAATCGTCTCTTCCCCGGTGGCGATGGTACCCGCGTTGATATCCATCAAATCATGCCACCGCTCCGCCAGCGCGTTACGCGTTGCCATTTTGATCACCGGAATGGCCGCCAGACCATAGGGCGTACCACGGCCGGTGGTAAACACCTGCAACGTAATGCCCGATGCCAACTGCTGCGTGCCGCAGACAAAGTCGCTGGCTGGCGTAGCGGCATAAATCAGGCCACGACGGGTAGGGCGTTCGCCGGGAGAAAGCACCTCAACAATGGCGCTGCGTCCTGATTTGGCAATCGAACCCAGTGCTTTTTCTACCACGTTCGCCAGGCCACCTTTTTTATTGCCTGGTGAGGGATTGGCGCTGCGGTCGGTTTTACCCTGATTGAGGTAGTCGTCATACCACGCCATCTCTTCCAGCAGGCGCTTGCCTACCGCTTCATCGATCACGCGCGGCGTCAGCAAATGAATCGCATCGCGTACTTCCGTGACCTCTGAAAACATCACCGTGGCACCGCAGCGCACCAGCAGATCGGAAGCGAAGCCGACCGCCGGGTTGGCGGTCACGCCGGAAAAAGCATCGCTGCCGCCGCACTGCATACCGACAATCAGCTCTGAGGCGGGGCAGGTTTCACGCTGGCGCTGGTTAAGCCGCTGCAAATGGCGCTCGGCCACCTGCAAAATTGACGTCACCATCGCCTCAAAACCGACAAACTGCTCATCCTGTAAACGAATAATGTCATCATCGCCGACGTTAATCGCCTCCAGCCCGCCGCCCGGCGCCAGCAGACGCTCTGGCTGCAGCTTCTCGCAGCCGAGGCTGACCACCATAATTTCGCCGCCGAAGTTAGCGTTGAGCGCCAGGTTATGCACGGTGCGGATCGGCACCACCGCTGCCGGGGCATTGATCGCCACGCCACAGCCGTAAAGGTGATTCAACGCAACCACGCCGTCGACGTTGGGATAGCGCGGCAGCAGTTCACGCTCAATGATCCTGACCACATGATCGACCACGCCCGCCACACAATGCACGCTGGTGGTAATGCCGAGCAGATTGCGCGTGCCAACGCTGCCATCGGCGTTGCGATAGCCTTCAAAGGTGTAACCCTCAAGCGGTGGCAGCGGCGGCGGCACCTGATTCGCCAGCGGCAGGCTGGCCAGCGGCGGTGCTTCCGGCAGGGCCACCAGCGACTCCTCTACCCAGCTGCCCTGGGCAATATCCTGCACGGCATAACCAATAATTTCGCCATAGCGCAGAATCGGTTCGCCGCGGGCAATGGCGCTGAGCGCCACTTTATGGCCCTGCGGCACCTGCTCAATCAGTCTGAGGCCACCGGCAAACATCGTACCGGCGGGAAGGCCATGATTATTCACCACAATGGCGACATTGTCCGACTCATGCACCTTGATATAAAGCGGTGTCTCTACGGTGATTTTATTCATTGCTCATCTGCCCACAGTGAGAAAACGGTAAAAGTGATGCGATACACATCAACTGCGGAAATTGTTTGCCGGAAAAAAGTATAGGCAGCCGCGGGGGGCACCACACTGTGCAAATGTCGGCCATTCAGCGGTTGATTGCGGCTATTTTCTGGCGCTTCACCAGGTACAAGTGAAGATTCTCACAAAGCCCGATAAAACCATGCGATTTGGCGTAATAAATCGGCGCTAAAAACGGTTTTCGTGAGCGCTCGCGCACTAAAATGTGCAAATGCCATAAAAACGATGTTTGTTAGCGCAAATACTCGTGCGTTCATCTAATGCCTGCGCCAGCCGCCCTTCATATACTTTTCAACGTTGCACCAGGATATGACCTGACACTGCGCAAAGAGATTGTTTGCCAACAATAAAATCGCTGTGTTTAACCCGACCTCATTCTGATACCCAACGCGATGTGTATGCATGCAGAGTGAAAACAGTTTCAGGAGTGCATCATGAGTACAGTCAGCCCCGCCAAAAGCGCGGTGGAGAAAAGAACCAACGCGCGGTATTGGATCGTTGTGATGTTATTTATCGTCACCTCGTTTAACTACGGTGACCGCGCCACGCTCTCCATCGCTGGCACATCAATGGCCAGGGATATCGGACTCGATCCGATCGGCATGGGTTATATCTTCTCTGCATTCTCATGGGCTTATGTGATCGGGCAGATTCCGGGTGGCTGGTTACTCGATCGCTTCGGCTCAAAGCGCGTCTATTTCTGCAGCATCTTTATCTGGTCGCTGTTCACGCTGTTACAGGGTTTTGTTGACGTCTTTGATGGCTTCGGCATTGTGATTGCGTTGTTCACCCTGCGCTTCCTGGTGGGTCTGGCGGAAGCTCCTTCATTCCCCGGTAACAGCCGCATTGTCGCGGCCTGGTTTCCGGCGCAGGAGCGCGGCACGGCGGTGGCCATCTTTAACTCGGCGCAATATTTCGCCACGGTGATTTTTGCGCCGATTATGGGTTGGCTGACCTCTGCCGTCGGCTGGGCACACGTTTTTTGGTTTATGGGCGGGCTGGGCATCATCCTCAGTTTTGTCTGGCTGAAGGTGATCCACGATCCCAACGATCATCCGGGCGTCAACAAAGCGGAGCTTGAATATATTGAGCAGGGCGGTGCGCTGATCAACATGGACAAGAAGAAAGAGGAGCGCAAAGTCGGCTGGGACGAAAAAATGTTCCAGATTCGCCAGCTCATCAGTTCACGCATGATGCTGGGCATCTATCTCGGCCAGTACTGCGTCAACGCGCTAACCTACTTTTTCATCACCTGGTTCCCGCTCTATCTGGTCAACGAGCGCGGCATGTCGATTCTGAAGGCGGGCTTTGTCGCCTCGATTCCCGCGGTATGCGGCTTTATCGGCGGCGTATTGGGCGGGGTAATTTCCGACATGCTGATGCGCAAAACCGGCTCGCTGAACATCGCCCGTAAGACGCCGATTGTGGTAGGCATGCTGATGTCGATCTCCATGGTGGTCTGTATTTATGTCGATACCGAATGGGTGGTGGTGTTCTTTATGGCGCTGGCCTTCCTCGGCAAGGGCATTGGCGCGCTGGGTTGGGCGGTGATGGCCGATACCGCACCGAAAGAGATCAGCGGTCTCAGCGGCGGTCTGTTCAACATGTTTGGTAACGCGTCGGGCATCGTAACGCCTATCGCTATCGGCTACATCATCGCGACGACCGGATCGTATAACGGCGCGCTGGTCTATGTCGGCATCCACGCCTTTGTCGCTGCGTTCAGCTTCCTGTTCATCACCGGCGACATCAAACGCTTTGAACTGAAACCGATGCACAAGGATCCACTATGACGACGCAAAGCAGCCCGGTGATCACCAGCATGAAGGTGATCCCGGTGGCGGGCTACGACAGCATGTTGCTCAACATCGGCGGCGCGCACGCCGCCTGCTTCACCCGCAATATCGTGGTGCTTACCGACAGCGCCGGGCGCACCGGCGTAGGTGAAGCGCCCGGTGGGGAAACCATTTTGCAGACGCTGCAACAGGCTATTCCGCAGGTGGAAGGCCAGCAGATTGCCCGCATGAACCGTCTGGTGCAGCAGGTGCATAAAGGCAATCAGTCGGCAGATTTCGATACCTTCGGCAAGGGCGCCTGGACCTTTGAACTGCGGGTGAATGCGGTGGCGGCGCTGGAAGCGGCGCTGCTGGATCTGCTCGGTCAGCATCTCGGCGTACCGGTGGTGGAACTGTTAGGACCCGGCCAGCAGCGCGACGAGGTCACCGTGCTCGGCTATCTGTTCTATATCGGCGATCGTGAGAAAACCGATCTGGCCTATCGCGATGGCGCAGGCGCCAGCCATGACTGGTATCACCTGCGTCACCAGCAGGCGATGGATAGCGCGGCGATTGTGCGCCTCGCCGAAGCGGCACAGGACAAATATGGCTTTAAAGACTTCAAGCTGAAAGGCGGCGTGTTGCCGGGCGAGCAGGAACTGGAGGCGGCGTCGGCGCTTAAAAAACGTTTTCCACAGGCGCGAATTACCGTCGATCCCAACGGTGCCTGGCGCCTGGAAGAAGCGATTGCGCTCTGTAAAAACATGCAGGATGTGCTGAGCTACGCAGAAGACCCTTGCGGCGCCGAACAGGGCTATTCCGGGCGCGAGGTGATGGCGGAGTTTCGCCGTGCCACCGGCCTGCCGGTCGCCACCAATATGATCGCCACCAACTGGCGTGAGATGAACCATGCGGTGATGCTCAATGCGGTCGATATCCCGCTGGCCGATCCGCACTTCTGGACGTTAAGCGGCGCTGTGCGCGTGGCGCAACTCTGCGATGAGTGGGGCCTGACCTGGGGCTGTCACTCCAATAACCACTTTGATATCTCGCTGGCGATGTTTACCCACGTCGGTGCGGCAGCGCCCGGCAAACCCACCGCTATCGATACCCACTGGATCTGGCAGGAGGGCGATCAGCGGCTGACCAAAGAACCGCTGCAAATCCGCGACGGCAAGATCGCCGTGCCGGATCGGCCCGGTCTCGGCATTGAGCTCGACTGGGACAAAGTCTATGAAGCACATGCGCTGTATCAAACGCTGCCTGCGGGCGCGCGCAACGATGCGCAGGCGATGCAATACCTCATTCCTGGCTGGACATTCGATCGTAAACGCCCGGCGTTTGGCCGCGATTATCAGTAAAAGGAGCTGCAAATGAACGAGACAAGCACGCCAAAAATCACCGACATGCAGGTGATTCCGGTCGCCGGTTACGACAGCATGTTGCTTAACCTGAGCGGGGCGCACGCGCCTTTTTTCACCCGTAACATCGTGATCATCAAAGACAACGCAGGCCATACCGGCGTGGGCGAAATTCCCGGCGGCGAGAAAATTCGTCAAACGCTGGAAGATGCCGCCAGGCTGGTGATTGGCAAAACGGTGGGCGAGTACAAAAACCTGCTGACGCTGGTACGCACGACCTTTGCCGATCGCGATGCTGCCGGACGCGGCAACCAAACCTTTGATCTGCGCACCACCATTCATGTGGTCACCGGCATCGAAGCCGCCTTGCTCGACCTGCTCGGGCAGCACCTGCAGGTTAATGTCGCCAGCCTGCTTGGCGAAGGGCAGCAGCGCGATAGCGTAGATATGCTTGGCTATCTGTTCTATATCGGTGACCGTACCAAAACCTCGCTGGCTTATCAAAACCAGCGTGATGACAAATGCGACTGGTATCGCCTGCGCCACGAAGAGGCGCTGACCTCAGACGCCATCGTTCGGCTGGCTGAAGCAGCCTATGAAAAATATGGCTTCAATGACTTCAAGCTCAAGGGCGGCGTGCTGCGCGGCAGCGAAGAGGCAGAAGCGGTGACCGCGCTGGCGAAGCGTTTTCCTGAGGCGCGCATCACGCTCGATCCCAACGGCGCCTGGTCGCTGAATGAGGCGATCCTGCTCGGTAAACAGCTAACCGGCGTGCTCGCCTACGCGGAAGATCCCTGCGGTGCCGAACAGGGCTATTCCGGCCGCGAGGTGATGGCGGAGTTCCGCCGTGCCACCGGCCTGCCTACCGCCACTAATATGATCGCCACCGACTGGCGACAGATGGGCCATACGCTGTCGTTGCAGTCAGTGGACATTCCGCTGGCCGATCCGCACTTCTGGACCATGCAAGGCTCGGTGCGCGTGGCGCAGATGTGCCATGACTTTGGCCTGACCTGGGGCTCGCACTCCAATAACCATTTCGATATTTCACTGGCGATGTTTACCCACGTTGCCGCTGCCGCGCCGGGCAGCATTACCGCCATAGATACCCACTGGATCTGGCAGGAGGGTAATCAGCGGCTGACCAAAGAACCTTTCCAAATCAAAGGCGGCATGGTGCAGGTGCCGCAAAAGCCGGGCCTGGGCGTCGAACTCGATATGGATCAGGTGATGAAGGCGAACGCGCTGTATCAACAGCATGGGCTGGGTGCCCGCGACGACGCGCAGGCGATGCAGTTTCTGGTGCCAGACTGGACCTTCGACAATAAGCGTCCCTGCCTGGTGCGCTAACTTTTTGGCTTGGCGTCACGCGCGAAGCCTGATTAACAGGAGTCATTATGAGCAACGCGATCTATCCGAACCGCTTTCGTCAGCGCCTGCTGGCCGGCGAGACCCTGATTGGCAGCTGGTGCGCGCTGGCCAATCCGCTGACCACCGAAGTGCTCGGCCTGGCAGGATTCGACTGGCTGGTGCTGGATGGCGAACATGCGCCGAATGATATCACCACCTTTGTGCCACAGCTGATGGCACTCAAGGGCAGCAGCAGTGCCGCCGTGGTTCGGCCGCCCTGTAACGAACCGGTGATCATCAAACGCCTGCTCGATATCGGCTTTTACAACTTTCTGATTCCGTTTGTCGAAACCGCAGAGGAAGCGCGGCTGGCGGTTGCCTCAACACGCTATCCACCGGCCGGTATTCGCGGCGTGTCGGTTTCTCACCGCAGCAACATGTATGGCACGCTACCCGATTACAACAGCACGGTGAACGACAACATCACGGTGATGGTGCAGATCGAAACGCAGCAGGCGGTGGACAACATTGATGCCATTGCCGCGGTGGAAGGGGTGGACGGCATTTTTGTTGGGCCGGGCGATCTCTCCGCCGCGCTGGGCTATCTCGGCCAGCCTGCGCATCCGGAAGTGCTCAAGGTGATCCAGTACCTTTTTGAGCGCGCCAAAGCCGCCGGTAAACCCAGCGGTATTTTGGCGCCGGTGGAAGCGGATGCGCGCCGTTATCTGGAATGGGGCGCAGGTTTTGTCGCCGTCGGCAGTGATTTAGGGGTTTTCCGCAATGCCACCCAGGCGCTGTGCGATCGTTTTAAAAAATAAAGTGAGGAGTCACAGATGAAAATTGGATTTATTGGCCTTGGTATCATGGGCAAGCCGATGAGCAAAAACCTGATTAAAGCGGGTTACAGCCTGGTGGTGCGCGATCACAATGCAGAAAACGAAGCTGAGCTGGTGGCGCTGGGTGCCACCGTGGGCAAAACGGCTAAAGAAGTGGCGGAGCAGAGTGATGTGATCATCACCATGTTGCCCAATTCCCCGCAGGTGCAAGAAGTGGTGCTGGGCGAAAATGGCGTAGTGGACGGCGCGAAGCCGGGCACGGTGGTGATCGACATGAGTTCGATTGCGCCGCTGGCCAGCCGCGAAATTCATGCTGCGCTGGCTGAAAAGCAGATCGCCCTGCTGGATGCGCCGGTCTCCGGCGGCGAGCCAAAAGCGATTGAAGGCACGCTGTCGGTCATGGTCGGCGGCGATAAAGCGCTGTTTGATCAATGCTACGACATCATGAAAGCGATGGCCGGCTCGGTGGTGCACACCGGTGAAATTGGCGCGGGTAATGTGACCAAGCTGGCTAACCAGGTGATTGTCGCGCTGAACATCGCTGCGATGGCGGAAGCGCTGACGCTGGCCACCAAGGCGGGCGTGAGTCCGGATCTGGTTTATCAGGCGATTCGCGGCGGCCTTGCCGGCAGTACGGTGCTGGATGCCAAAGCGCCGATGGTAATGGACCGCAACTTCAAGCCAGGCTTCCGCATCGATTTACATATCAAGGATTTGGCTAACGCGCTTGATACCTCACACTCCATCGGTGCACAGCTGCCGCTGACCGCCGCGGTAATGGAGATGATGCAGGCGCTGAAAGCCGATGGTCTGGGCACCGCCGACCACAGCGCGCTGGCCTGCTATTATGAGAAGTTAGCGAAGATCGAAGTCTCCCGGCAGGTTTGATCCTGGCCCGGCGCCGTTGCGCCGGGTCTCATCAGCAGGCTGATACCTGACTGACGGCTGTCAGTTCACCCGCGCTCGGAACGCTTATGAAAATAGTTATCGCACCGGATTCATATAAAGAGAGTTTATCCGCCCTGCAGGTCGCCACGGAGATTGAGGCGGGGTTCCGCGAAATCTTCCCGCAGGCGCACTATGTCAAATTGCCCGTTGCCGACGGCGGCGAGGGAACCGTGGAAGCGATGGTGGCGGCGACACAGGGAAAGATTGTCAAACTGGAGGTAACCGGGCCGTTGGGCAAAAAAGTCGACGCTTTTTATGGTCTCTCCGGCGATGAGCAAACCGCCTTTATCGAAATGGCTGCCGCCAGCGGCCTTGAACTGGTGCCTGCCGCCCAGCGCGATCCGCTGATTACCACCTCTTACGGCACCGGTGAACTGATTCATAACGCGCTGGATAAAGGCGTTAAGCATTTTATTATCGGCATTGGCGGCAGCGCCACCAATGACGGCGGCGCCGGGATGATGCAGGCGCTGGGTGCGCAGTTGTTAGATGCGCAGGATCAGCAGATCGGTTTTGGCGGCGGCGCATTGCCCGATCTGGCGCGTATCGATAACAGTCAGCTCGATGCCCGCATCAAACAGTGCCGCTTTGAGGTGGCCTGTGATGTCACCAATCCGTTAACCGGCAAAGAGGGCGCATCGGCTATTTTTGGCCCGCAAAAGGGCGCGGCACCGGCGCAGGTCACGCAACTGGATGCTGCGTTACAACACTATGCGGCGATCATTCAGCGCGATTTGGATATCGACGTGCTGCACGTGCCAGGCGGCGGTGCGGCCGGTGGCATGGGCGCCGCGCTGCATGCGTTTTGCCAGGCGGAACTGCGCCGCGGCATTGAAATTGTCACCGAGGCGCTGGGACTGGATGCGCTTGTCAAAGATGCCACGCTGGTGATTACTGGTGAAGGCCGCATCGACAGTCAGACGATTCACGGCAAAGTGCCGATTGGCGTGGCGAAGGTGGCGAAGCGCTACAACAAGCCGGTGATTGGCATTGCAGGCAGCCTGACCGCTGACGTTGGCGTGGTGCATCAGCACGGTATCGATGCGGTCTTCAGCATTATTTACAGTATCTGTACGCTGGAAGAGGCGCTGGAAAAGGCCGCTGAAAACCTGCGGCTGAGCTCACGCAACGTTGCCGCGCTGCTGAAGATGGGCCAGCAGCTGAAGTAATGTGTAACCGGGCGCGGACTGCCCGGTTTTACTTTAGCGTGCCAGCAGGCGTTTTGCTTCGCGGGCAACGTTTTCCATCTCATCCAGCAGCTCAAAAATCTCCGGCTCAAACTCCGCAATATCCTCCTGCTGACGCAGGCTTTTCTCCAGCTGCAAACAGAGCTGTTTCAGTCGCGGCACACCGCTGTAGCTGGCGCTGCCGTGCAGTTTATGGATGATATCGCGCAGACGCTGCGCATCTTTTTCCTCCATAAACTGTTCAACCTGTTGCGCCACGTCGGGCAGAAAATCGAGCAGCATGCCCAGCATCTCCTCAGCGAGATCGGTTTTGTTGGCCGCCTGACGCAGCGCCAGCGACCAGTCCAGCGACGGCAGTTGCAAATGCGGCACCGGCTGCGACTCATGTACCACGCCGGGCGAATAGCGCGCCAGCAACAGCGCCAGTTTCTGTTCGTTAATCGGCTTGGCAAGATAATCGTTCATGCCCGCTTTGATCAGGTGCTCGCGATCGCCATCAATGGCGTGCGCGGTGACTGCCACAATCGGCGTGTGCTGATGCTGCGGCATGGCACGAATGATTTCGCTGGCGCGAATGCCGTCAATCTCCGGCATCTGAATATCCATTAAGATCACGTCCAGTCGCTGCTGGCGCGCGATGGCGATCGCCTGCTCGCCGCTGTCACAGAGCAGCGTGTGCTCGACCTGTTCCTGTAACAGCGCGCCGATCAGCTTGAGGTTGGCCGGATTATCATCCACCGCCAGCACGGTTAGCGGTAATCGCGTCGACGGCGGCAGGTCATAAAGCGTGCGGGTGTGCAGCTCAAGCACGATCGGCATCAGGCGCGTATAGGTCACCGGTTTGGCGATGCAGGCATCAATGCCGCGCGCCTTCAGCTCTTCGGCATAGATCAGCATCTGGCTCGGTAACGCCATGATCACGCTGTTGGCGATCGCCAGCTGGCGCTGCAGCAGTTCAGCAGGAATGGCGCGCGGCTGACGGCTGACCGGCATGCCCATCAGTAAAATATCAAAATGCGCATCGGGCAGGGCGTTGAGGCTGGTGCCGTAGCTCACCTCCAGCGGCGTGCTGCTGAGCATGTTCAGCGTCGCCTGCGCCGCAATGGCATTCTCCTCGACGTAGGCGAGCCGTTTGCCCTGAAGCGCCATCAGCGCATGCGGGTTGCTGCTGGCGTTGGGGTTAAGATCGAGCGAGAAGTGCACCCAAAACGTTGATCCTTCATTGGGCCGACTTTGAAAGGTGATATCGCCGCCCATTTCGTTGGCCAGCCGCTGGGTAATCACCAGGCCAAGGCCGGTGCCGCCATGCCGACGGGAGATGCTGGCATCGGCCTGGCGAAACGCCTGAAACAGCTGCGACTGCTGTTCTTCCGCGATGCCAATACCGCTGTCCTGCACGCGCAGCGTCAGCTCAATTTTTTCATGATTCTGCGCGCGTTTATCGATGCGTAGGGCGATATTGCCGCGCTCGGTAAACTTCACCGCGTTACCGATCAGGTTGGTGACAATCTGCTGCAAACGCAGCGGATCGCCAATAACGTTATCCGGTACGTCGCTTTGTAGGCTGATGGTGATTTCCAGCCCTTTTTCATGCGCCGAGGGGGCCAGCAGTACGATGGTTTCATCCAGCGTGGCGCGCAGCGGAAAGGGGATCGATTCCAGCACCAGCTTGCCCGCTTCCAGCTTGGAGAAATCCAGCACGTCATTGATGATGCTGAGCAGGTTATTGGCCGAGCGTTCGATGGTATTGAGATAGTCACGTTGGGTGGCACTGAGCGGCGTTTTCAGCGTCTGACGGGTAAAGCCGATCACGCCATTGAGCGGTGTGCGCAGCTCATGCGACATGTTGGCAAGGAACTCAGACTTGATGCGCGCCGCTTCCTGCGCGCGTTTGCGCGCTAAATCCAGCTCTACGTTCTGAATCTCCATCTGCTCCAGCGTTTCGCGCAGATCCGAGGTCGCCTGATCGATGTTGTGCTGCATCTCTTCGTGATAGGCGGTCAGCGACATCGCCATCGAATTAATGCCGTTTTTCAGGATATCGAGTTCGCCGAGCATATGGCCTTCAACCCGACTGTCGAGCTGGCCGCGACGAATGCGATCCACGGTGCTGACCATATTGCGGATCGGACCGGTCACGTCACGCATCAGGCGGTAGGCGAACAGCATGGCGATGCAGAGGCAAAACAGCAGCAGCAGCGTGGAGACAAACACCTCTTTGTACTGCTGCAGGCGCACCGATTGCAGATCGAGCTCAATGGCGACGTAGCCGAGCGGATTGCCGGTGGGCTTAAGCGCTTTGCCGCGCATCTCGTCGGGATACCAGGTTTCGGAGAGAATCGGCGTGCGCAGAATAATCACGTTGCCGTGACGTTCACTGGCCAGCGCCTGAGGTGGCTCGACGCCCGCAGGCAGCCGCAGCAGATCGCCATGCTGTTGATAATTAGAGGTGACGAAAACCTCGTTGTTGTCATCAAATACGGTAATGGCGCGCACGATAGCGGAGTGGCGGCGGTGCAGCAGGCTGACCAGCTCGCGCACCGCATCGCGGCTGTGCGATGCCATGCCATATTCACTGGAGACCGCCAGCGGCTCAATGATGTTGGCGCCGGCGTCCATCAGCTGACGCTGCAGCTCGTTATAGCGGTGCACCACAAAAAAGGTGCTGAGCAGCAGCCCGATCATCAGCGTCGGGGCCAGGATTAAAATCATCATTCGCGCCCGCAGGCTATATTTGGTCATACTATCCCATTCAGGGCAGCGAGGATGCCGCCGCGTAACGCGCATTGAAGTCGTAAATCGCCAGCACCTGCGGTAGATTACGCGCGATTTTACTCTTATCCCGAGAACATTATGGCGCAATTCTACTCTGCAAAGCGGCGCGTGACGACCCGCCAACGCATCACCGTAACGGTCGACGATCTCGATCCCTTTGGTCAGGGCGTTGCCCGTCATCAGGGCAAGGCGCTGTTTATCAGCGGCGCGTTGCCGGGCGAGGAAGTGGAGGTCACGCTGCTGGAGGAGAAGCGCCAATATGCGCGCGGCAAAGCCAGCAAGCTGATCACCCGCAGCCCGCAGCGGGTGACGCCACGTTGCCCCTACTTTTCACGTTGTGGCGGCTGCCAGCAGCAGCATGCGTCGGTTGCGCTACAGCAGGAGAGCAAGGCGCGGGCGTTATCGCGTCAGCTCAGCCAGGAAGCGGGCCGCGATATCGCCATTGATGAAATCATCAGCGGCAGTGAATATGGCTATCGTCGTCGCGCGCGCCTGAGTCTGAATTACCTGCCGAAAGAGAAGCGGTTGCAGATGGGCTTTCGCCAGGCCGCCTCGGCTGAACTGGTGGAAATCACCGAATGCCCTGTTTTGATGCCCGAACTTAATGCACTGATTGCGCCACTCAGCCAGTGCCTGCGCAGTTTACAGGCGGCGCGCCGTCTGGGACACATTGAGCTGGTGCAGGCCGATAACGGACCGCTGATGATCCTGCGCCATCTTGAGCAGCTGAGCGCCGCCGACCGGCAAAAACTGGAACAGTTTTCGCATACAGAGCAGGTATCGCTGTTTTTGGCCCCGGACAGCGAGACGCTTGAGCAGGTCAACGGCGAGCCGCCGGTTTATCACTCGCAAGGTTTGCGCCTGAGTTTCAGTCCGCGTGATTTTATTCAGGTTAACGATGCGGTGAATCAGCAGATGGTGAGTCGCGCGCTGGCCTGGCTCGATCTGCAGCCGCAAGATCGGCTGCTGGATCTCTTTTGCGGGATGGGAAATTTCACACTTCCGGCGGGGAAACAGGCAGAAAATGTTGTCGGTGTGGAGGGTGTTGCAGCATTAGTTCGCCAGGGTGCGTATAATGCATCACTGAATAATCTCAATAACGTCACCTTCTTTCATGAAAATTTAGACGATGACGTGACACGCCAGCCATGGGCGGCGCAAGGCTTTAATAAGGTGTTACTGGATCCGGCGCGTGCCGGGGCCGCAGGCGTAATGCAGCATATCGCCAGGCTGGCACCACAGCGTGTGGTGTACGTGTCGTGCAATCCAGCGACCCTGGCGCGGGACAGTCAGACTTTACTGGCTGCCGGTTACCACCTGGAGAGGGTCGCGATGCTCGATATGTTTCCACATACCGGTCATCTCGAATCCATGGTGCTTTTCAGCAAAACCTAAGCGCTCTGCGGAGCGTTCGATCAGGAGAGGATATGGTTGCGGTAAGAAGTGCACATCTGAATACGGCTGGCGAGTTCGCGATCGACCAATGGATCGCCAGTTTGGGGATCACCAACCAACAGTCATGTGAACGCCTTGCCGAAATCTGGCGCTATTGTCATGCCGCCACCGAAAATCATCCCGATCAGGCGCTGCTGCTTTGGCGCGGCATTGAGATGGTGGAAATCCTCTCGATGCTCAGTATGGATATCGACAGCCTGCGCGCCGCGCTGATTTTCCCGCTGGCTAACGCCGATGTGGTGTCGGAAGAGACGCTGGAAGAGCAGTTCGGCAAGGGCATCGTCTCGCTGGTGCATGGCGTGCGTGACATGGATGCAATTCGCCAGCTGAAGGCGATTCACAACGATTCCATGGCCTCTGAACAGGTCGATAACGTACGTCGCATGCTGCTGGCCATGGTGGAAGATTTCCGCTGCGTGGTGCTGAAACTGGCGGAGCGCATCGCGCACCTGCGCGAAGTGAAAGATGGCACCGAAGATGAGCGGGTGCTGGCAGCGAAAGAGTGTTCCAATATCTATGCGCCGCTGGCCAACCGGCTCGGCATCGGCCAGCTCAAATGGGAGCTGGAAGATTTTTGCTTCCGCTATCTGCATCCCGACGAATACAAACGCATCGCCAAACTGCTGCACGAGCGCCGTATCGACCGTGAACAATACATCGATACCTTCGTTAACTCGCTGCGCACCGAAATGGTGAAGGAGGGCGTGAAGGCGGAGGTTTACGGCCGTCCGAAACATATCTACAGCATCTGGCGCAAGATGCAGAAAAAGGCGCTGGCCTTTGACGAGCTGTTTGATGTGCGCGCGGTGCGTATTGTGGCGGAGCGCCTGCAGGATTGTTACGGCGCGCTCGGCATTGTGCATACGCTTTATCGCCACCTGCCCAGCGAGTTTGACGATTACGTCGCCAACCCGAAACCCAACGGCTATCAGTCCATTCACACCGTGGTGCTGGGCCCGCGCGGCAAAACGGTAGAGATCCAGATCCGTACCCGGCAGATGCACGAAGATGCCGAATTGGGCGTCGCCGCTCACTGGAAATACAAAGAGGGCTCCACCAGCAGCAGCCATGCGCGCGGAGCGGCGGGCCACGAAGAGCGCATCGCCTGGCTGCGTAAGCTGATCGCCTGGCAGGAAGAGATGGCCGATTCTGGCGAAATGTTGGAAGAGGTGCGCAGCCAGGTCTTTGACGATCGGGTTTACGTGTTTACGCCAAAAGGCGACGTGATCGATCTGCCCGCTGGTTCCACGCCGCTGGATTTTGCCTACCATATTCACAGCGATATCGGTCACCGCTGCATTGGCGCCAAAATTGGCGGCCGCATCGTGCCCTTTACCTATCAGCTGCAGATGGGCGATCAGATCGAGGTCATCACGCAGAAGCAGCCGAACCCGAGCCGCGACTGGCTCAATCCCAATCTTGGCTACATCACCACCAGCCGAGGGCGTTCTAAAATTCACGCCTGGTTCCGCAAGCAGGATCGCGACAAAAACATTGTTGCCGGACGACAAATTCTCGACAGCGAGCTGAGCCAGCTCGACATCAGCCTGAAAGAGGCGGAAAAACTGCTGCTGCCGCGCTATAACGTCACCTCGCTGGATGAGCTGCTGGCGGCAATTGGCGGCGGCGATATCCGTCTCAATCAGATGGTCAACTTCCTGCAGTCGAAGCTGAATAAGCCGAGCGCCGAAGAGGAAGATCGTGAGGCGCTGCGCCAGCTGACACAGAAGTCACACGCGCCGAGCAGCAAACAGAGCGGCCGCGTGGTGGTAGAAGGCGTCGGTAATCTGATGCACCACATTGCGCGCTGCTGCCAGCCGATTCCCGGCGATGATATCGTCGGCTTTATCACCCAGGGCCGCGGCATTTCGATTCACCGTGCCGACTGCGACCAGCTGGCGGATCTGATTTCTCATGCGCCGGAGCGCATTGTCGATGCGGTGTGGGGCGAAAGCTATTCCAGTGGCTATTCGCTGGTGGTGCGCGTCACCGCCAACGATCGCAGCGGCCTGCTGCGTGACATCACCACCATTCTGGCTAATGAGAAGGTCAACGTGCTTGGCGTTGCCAGCCGCAGCGATACCCGTAAGCAGCTGGCGACCATCGATATGGATATTGAAATCTACAATCAGCAGGTGCTGGGCCGCGTCTTAGCGCGCCTGAATCAGGTGCCGGATATCATCGACGCGCGCCGCCTGCACTAAGCCAGCTTGCGGTCGCGTCCGATCTCAGGTGCAATGTGGACAACATTGCACCTGAACAGAATGACGAGACCGCCACTATGACCGCTATTGACCGCCTGCTGAACATCATGAAAACCCTGCGCGATCCACAACACGGCTGTCCGTGGGATCGCGAACAGACCTTTGCCACCATTGCGCCCTATACCCTGGAAGAGACTTACGAAGTGCTGGATGCCATTCAGCGCGAGGATTTCGACGATCTGCGTGGGGAGTTAGGCGATCTGCTGTTCCAGGTGGTGTTTTACGCGCAGATGGCGCAGGAAGAACACCGCTTCAACTTTGACGATATCTGCCACGCTATCAGCGACAAGCTTGAGCGCCGTCATCCCCATATTTTCGGCGATGCACAGGCGGAGAACAGCGCTCAGGTGCTGCAAAACTGGGAAAAAATCAAAACCGCAGAGCGAGCCGATAAAGCGCAGCATTCGGCGCTGGATGACATTCCTCGCGCGTTGCCCGCTCTGATGCGCGCCCATAAGATCCAGAAGCGTTGCAGCAACGTGGGCTTTGACTGGACCACGCTGGGGCCGGTGGTGGCGAAAGTGCATGAAGAGATTGATGAAGTGATGCACGAAGCCCAGCAGACGGTTATCGACCAGGATAAGCTCGAAGAGGAGATGGGCGATCTGCTGTTTGCCACGGTAAACCTGTCGCGACATTTGGGAAAAAAAGCGGAGACCGCGCTGCAAAAGGCTAACGACAAGTTTGAACGCCGTTTCCGACAGGTAGAGGCGATCATTGCCAGCCAGCAACTGCAAATGCAGGAGGCAACGCTGGAACAGATGGAGGCCGCCTGGCAGCAGGTTAAACAGGGCGAAAAAAACCAGGCATAAGTTCACCCTGCGCTGAGCTGAAATCGGCCCGGTGCAGCGGATTGCACAACCTTTCGACAGTTGAGCTTACACGATTCAGCAAAGCGTCGATTTTGTGACGCACATCAAAATTCAATCCGAGCCAATCGGCTACTTTATCCGCAATAAGACGATGGAGTGAAAATGAATCATCAATTGTGGCCTTATGGGAGTTCCGGTATACTGTTTTCCCGTCCTGGTTATTCCATCGTCTTTAAACCTAAACTCTCAGGTTCAGCATGACAACGAACTATATTTTTGTGACCGGCGGGGTTGTTTCCTCTCTGGGTAAAGGCATTGCCGCAGCCTCCCTCGCAGCCATCCTCGAAGCACGTGGTCTGAACGTGACCATCATGAAGCTGGACCCCTATATCAACGTGGATCCGGGTACCATGAGCCCGACGCAACACGGGGAAGTGTTTGTCACCGATGACGGTGCCGAAACCGACCTCGATTTGGGTCACTACGAGCGTTTCATTCGCACTAAAATGTCACGCCGCAACAACTTCACCACTGGCCGTATTTATTCTGAAGTGCTGCGCAAAGAGCGCCGCGGCGACTATCTTGGCGCCACGATTCAGGTAATCCCGCACATCACGAATGCGATCAAAGAGCGCATCCTTGAGGGCGGTGAAGGGCACGATGTGGTGCTGGTGGAAATCGGCGGCACGGTGGGTGATATCGAATCACTGCCGTTCCTTGAAGCGATTCGCCAGATGGCGGTAGATGTTGGCCGTGAACACACCATGTATATGCACCTGACGCTGGTGCCTTACATGGCGGCAGCGGGTGAGGTGAAAACCAAACCGACCCAACACTCGGTGAAAGAGCTGCTGTCGATCGGTATCCAGCCAGACGTGCTGATTTGCCGTTCCGATCGCGCCGTGCCGGCCAATGAGCGGGCGAAAATCGCGCTGTTCTGTAACGTGCCGGAAAAAGCGGTTATCTCGCTGAAAGATGTCGACTCCATCTACAAAATTCCTGGCATGCTGAAATCGCAAGGCCTGGATGACTACATCTGCAAACGCTTTAATCTGAATGCACCGGAAGCGAATCTCGCCGAATGGGAGCAGGTCATTTATGAAGAAGCCAATCCGGGCGGTGAAATCACCATCGGTATGGTGGGCAAATATGTTGAACTGCCAGATGCGTACAAATCGGTGATTGAAGCGCTGAAGCACGGTGGCCTGAAAAACCGTGTCACGGTGAACATCAAGCTTATCGACTCGCAGGACGTAGAAACGCGCGGTGTCGAACTGCTGAAAGATTTAGATGCTATCCTGATCCCTGGTGGTTTCGGCTATCGCGGCGTGGAAGGCAAGCTGATGACCGCGCAGTATGCGCGTGAGAACAAGGTGCCGTACCTGGGCATTTGTCTCGGCATGCAGATTGCGCTGATGGAATTTGCGCGCAACGTAGCGGGCATGGAAGGCGCGAACTCCACGGAGTTTGTACCGGACTGTAAATACCCGGTTGTGGCGCTGATTACCGAATGGCGTGATGAAAACGGCAACGTTGAAGTGCGTACTGAACAGAGCGATCTTGGCGGCACCATGCGCCTTGGCAGCCAGCAGTGCCAGCTCACCGGCGACAGCCTGGTGCGTCAGCTGTATGGTACTGACACCATCGTTGAGCGTCACCGTCATCGCTATGAAGTGAATAACATGCTATTAAATCGCATCGAAGAGGCGGGCTTACGTATTGCCGGTCGCTCCGGAGATGACCAGCTGGTAGAGATTATCGAGATTCCCGATCATCCATGGTTTGTTGCCTGCCAGTTCCATCCGGAATTCACCTCAACGCCACGTGATGGGCATCCGCTGTTTGCCGGCTTTGTGAAAGCGGCCAGCGAGCACCAGAAGCGTTTAGCGAAGTAAGCAGTATTCACGAGCAGCGCGCGAACTTTTCGCGCGTTGTTTGTCTTAGGATCGTAACAAGCTTAGCTTAACCAGTACTGAGGAAAATCTAATGTCCAAAATCGTAAAAGTCATCGGTCGTGAAATCATTGATTCACGTGGTAACCCGACTGTGGAAGCGGAAGTACATCTTGAAGGCGGTTTTGTGGGTCTGGCAGCGGCACCATCAGGGGCTTCTACCGGTTCACGTGAAGCACTGGAACTGCGTGACGGCGACAAATCTCGTTTCCTGGGTAAAGGCGTGACCAAAGCGGTAGCTGCGGTAAACGGCCCGATTGCAGATGCTGTGAAAGGCAAAGATGCGAAAGATCAGGCGAACATCGATAAAGTGATGATCGATCTGGACGGGACTGAGAACAAATCCAACTTTGGTGCTAATGCGATCCTGGCCGTTTCTCTGGCAGCCGCCAAAGCAGCAGCTGCCTCTAAAGGCATGCCGCTGTATGAGCACATTGCTGAGCTGAACGGCACTCCAGGCAAATTCTCTATGCCACTGCCAATGATGAACATCATCAACGGCGGCGAGCACGCCGACAACAACGTCGACATCCAGGAATTCATGATCCAGCCGGTTGGCGCTTCAAGCCTGAAAGAAGCGGTCCGTATGGGTTCAGAAGTGTTCCATCACCTGGCGAAAGTGCTGAAGGCTAAAGGCCTGAACACGGCCGTTGGCGATGAAGGCGGCTACGCGCCAAACCTCGGCTCTAACGCTGAAGCACTGGCTGTTATCGCTGAAGCGGTTAAAGCGGCAGGCTATGAGCTGGGTAAAGATATCACCCTGGCGATGGACTGTGCGGCCTCTGAATTCTACAAAGACGGCAAGTATGTGCTGGCTGGCGAAGGCAACAAAGCCTTCACTTCAGAAGAGTTCACCCACTTCCTGGAAGATCTGACCAAGCAGTATCCAATCGTTTCCATCGAAGATGGCCTGGATGAATCTGACTGGGACGGCTTTGCTTATCAGACCAAAGTGCTGGGCGACAAAATCCAGCTGGTTGGCGACGATCTGTTCGTAACCAATACCAAGATCCTGAAAGAAGGCATCGATAAAGGTATCGCTAACTCCATCCTGATCAAATTCAACCAGATCGGTTCACTGACCGAAACGCTGGCTGCGATCAAAATGGCGAAAGACGCTGGTTACACTGCAGTGATCTCTCACCGTTCAGGCGAAACCGAAGATGCGACCATTGCCGACCTGGCAGTAGGTACCGCAGCGGGCCAGATCAAAACTGGTTCAATGAGCCGTTCAGATCGCGTTGCTAAGTACAACCAGCTGATTCGTATCGAAGAAGCGCTGGGTTCAAAAGCACCGTTTAACGGTCTGAAAGAAGTGAAAGGCCAGGCATAAGCCACGCCTTACCGTATTCGCATACGGAAAATGATAAGCCCCAGAAATGGGGCTTTTTTTTTGCCTTGCAGGCGGGCTTCTTAAGTTCAATGACTTTAAGGCCAACATCTTTAAGAAGCTCGCCTGCAAGACCGAAAAACGTCCAGTGACGTTGCCGCAAATACCGCCCGATTCCGGGCAAAAATGAATCCGCCTTTGACCTTACTCTGTGATCTGCCATAATCAGCGCCCTTATTTTTCCCGAGCGAGTTAATAATGCAGTACCCGATTAATGAAATGTTCCAGACGTTGCAGGGCGAAGGTTTCTATACCGGCGTGCCAGCAATCTTTATCCGTATGCAAGGATGCCCGGTCGGCTGCAGCTGGTGCGATACCAAACATACCTGGGATAAGCTGGCCAATCGGGAAACCGCGCTCGGCGATATTCTGGTTAAAACGGAAGAGAGCGACGCCTGGGGATCGGCGGATGCTGCGACCCTGATACAAACCATTGCCGATCAACAATGGACGGCGCGCCATGTGGTGATTACCGGCGGTGAACCGGCCATTTACGATCTGCGCCCACTGACGGAAAGTCTCGAGCAGGCGGGGTTTAGCTGTCAGATTGAAACCAGCGGCACCCATGAGATTCGCTGTTCGTCCGCAACCTGGGTAACGGTGTCCCCGAAAGTGAATATGCGTGGCGGCTATGATGTCATTGCGCAGGCGTTGCAACGTGCCGATGAGGTAAAGCATCCGGTGGGACGGCAGCGCGATATTGATGAGCTGGAACTGCTGTTAAGTACGCTGAAGGATGACAAGTCGCGCATCATTGCGCTGCAGCCTATCAGCCAGAAAGACGCGGCAACCCGCCTGTGCATCGAAACCTGTATTGCCCGCAACTGGCGGCTGTCGATGCAAACGCACAAATACCTGAATATTGCCTGAATCCTGCTGGAGCCGCCGGTAACAGCGGCCCCACAGGCTTACTCACCGCGATAAATACAGCCCGCGGTGCAGGTTTCTTTAATCATTACCGCGCTCAGCTCCGGTAAATCTGGCTTGAGGTTTTGCCAAATCCACTGCGCTAACACTTCACTGGTTGGGTTTTCCAGACCAGCGATATCGTTGAGATAGTAGTGATCCAGCCGATCGTAGATCGGCTTAAAGGCGGCCTTTAAGTCGGCAAAATCCATCACCCAACCGGTATGCGCATCCACTTCGCCGGTAATTTCAATCCGCACCATAAACGAGTGTCCGTGCAAACGGCCACATTTGTGTCCTTCAGGGACATGCGGTAAATGGTGCGCCGCTTCGAAATGGAAATCTTTAAAAAGTGTGGTTGCCATGCTAACTGCCTTTTTCCTAAAAAAACCGGCGAAGTCTACCGGAAAGCGCGCTTTGACGCACCCGTTTCCACCGTTAAAGCGTAGCCCTCGCCAGGTCTGAATTTAATTAATTGATTAATAAGCCTAATTTCTACCACTTTTAGCACTATAACCTAACGGTAAAAGCGTTTAGTCATTTTGGTTATTTATTATGTCGAACCCTTATTTAATCGTTATTATGCAGCCGTTTACCCTGTTGGCATTTCCCAGCTCAAGCCACAATTTTACACACCGGAATTCTACGCAATGACGACTCAGGCTCCTCCTGCTTCACTGCTTCCGTTAAACCCGGAGCAACTCGCGCGTTTACAGGCGGCAACCACCGACTTTTCCACCACGCAACTCGCCTGGCTCTCCGGTTATTTCTGGGGCATGGTCAATCAGGCTCCTGGTGCCACGGTAGCCACCAGCGCACCGGCGGCGGAAGCGCCCGCGATTACGCTGCTGTCCGCCTCGCAGACCGGCAACGCCCGTCGCGTGGCCGAGCAGCTGCGCGATGACCTGATCGCCGCCAAACTCACCGTTAATCTGGTGAACGCTGGCGATTACAAATTCAAGCAGATTGCGCAGGAAAAACTGCTGGTCGTTGTCACCTCCACGCAGGGCGAGGGCGAACCGCCGGAAGAAGCGGTGGCGTTGCATAAGTTTCTGCTGTCGAAAAAGGCACCGAAGCTCGCCGATACGGCGTTTGCGGTGTTTGGGCTGGGCGATACCTCCTATGAATTCTTCTGCCAGGCGGCAAAAGATGTCGATGGCAAGCTCGCTGAGCTGGGGGGCGAACGTCTGCTGGATCGCGTTGACGCCGATGTCGACTACGCTGCCGACGCCGAAAAATGGCGCCAGGCGGTGGTAGAGATCCTGAAAAAACGTGCGCCGGTCGCGGCGCCTGCGCAGACCGCCGCCACGGGCAGCGTTAATGAAGTGGCCACCAGCCCCTATAATAAAGAAGCACCGCTTACCGCCAGCCTGTCGGTTAACCAGAAGATTACCGGCCGCAACTCCGATAAAGATGTGCGCCATATCGAAATCGATCTGGGCGACTCCGGACTGCGCTATCAGCCGGGCGATGCGTTAGGCGTCTGGTATGAAAACGATCCGGCGCTGGTCAACGAACTGGTTGAGCTGCTGTGGTTAAAAGGTGATGAACCGGTCAGCGTCAACGGGGAAACCTTACCGCTGGCCAGGGCGTTGCAGTGCCATTACGAACTGACGGTAAACACGCCGCAAATCGTACAGCAGTACGCCACGCTGGCGCGCAATGAGGCGCTGCTGGAGATCGCGGCGGATAAAAGCAAGCTACAGATCTATGCGCAGACCATGCCGATCGTCGATATGGTGCGTGACGCGCCGATGGAGCTGCGTCCGGAACAGCTGACCGAGCTGCTGCGGCCGTTAACACCGCGTCTCTATTCTATCGCCTCGTCGCAGGCGGAAAATGAGAGCGAAGTGCATATCACCGTGGGTGCGGTACGCTTTGAGGTCAACGATCGTGAACGTGCCGGCGGCGCATCAACCTGGCTGGCCGATCGACTGGAAGAAGAGGGCGATGTTCGCGTCTTCATCGAGCATAACGATAACTTCCGTCTGCCTGCTAACCCGGATGCTCCGGTAATCATGATTGGTCCAGGCACCGGTATCGCGCCGTTTCGCGCCTTTATGCAGCAGCGCGACAGCGAAGGCGCCAGCGGTAAAAACTGGCTGTTCTTTGGCAATCCGCATTTCACCGAAGATTTTCTCTATCAGGTGGAATGGCAGCGCTATGTAAAAGAGGGGCTGTTGACCCATATCGATCTCGCCTGGTCACGCGATCAGGTGCATAAAGTTTATGTACAGGACAAAATCCGCGAAAAAGGTGCGGAAGTGTGGCGCTGGATTAACGAAGGCGCCCACATTTATGTCTGCGGCGACGCCAATCGTATGGCGAAAGACGTTGAGCAGGCATTACTGGAAGTGGTAGCTGAATACGGTGGCATGGACACCGAAACAGCTGACGAGTTTTTAAGTGAGCTGCGCATTGAGCGCCGCTATCAGCGAGACGTTTACTAATGAGCGAAAAACATCCAGGGCCGCTGGTGGTGGAAGGCAAACTTTCCGATGCCGAGCGCCTGAAAAAAGAGAGCAACTATTTACGTGGCACCATCGTTGAGGATCTCGACAATGGCCTCACCGGCGGCTTTACCGGCGATAACTTTCTGCTGATCCGTTTTCACGGTATGTATCAGCAGGATGACCGCGATATTCGTGCCGAACGTGCCGAGCAGAAGCTGGAGCCGCGTCACGCCATGATGCTGCGCTGCCGTTTGCCGGGCGGGATCATCACGCCGACGCAGTGGCTGGCCATCGATAAGTTCGCTGCCAACAACACGATTTATGGCAGCATCCGCCTGACCAACCGGCAGACCTTCCAGTTTCACGGCATTCTGAAAAAGAACGTGAAACCGGCGCACCAGATGCTGCATGAAGTTGGGCTTGACGCGCTGGCCACCGCCAACGACGTAAACCGCAACGTGCTGTGTACGTCGAACCCGATTGAATCGGAGCTGCATCAGGAAGCGTACGAGTGGGCGAAGAAACTCTCTGAGCATCTGCTGCCGCAAACACGCGCCTATGCTGAGATTTGGTGGGATAAAGAGAAGGTTGCTACCACCGATAAAGAGCCGATCCTCGGTGAAACCTACCTGCCGCGTAAGTTTAAAACCACCGTAGTAGTGCCGCCGCACAACGACATCGATCTGCATGCCAATGACATGAATTTCGTGGCGATTGCTGAAAATGGCAAGCTGATTGGGTTTAACCTGCTGGTCGGCGGTGGCCTGTCGCTGGAGCACGGAAATAAAGCGACTTATGCGCGTACCGCAAGTGAATTTGGCTTCCTGCCGCTGGATCAAACCCTGGCGGTAGCAGAAGCGGTAGTGACGACCCAGCGCGACTGGGGAAATCGTACCGACCGTAAAAATGCCAAAACCAAATATACGCTGGAGCGCGTCGGCGTTGAGACCTTTAAGGCGGAAGTTGAGAAGCGCGCCGGTTTCACCTTTGAGCCGATTCGCCCGTATGAATTTACCACCCGTGGCGATCGCTTCGGCTGGGTGAAAGGCATCGACAATCAGTGGCACCTGACGCTGTTTATCGAAAATGGTCGCCTGCTCGATTATCCCGATCGCCCACTGAAAAGCGGCATCGCGGAGATTGCGAAGATTCATCAGGGAGATTTCCGCCTGACCGCCAATCAGAACCTGATCGTTGCGGGCGTGCCGGAAAGCGAAAAAGCGAAGGTTGAAGCGATTGCACGCAGTCACGGCCTGATGGAAAACGTCACCGCCCAGCGCGAAAACTCGATGGCCTGCGTTGCTTTCCCGACCTGTCCGCTGGCGATGGCGGAAGCGGAGCGTTTCCTGCCCGACTTTGTCACCCGCGTTGAGGCGATCATGAACGAACACGGCGTGGGCGATGAGCACATAGTGTTACGCGTTACCGGTTGTCCGAACGGTTGTGGCCGTGCCATGCTGGCTGAAATCGGTCTGGTCGGTAAAGCGCCAGGCCGCTACAACCTGCATATCGGTGGCAATCGCATCGGCACGCGCATTCCGCGGATGTACCGCGAAAACATCAATGAAGAAGAGATCCTGATCAGCATCAATGAGCTGGTGGGACGCTGGGCAACCGAGCGTGAGGCAGACGAAGGCTTCGGTGATTTCACCATCCGTGCCGGTATCATTCGGCCGGTGCTCGATCCGGCGCGCGATCTCTGGGAATAGGGGGCAAGCATGTCTTTACGCGATCTGGCAGAACTCAATCAGCTGCCGAAGGTAGAACGTATCCTGGCGCTGGCGGCGGCCAACGCCCGGCTGGAAAAGCTCTCTGCGGAAGAGCGGGTGAGCTGGGCGCTGGAAAACATGCCCGGCGAGTTCGTGCTCTCTTCCAGCTTTGGCATTCAGGCGGCGGTGTCGCTGCATCTGGTGACGCAGCAGAAGCCCGATATTCCGGTGATTCTCACCGATACCGGCTACCTGTTTCCGGAAACCTATCGCTTTATCGATGCGCTGACGGAAAAGCTTAACCTCAACCTTAAAGTTTACCAGGCGGAGCACTCCGCTGCCTGGCAAGAGGCGCGCTACGGCAAGCTGTGGGAGCAGGGCGTTGAAGGTATCGAGAAGTACAACCTGATCAATAAGGTTGAGCCGATGAATCGCGCGCTGAGCTCGCTGGGGGCGCAAACCTGGTTTGCTGGTCTGCGCCGCGATCAGTCGGGCAGCCGCGCTAACCTGCCGGTGCTCGCCATTCAGCGCGGCGTGTTCAAGATCCTGCCGATCATTGACTGGGATAACCGCCAGGTTTATCAATATTTGCAGCAGCATGGCCTGAGCTATCATCCGCTGTGGGAGGAAGGCTATCTCTCCGTGGGCGATACTCACACCACCAAAAAGTGGGAACCGGGCATGGCCGAAGAAGAGACGCGCTTCTTCGGGCTGAAGCGTGAATGCGGCCTGCACGAAGGCTGAATCCTCAGGGGCGATGATCGCCCCTTTTTTTATCCCTGCTTTCCTGAACCGAGCTTTTTTCGCTGTGTATCCATTCAGCGTCAACGCGCACCCCCGGCTATTCCTAATTCGTGCCCGCGCTGGCCTGGATGACTGACGGTTGCATGCAGAAAAAAGTAGTGATAAATCATTCCTTAAGCACAAAAAAGCATGTGCTATACCGCGGCGTTATTCCATTTGGGAACTACTCATTCTAATTGGTAATTTCATCTCGTTGAGAGCTGAGACGTATAGTCGCATACAGTTTTGTAATCCTGATAAATAGAAAGGTTGACGTGGACTATCTGCCAATATTTGCCGAGCTGAAAGAAAAGCCGGTGCTGGTTGTCGGTGGCGGCGATATTGCGTCCCGCAAGATTGAGCTGTTACGCAGGGCTGGCGCAAAGGTGTTGATTGCTGCACGCGAACTCTGCCCGGAACTGCAGGCGCTGGCAGACGAACAGCAGCTAACCTGGCTGGCAAAGGAGTTTGATGAGGCGCAGCTGGATCACGTCTTCCTGGTGATCGCTGCCACCGACGACAGCGTATTGAACGCCCGCGTTTTTGACGCCGCGAACCAGCGTTATCGCCTGGTAAACGTGGTGGATGACCAACCGAAATGTACCTTTATCTTTCCGTCGATTGTTGATCGCTCGCCGTTAGTGGTGGCGATCTCCTCCAGCGGCACGGCACCGGTTCTGGCGCGTATGCTGCGTGAAAAACTGGAAGCACTGTTGCCTGCCAACCTTGGCCAGATGGCTGAAGTGGCGGGAAGCTGGCGTGACCGGGTTAAAGCCCGCTTCAGCAAAATGTCCGATCGTCGCCGTTTCTGGGAGCGGGCGTTTAACGGCCTGTTCGCCAGCCAGATGGCGGCGGGCAACGTGCAGGGCGCGGAACAGACACTGGCCGCAGAGCTGGAATCGCCGGGACAACAGCAGGGTGAAATCATTCTTGTCGGTGCCGGGCCAGGCGATGCCGGTTTGCTGACGCTGCGCGGTTTGCAGGTGATGCAGCTGGCAGACGTGGTGCTTTACGATCATCTGGTCAGCGACGAAGTGCTCGATCTGGTCCGGCGCGATGCCGATCGTATTTGTGTCGGCAAACGTGCCGGTGCGCATTCGGTACCGCAGGAAGAGACTAATCAGCTGCTGGTGTCGCTGGCGCTGAAAGGCAAACGGGTTGTGCGTCTGAAAGGCGGCGATCCCTTTATCTTTGGCCGCGGCGGCGAAGAGCTGCAGGCGGCACAGCAGGCAGGTATTCCTTTTCAGGTGGTGCCGGGCATCACCGCGGCCGCAGGTGCAACCGCCTACGCCGGTATTCCGCTGACCCATCGCGATCACGCGCAGAGCGTACTTTTCATTACCGGCCATTGCCGCCCTGATGGCGATGGCATCGACTGGCCATCGCTGGCCAGAGCGCGGCAAACGCTGGCGATTTACATGGGCACGGTGAAAGCGGCTGAAATCAGCGCGCAGCTGATTGCCCATGGACGCAGCGCCTCCACGCCGATCGCGGTGATTGGCCGCGGCACGCGTCAGGATCAGCAGGTGCTGATCGGCACGCTCGAACAATTAGATGAGCTGGCTCGTTCAGCTCCCACGCCAGCGCTATTGGTGATTGGCGAAGTGGTCAATTTGCATCAGCAGCTGGCCTGGTATCAACATTCTGCACAGCAGGTGGTCCGCGAGTCCGCTGTTGTCACTTTGGCTTGAGGAAAAATTATGGACCAAAAACGACTCACCCATTTGCGCCAGCTTGAGGCGGAAAGCATGCATATCATCCGCGAAGTCGCGGCGGAGTTCAGTAATCCGGTGATGATGTATTCCATCGGCAAAGACTCATCGGTGATGCTGCATTTGGCGCGCAAAGCCTTTTTCCCCGGCGCGCTGCCGTTTCCTCTGCTGCACGTTGATACCGGCTGGAAATTCCGTGAGATGTACGAGTTCCGCGATCGCACGGTGAAAAACATCGGCGCTGAGTTGCTGGTGCACCGCAATCCGGAAGGCGTGGCAATGGGCATTAACCCCTTTGTGCACGGCAGCGCCAAGCACACCGATATCATGAAAACCGAAGGGCTGAAGCAGGCGCTGGATAAATACGGGTTTGATGCTGCGTTTGGTGGTGCCCGCCGCGATGAAGAAAAATCGCGTGCCAAAGAGCGCATCTATTCGTTCCGCGATCGCTTCCACCGCTGGGATCCAAAAAATCAGCGCCCGGAGCTGTGGCACAACTACAACGGCCAGGTGAATAAAGGCGAGAGCATCCGCGTTTTCCCGCTCTCCAACTGGACCGAACTGGATATCTGGCAGTACATCTTTCTGGAAAACATTGAGATCGTGCCACTTTACCTGGCGGCTCCGCGCCCGGTGCTGGAGCGTGACGGCATGTTGATGATGATTGATGACGATCGTATCGATCTGCAGCCTGGTGAAGTGATCGAGCAACGTATGGTGCGTTTCCGCACGCTGGGCTGCTGGCCATTAACCGGCGCGGTGGAATCGGAAGCACAGACGCTGCCGGGCATCATCGAAGAGATGCTGGTTTCCACCACCAGTGAGCGTCAGGGCAGGATGATCGATCGCGATCAGGCGGGCTCGATGGAGCTTAAGAAACGCCAGGGTTACTTCTAAGGAGACGCCAGATGAATAACGTTATTGCACAACAAATTGCCGATCAGGGCGGCGTCGAAGCCTGGCTGACCGCACAACAACATAAAAGCCTGCTGCGTTTTCTGACCTGCGGCAGCGTCGATGATGGTAAAAGCACGCTGATTGGTCGCCTGCTGCATGACACGCGGCAAATCTATGAAGACCAGCTCTCTTCACTGCAAACTGACAGCAAGCGTCACGGTACGCAGGGCGAGAAACTGGATCTGGCGCTGCTGGTAGATGGCCTGCAGGCCGAACGCGAGCAGGGCATTACTATCGACGTGGCGTACCGCTATTTCTCTACCGAAAAGCGTAAATTTATCATCGCTGACACGCCGGGACACGAGCAATATACCCGCAACATGGCCACCGGCGCGTCAACCTGCGATTTGGCCATTCTGCTGATCGATGCGCGTAAAGGCGTGCTGGATCAGACGCGTCGCCACAGCTTTATCTCAACGCTGCTGGGCATCAAGCATCTGATCGTGGCGATTAACAAGATGGATTTGGTGGAGTACAGCCAGGATCGCTTTGAGCAGATCAAACAGGATTATCTCGACTTTGCCGAGCAGCTGCCGGGCGATCTCGACATTCGCTTTGTGCCCATGTCCGCGCTGGAAGGCGATAACGTGGCTACGCAGAGCACCACCATGAATTGGTATAGCGGCCCAACACTGCTCGACGTGCTGGAAACGGTAGAAGTGAAGCGCATTGTTGAAGCACAGTCGATGCGCTTTCCGGTGCAGTACGTCAACCGTCCTAACCTCGATTTCCGCGGCTATGCCGGTACGCTGGCCTCGGGAACGGTGCGTGTCGGTCAGCGCGTGAAGGTGCTGCCATCGGGTGTGGAATCAAGCGTGGCGCGTATTGTCACCTTTGACGGTGATCTGCAGGAAGCGGCGGCGGGCGAGGCGATTACCCTGGTGCTGAACGATGAAGTCGATATCAGTCGTGGCGATCTGCTGGTGGATGCGGCAACGGCATTGAATGCGGTGCAGGCGGCCTCAGTGGATGTGGTGTGGATGGCGGAAAAAGCGCTGACGCCGGGCCAAAGTTTCGATATCAAGGTCGCAGGCAAGAAAGCACGCGCCCGGGTGGAAAGCATTTCCCATCAGGTTGAGATTAACTCGCTGGAGAAGCACGACGCCAGCAGCCTGCCGCTGAACGGCATCGGCCTGGTTAATCTCACCTTTGATGAGCCGATGGTGCTGGATCCTTATCAGCAAAACCCGGTAACCGGCGGCCTGATCTTTATCGATCGCCTGACCAATGTCACCGTGGGTGCGGGCATGATCCGTGAACCGCAGCAGGGCGGAGAGAGCAGCCATAGCGGCGAGTTCAGCGCTTTTGAGCTGGAGTTGAACGCGCTGGTGCGCCGTCATTTCCCGCACTGGAACGTACGCGATCTGCTGGGCGGCAACTGATGGCGCAGCATGACGAAAATGTTGTCTGGCATGCGCACCCGGTGACGCGCGACGCCCGTGAGCAGCAGCACGGGCACCGCGGCGTGGTGCTGTGGTTTACCGGGCTCTCGGGCTCGGGGAAATCCACCGTTGCCGGTGCGGTTGAAGAGGCGCTGCATCAGGCGGGCGTCAGCAGCTACCTGCTGGATGGCGATAACGTACGTCATGGCCTGTGCAGCGATCTTGGCTTCAGCGACGCCGATCGCAAAGAGAATATTCGTCGTGTCGGTGAAGTGGCAAAGCTGATGGTGGATGCCGGGCTGGTGGTGCTGACGGCGTTTATCTCGCCGCATCGGGCAGAGCGCCAGATGGTGCGTGACACGCTCGACGATGGCCAGTTTATTGAAGTGTTTGTCGATACGCCGTTGGCGATCTGCGAAGCGCGTGATCCCAAAGGGCTGTACAAAAAAGCGCGCGCTGGCGAGCTGCGTAATTTTACCGGCATCGATGCAGTTTATGAGGTGCCAGAGCAGGCAGATATTCATCTGGATGGCGAACAATTGGTAACAAAATTAGCCACACAAGTGTTAGATCTACTGCGAGACCGCGATATCATCCCATCCTGAGTCAGTCACGGCTCGCTTCCGTCTGGCGGGCCGTTACCAGCGTCTACAGGATACCTATGCAAAACATTACTCCCTTGTTGGCACGTAAAGAGGACCGCGAACCGGAAGACCCCGTATGGTCATTTCCCGGCGGCGTTATCGGCTTTGTATCCTACTGGTGTGCGCTGGCACTGCCTTTCCTGATCTACGGTTCTAATACGCTGTTTTTCTTCCTCTACACCTGGCCATTTTTTCTGGCGCTGTTGCCGGTATCGGTGCTGATCGGCATTGCGCTGAGCCTGATGCTGCGTGGCCGTCTGCTGTGGACGCTGCTCTCTACCGCTGTGGTGGTGGTGTGCCTGTTCTGGCTGCTGTTTACCTTTCTCTCTGGCTGGTAAGCGGTGGAAGCGATGTGGAAACGCGACCGCTGGTTACAAGATCTTTCGCCTCTTTTTACTTCCCCGCTGTGAAAGCCACTCTATTTCACCGTCGTAGTGGAGTCCTGTGTAAAGTTATGGGATGATTGGGCCGTTTTTCAGGGGGCGGTCATGGGAAAACTGACGCTGCTGTTACTTGCTCTACTTGGCTGGCTGCAATATTCGCTCTGGCTGGGCAAGAACGGCCTGCACGATTATACGCGCGTCAATGATGACGTTGCGGTTCAACAGGCGAATAACGCCAAACTTAAAGCGCGAAACGATCAGTTGTTTGCTGAAATCGACGATCTCAACGGCGGTTCGGAAGCCATTGAGGAGCGCGCACGTAACGAACTGGGCATGATTAAGCCCGGTGAGACTTTCTATCGTCTGGTGCCTGACCAGAATCGACGTAATGCGCAGCAATCAGCGCAAAGCCAACAACGCTAATGACCAACAACACCACCTTTCCTGATGTCATTGCCGTTGTTCCGGCAGCTGGCATCGGCAGCCGCATGCAAGCGGAACATCCTAAACAGTACCTGCGCATCGGCCAGCGTACGATCCTCGAACACAGTATTCATAGCCTGCTGGCAGTCCCCGCGGTGAAACAGATCATCGTGGCCATCAGCCCGCAGGATCACTGGTTTCCGCAGCTGCCGCTGGCGCAGGATCCGCGCATTATAGTGGTCACTGGCGGTTCAGAGCGCGCTGACTCGGTGCTGGCGGGCCTGCAGATGGCGGCCGGTTATCACTGGGTACTGGTGCATGACGCGGCGCGGCCCTGTCTGCATCAGGACGATCTGACGCGCCTGCTGGCGATTACCCATCACAGTAAAACCGGCGGCATTCTGGCCGCGCCGGTGCGTGACACCATGAAGCGCTCGGAGCCGGGTCAACCCGCAATTGCCCATACCGTGGAACGTAACGATCTGTGGCATGCGCTGACGCCGCAGCTGTTTCCGCTTGAGCTGCTGCGCAGCTGCCTGACGCGCGCACTGCAGGAAGGTGCCATCATCACCGATGAAGCCTCGGCGCTGGAATATTGTGGTTATCATCCGGAGCTGGTGGTCGGACGCAGTGACAATATCAAAGTCACGCGGCCGGAAGATTTGGCACTGGCGAATTTCTATCTGACAGAATTATCCAATAAGGAGAGCGCATGATGCGTATCGGACAGGGTTTTGATGTGCACGCTTTTGGTGGCGAAGGCCCGCTGGTTATTGGCGGCGTGCGCATTCCTTTTGAGCACGGTTTTATTGCGCACTCAGATGGCGATGTGGCGCTGCATGCGCTGACCGACGCGCTGCTGGGCGCCGCGGCGATGGGGGATATTGGCAAGCTTTTCCCCGATACCGATCCCGCTTTCAAAGGTGCTGACAGCCGCGGCCTGCTGCGTGAAGCCTGGCGACGTATTGCTGCAAAAGGCTATCGCCTGGGCAACGTCGATGTGACCATTATTGCGCAGGCGCCGAAAATGCTGCCGCACGTGCCGCAGATGCGCATCAACATTGCCGAAGATCTGGGCTGCCACATGGATGACGTCAATGTCAAAGCCACCACCACCGAGAAGCTGGGCTTCACCGGTCGTGGCGAAGGGATCGCCTGCGAGGCAGTGGCGCTGATTTTCAAGGCTGACGCATAATGAATATGGCGCAACTGGGCTGGCTGTACGGGCAACCTGCGGGCAGCGGCCAGCTTAAAACCAGCGCAGACGATTTCGTGGTGGTGGAAGACTTGGGCTATCAGCCGGACGGCGATGGCGAACAGCTGCTGGTGCGCCTGCGAAAAACCGGCTGCAATACCCGCTTTGTGGCGGATGCGCTGGCGAAATTTGTTGGTATTCATCCGCGTGATGTCAGCTTTGCTGGCATGAAAGATCGCCATGCCGTTACCGAACAGACCTTTTGCCTGCGCGTGCCGGGTAAAGAGATGCCGGTAATGAGCGGCTTTGTGCTGGAAGGCGTCGATATTTTGCAGGTCGATCGTCACCGCCGTAAAATTCGTACCGGTGCGCTGGCGGGAAACCGCTTTCGGCTGATGATTCGCCAGATTGGCGATCGCGCTGACGTTGAGTCCAGGTTAAAGCAGATTGAGCAGGCGGGTGTGCCCAACTATTTCGGTCCGCAGCGCTTTGGCCACGGCGGCAATAATGTGCTGATGGCGCAGCGCTGGGCGCGCAATGAGATTCAGGTGCGTGAACGTCCTAAACGCAGCTTTTACCTCTCGGCTGCCCGCAGCGCCATGTTCAATCAGGTCACCAGCGATCGGCTGCAGCAGCTCGGCCTGATGCAGGTAGTAAATGGCGATGCGTTGCAGCTTACCGGCCGCGGCAGCTGGTTTGTCGCACAGCAGGAAGAGCTGCCCGCGCTGCAACAGCGCGTAGAGCAACATGAGCTGCGCATTACCGCGCCGTTGCCTGGCAGCGGCAACGCCGGTACCACCGACAGCGCGCTGCTGTTTGAGCAGCAGTGTCTCGCTGCCGAAGGCGAATTGCTGGCGCTGTTGCAGCGCGAGAGGGTGGAAGCAGCGCGTCGCGCGATGCTGGTGGTGCCAGGCGATTTTCAGTGGCGCTGGTGGGACGATGCCACGCTGGAGTTGAGTTTCTGGCTACCGGCCGGCAGTTTTGCCACGGCGGTAGTACGCGAGCTGGTGAATGCCCCGGCGTCCGAGGTGGATGAGTAAACACCTGAGTTCGGTGGTCCTTTTTTCCGCAGGGCCACCGTCTGTCACAATGAATAGTCTAATTACGTCTACCACTTCCCGACGCCGCCCGCTAGAATGCCATTATCTTTACATTTCTGCTGTGACGAAATAAGCACACTAAATTGCTGCAAACACAACAGCTTGCTGTCTGTGTTGTCTGGCGATTAGGGTTAAGGTTGGAATTTGATGCGAATTTTGCTGAGCAATGATGATGGCATTCATGCACCGGGTATTCAGACACTGGCGAAAGCGCTGTCTGCGATTGCGGAGGTGCAAATCGTGGCGCCCGATCGCAATCGCAGTGGCGCATCCAATTCACTGACGCTGGAAACCGCACTGCGCACGTTCAGCTATCCGAATGGCGATATTGCTGTGCAAAACGGTACCCCAACCGACTGCGTGTTTTTAGGCGTGAATACGCTGATGCGCCCGCGGCCAGACATTGTGGTTTCGGGCATCAATGCCGGGCCTAACCTCGGCGATGATGTGATCTACTCCGGCACGGTGGCCGCCGCCATGGAAGGGCGCCATCTCGGCTTGCCAGCGTTGGCAGTATCTCTCAATGGCCATCAGCATTATGACACCGCCGCGGCGGTGACCTGCTCACTGTTAAAGGCGCTACAGCAAACGCCGCTGCGCACCGGGCGCATTCTAAACATCAACGTGCCGGATTTGCCGCTGGATCAGATTAAAGGCATTCGTGTTACCCGTTGTGGCAGCCGCCATCCCGCCGATCAGGTGATTCCACAGCAGGATCCGCGTGGCGAGACGCTTTACTGGATCGGCCCACCCGGCGCGCAGCAGGATGCGGGCCCCGACACCGACTTCGCTGCGGTTGATGAGGGCTATGTATCGGTAACCGCACTGCATGTTGATTTGACTGCGCACGGTGCTCAACAGGTGGTGGCTGACTGGCTGGATGTTGCCGGAGTCGACAAAAAATGGTGAGTAAACGCATCGAAACGCTGCTGACCCAGCTGCGCGCGCAGGGCATTCACGATGAGCGCCTGTTGCTGGCTATCGGTGATGTGCCGCGTGAGAAATTTGTTGATGAGGCGTTTGAGCACAAGGCCTGGGAAAATGTGGCGCTGCCGATCGGCTCCGGCCAGACCATTTCGCAGCCTTACATGGTAGCGAAAATGACCGAACTGCTGGAGCTGACGCCAACATCGCGCGTATTGGAGATTGGCACCGGCTCTGGCTACCAGACCGCCATTCTGGCGCATCTGGTCGAGCATGTCTGCTCAGTGGAGCGGATTAAGGGCTTACAATGGCAGGCGAAGCGTCGGCTCAAGCAGCTCGATCTGCATAATGTGTCCACGCGTCATGGTGACGGCTGGCAGGGCTGGGCGGCGCGCGGACCGTTTGATGCGATTATCGTTACCGCCGCACCGCCTGAAATTCCGCATGATTTAATGGCGCAACTCGATGATGGCGGCATTCTGGTGCTGCCGGTCGGTGAAGACCAGCAGGTACTGCAGCGTATTCGTCGCGCTGGCGATGAATTCCTGGCAGATATTATCGAACCCGTGCGCTTTGTCCCGCTGGTGAAGGGCGAACTGGCATAATCCTCTTCATTCTTATCGCCTAAAAGCATTTCTATACAACTGACTCATGGCACCCGTGGTGCGATATTGCTAGTATCTCTTCTTCTCATCTACCTGTTGTAGATTGAGCGCGCTGCACTTACCTTTCTCGCGGCGCTGAAACCGCATTCAATATCGTTTTGCTACACGGGGGATTAATGAGCACGGGAAGCCCACTATTTACTTTGCGCCGAATTGCGGCGGTTTCACTGATTGGATGTTGGTTGACGGGATGTTCTTCTGGTGACAATACCCAGGCTCCTATCAGCCAGGTTGGCGGTAACGGCGATAATGCCATGAGCGGCGGCGGCGCTTCTGCGCCAGTGCAGTCCAGCGGCGGCATGATGAACGGCACGGTGCCTGCGCAACCACGCAGCGGCATGATGACTAATTCTGCTCCGCGCAGCACGCCTGTGACTACCGCGCCACAGAACAGCAATATGTCCACGGATAATGGTCGTATTGTGTACAATCGCAGTTACCAGAATATTCCGAAAGGTAGCTACGGCAACAATACCTATACCGTTAAACACGGCGATACGCTGTTCTATATTGCCTGGATTACCGGCAATGATTACCGCGATCTGGCGCAGCGTAACAACCTGCCAACCCCCTATGCGCTGAGCGTCGGACAGACCTTGCAGGTCAGCAATGGCACCGGTCAGCCGATTACCGGAGGCAATACGGTAACCGCAGCAGATGCAACGCAAAATACCGTACCGGTTCAGCCGCAAAACAAACCAACAGCTGTTGCACAGCAACCCGTAATTACGTATTCTGAGGATTCAGGTAAATCAACTGGTGGCAGAATGTTGCCATCGTCAGGAACAAATGTTGCATCGACGACAGTTCCGGTTACCGCACCGCCAACGGTTAGCAGCACAACGAATAGTTCAACTCCAGTGGGAAGCTGGCGTTGGCCAACCGATGGCAAGATTATCGATAACTTCTCCTCCTCTGAAGGTGGAAACAAAGGTATCGATATCGCTGGCTCTCGTGGGCAGCCTGTTATCGCCACCGCCTCCGGACGTGTGGTGTATGCGGGCAACGCATTACGAGGCTACGGTAACTTAATCATCATTAAACATAACGACGATTACCTGAGTGCCTATGCTCATAACGACTCAATGCTGGTCCGGGAGCAACAGGATGTTAAAGCCGGTCAGAAGATTGCCACCATGGGCAGTACGGGCACAAGTTCAGTAAGATTACATTTTGAAATTCGTTACAAGGGGAAATCCGTAAACCCGTTGCGATATTTACCGCAGCGATAATCCGGCAGAGCCATGATGTTTTGCCTTTGGATCACGGGTAGGAGCCGCTTATGAACCAGAATACGCTGAAAGTTAACCAGTCACATGAAGATGCGGAATTCGACGAGAACGGAGCTGAGATTTTTGATGAGAAGGCTCTTGTCGAAAACGAACCTGGTGATAACGATGTAGCTGAAGAAGAGTTGCTATCACAGGGTGCGACACAACGTGTTCTCGACGCAACTCAGCTTTATCTCGGAGAGATCGGCTATTCTCCGCTTCTGACGGCAGAGGAAGAGGTTTTCTTTGCCCGACGCGCACTTCGTGGCGACGTGCCATCACGCCGTCGCATGATTGAGAGTAACTTACGCCTGGTAGTGAAGATTGCCCGCCGTTACAGCAATCGTGGTCTGGCACTGCTTGACCTGATTGAAGAAGGTAACCTGGGTTTAATCCGCGCCGTTGAGAAGTTTGACCCGGAAAGAGGGTTCCGTTTCTCGACTTACGCTACCTGGTGGATTCGTCAGACGATTGAACGGGCGATCATGAATCAAACCCGTACCATCCGCCTGCCGATTCATATTGTTAAAGAACTGAACGTTTATCTGCGTACTGCGCGTGAGCTTTCGCACAAGCTTGATCATGAGCCAAGTGCCGAAGAGATCGCGGAGCAGCTGGATAAACCGGTTGAGGATGTCAGCCGTATGCTGCGTCTCAACGAACGTATTACTTCGGTAGACACGCCGCTGGGTGGTGACTCAGAGAAAGCGCTGCTGGATATTCTGGCCGATGAGAAAGACAACGGTCCGGAAGACACCACGCAGGACGATGACATGAAACAGAGCATCGTTAAGTGGCTGTTTGAACTGAACGCTAAGCAGCGCGAAGTTCTGGCACGTCGTTTTGGTCTGCTGGGCTATGAAGCTGCCACGTTAGAAGATGTTGGTCGCGAAATCGGCCTGACCCGCGAGCGCGTTCGTCAGATTCAGGTTGAAGGTCTGCGCCGTCTGCGTGAGATTCTTCAGGCACAGGGTCTGAGCATTGAAGCGCTGTTCCGCGAGTAATCGTTTACATTTCTTTAAATAACACAAAGAGCGGTGGCTGATGCCTCCGCTTTTTTTATGGCTGCTGCACGGACTTTTAACCGACGTTTGCCCCTTTCGGAACTTCTTTTCACTTCAACATGCCCAGTCATTTTTCTCCTTCTGGCGCTATCTGGCACTAATCAACGCTTTTCAGACTTTATTGACACTCTGCAAAAATGCCGCACAACACCACATGATCTTCACATTATTGCCGTTCATTTAATTCTGCTGGCAATGATGCCAACGTTTTTAATTCCACTCTGTGACATTTTCATCTGCGCTTAGCGCTGACTGATTTCAGCCAGCTACACATCGCAATGAAAAGGGAAACGCAGATGAGACATCAACTCAACGCGATCCTTTGCATAACCTGCTTATGGGGATCGACTTATGAATGTAATTAAAGAAAATCGGGCATCCGGGCAGTCACGGGTTATTTTCGGCATGCCGATATCCCTGTTTTGGGGCTATGTGGCTATCGCCATATTTATGACCGGTGATGGCATCGAACTGGCTTATCTGTCGCGTTATCTGTTTGACGCCGGATACGGTGAAAAAGAGATCTCCCTGGTTTTCACGCTTTATGCGCTGACTGCAGCCATTTCAAGCTGGCTTTCGGGCGGCATCAGCGAAATATACGGCCCTAAAAAGATCATGTTAATTGGGGTGGTGAGTTGGATCGTCTTACATACCACCTTTGTCCAGTTCGGCATTACCGGAAATAATTACCTGCTGATTCTGCTGAGCTACAGTCTGCGTGGCTTTGCCTATCCGCTCTTCTTTTACGGTTTTTATGTACTGGTTGTGCAGCAAACGCCAGCACATCGACTCGCCTCGGCAACGGGTTGGATCTGGTCAATGTTTACCATCGGATATGGCATTACCGCCTCTTTCCTGTCGGGAATTACCGTACCGCTGTATGGTTATATCAATACGCTGTGGCTCTCATTAGCCTTTGCTGCGGTTGGCGGCATTATCGTTTTCTTTTGCGTCAAGGCTCCGGCGCAGGATACGGAAAAGCCACTGACTTTGCCGCCGCGCCAAAAATTCGGTGAGATAAGTAAAGGCATCACGCTTATTTTTGAAGATGTCAGCATTTCACTGGCGTTGATTATGCGCATTCTCTGCAACGTCACGCTTTTTGGCTTTCCCATCTTTATGCCGATTTTATTTACCAAAGAAGCAGGCTATACCTCAGAGCAATGGGCATGGATTTGGGGAATTTTCTTTCTTGTGCAACCGGTGACCAACGTGCTGTGGGGAATTATTGGTGACCGCATAGGCTGGATTTATCAGATGCGCTGGTTTGGCTTTTTTGGTAGTGCCATTACCACGACTGCTTTCTGTTTTCTGCCGCTGTTCTTCCCGGGCAACATGCTGGTCGCCACGTTCTGCGCGCTGCTGCTGGCACTGACGCTCACCTCTTTTGTGCCGATGGGCGCCATCTTTCCGATGCTCGCACCGAAACATAAAGGTGCTGCGGTTTCCGTACAAAATCTGGGCGGTGGATTGGGCAATTTGATTGGGCCTGCTATTGCCACCTTTATGTTCAGCCTTTCGTTCAGTATGCAGAGCGTCGTTATCGCATTCTCACTTTTATATCTCTTTGGCGGAGTGTTGACGTTTTTTATTCGCGATCCACAGCCTGCAGCCAAAGAAGAACATGCCCGAGCGTCAGCGGAATACCACTCTGAAGCACCATGAGCCGGGTTTAACGATTTAAACACAGTATAAGGAATGACCATGTCAGCCTCTCTATTTTCTTTAAAAGGGCAGGTCGCCGTAATTACCGGCGCTGCATCAGGTATTGGTTACGCAATTGCCACACAGCTAAGCGCTGCCGGTGCGCAGGTTGCAATGGTGGACCGCGCAGACAACGTAGAGCAATGTGCTGCTGAAATTGGCGCAGGTGCGCGCGGGTATCGGTTTGATCTACAGGAGCTGGATAAGATAGATAATTTGATTTCTACCATCATCGATGATTATGGTCAGATTGATATTCTGGTTAACAACGCTGGCATCGGTATTCTGGAGCCGATGGGTGAGGTCACGCAGCCAAGTTGGGATGCGACATTGTTGATAAATCTCACCGCGCCATTTTTCCTTGCTCAGCGCTGCGGCCATGATATGAAAACACGCCAGTATGGACGAATTATTAATATTGCCTCACAAGCCAGCGTTATCGCCCTTGAAAATCATGCGGCATATTGCACCAGTAAGGCTGGTGTCGTGGCATTTACCAAAGTGATTGCTGCGGAGTGGGGGCCGTTTGGGATTACCGCGAATGCTATTTCACCCACCGTGGTGGAGACAGAATTAGGTAAGCGTTACTGGCATGGTGAACGTGCGGCTGAGATGAAACGAAAAATCCCTGGCCGACGATTTGCTTCAACTGACGAAATTGCCGCTGCCGTGCTGTATCTCAGCAGTGGCGCAGCGGGCATCATTAATGGTGAGAACCTGATTGTCGATGGTGGCTATTCAATCATTTAAACGCCCTGTGTAATGCAGAACCGGAAAGGCATCCGGGGCTGTTACGCTGCTGAAAGGCTGTCTGCGCATAGCTTTAGTCACTATGCGCAGACGTCAAATCAGACCAGCGACTTAAGACGATAAATCCACTCCAGCGCCTGTCGCGGCGATAACGTATCGGGATCGAGCGCCTCCAAAGCCTCAACAGCAGGTGAAGTCTCTTCTGCCAACAACGGTAGCTGCGGGCCATCAGCAGCGGTAGCACCAGCATGCACAGAGAGCGTCTCCAGCTCTTTAAGCTTTTGTCTGGCCCGCTTGATCACCTCTTTTGGTACGCCTGCCAGCGCGGCAACGGCGAGGCCGTAACTCTTGCTGGCGGCGCCTTCCTGCACGCTGTGCATGAAGGCGATGGTGTCACCGTGCTCTACCGCATCAAGATGAACATTAGCAACGCCTTCCATAATTTCAGGCAGGGTAGTTAGCTCAAAATAGTGAGTAGCGAACAGCGTCATGGCCTTGATGCGATTTGCCAGGTTTTCAGCACAGGCCCAGGCTAATGACAGCCCGTCATAGGTGGACGTTCCACGGCCGACCTCATCCATCAGCACCAAACTGTTTTCTGTCGCATTGTGCAGAATATTAGCGGTCTCGGTCATCTCAACCATAAACGTCGAGCGACCAGACGCTAAATCGTCCGCCGCGCCAACGCGGGTAAAAATGCGATCAACAGGACCAATTTCAACTTTTTCAGCCGGGACAAAGCTGCCGATGTAAGCCATCAGCGTGATTAACGCCGTTTGGCGCATGTAGGTGCTTTTACCGCCCATGTTAGGGCCGGTAATCACCAGCATACGTCGCTGCGGTGAAAGCTTAACCGGGTTAGCGATAAAGGGGTCTTTGGTTACCTGCTCTACAACGGGATGACGACCGTTAGTAATGGTAATACCGGCTTTTTCGCTTAATACCGGACGACAGTAGTTAAGCGTCCACGCGCGTTCGGCAAGGTTAGCCAGCACGTCAAGCTCGGCCAACGCCGCCGCGCTGAGCTGCAATGCTTCGAGGTGCGGTAACAACAGATCGAACAGCTCATCGTATAACGCTTTTTCCAGCGACAGCGCTTTGCCTTTCGAGGTAAGAACTTTATCCTCATGCTCTTTTAGTTCAGGGATAATGTAGCGCTCGGCATTTTTCAGCGTCTGTCTGCGCATGTAATGCATAGGGACAAGATGACTCTGGCCGCGGCTAACCTGAATGTAATAGCCGTGAATGGCATTGAAGCCCACTTTCAGGCTATCAAGCCCCAGCTTTTCCCGCTCGCGGATCTCAAGCTGATCAAGGTAATCCGTTGCGCCATCGGCCAGCGCACGCCATTCATCCAGTTCGGCATTATAGCCCGGCGCAATCACACCGCCGTCACGAATCAGCACCGGTGGGGATTCAATAATGGCGCGCTCAAGCAGCGTTCTCAGTTCAACAAATTCGCCCATCTGCTGTTTTAGCTGCTGGAGGTGTTCAGATTCTACACTTTCAAGCTGCTGATTCAGTTCAGGAAGCTGCTGAAAAGCGTGACGCATACGTGCCAGATCGCGTGGCCGAGCCGTACGCAGAGCCAGACGAGCGAGAATGCGTTCCAGGTCGCCCACCTGGCGCAAAACCGGCTGCAGTTCGCCTGCTTTGTCCTGCAACTGCTCAATGCTTTCCTGACGGTGGGTAATTACCCGGCTTTCACGTACTGGCATATGCAGCCAGCGCTTCAGCATGCGGCTTCCCATTGGCGTAACGGTTTTATCAAGTATCGACGCCAGGGTATTTTCAATGCCGCCAGCAAGGTTTTGGGTGATTTCAAGATTACGGCGCGTTGCCGCATCCATAATAATGCCGTCCTGTTCACGCTCCATGGTTAATGAGCGAATATGCGGCAGAGACGTTCGTTGCGTATCTTTGACATACTGCAGCAGACAGCCCGCCGCGCGCAGTGCAAGATGGGCCTGCTCAACGCCAAAACCACTTAAATCGCGGGTGCCAAACTGCATATTCAGCTGCTGGCGCGCGGTATCAATTTCAAATTCCCACAGCGGTCGACGCCGTAACCCACGGCGGTTTTCCACCAGCTCTTTAGCCGGAAAATCTTCCGGGTAGAGCAATTCAGCCGGATTGGTCCGCTGCAGTTCAGCAGCCATGGTATCGAGATCGGAAGGCTCACACAGACGAAAGCGCCCGGAGCTGATATCCAGCGTGGCATAGCCAAAGCCGCGCTGGCTTTGAAAAATGGCCGCCAGCAAATTATCCTGGCGCTCCTGTAGCAGCGCTTCATCGCTGATGGTGCCGGGCGTAACGATGCGCACAACTTTGCGCTCAACTGGACCTTTGCTCAGTGCCGGATCGCCAATTTGCTCACAAATGGCCACCGATTCGCCTAAGTGCACCAGCTTAGCGAGATAGTTCTCGACCGCATGATAGGGCACGCCAGCCATCGGTATCGGCTCACCAGCGGAGGCACCACGTTTGGTCAGCGATATTTCCAGCAGTTGCGAAGCACGTTTGGCATCGTCATAAAACAGTTCGTAAAAATCACCCATGCGATAGAACAAAAGGATGTCCGGATGGGCGGCTTTCAGCCGCAGATACTGCTGCATCATCGGCGTGTGGGTGCTGAAGTCCGTTTGATTTGTTGCTGTCATACTGATTTTACTCAACGTTGATTCTTCCCGGTACGGCAAATGGATACGCAGCGGCTGCGTAGCGTAATAGGCGATGTTAACACTTTGCCCGAACGGCTTCACCCGTCGATAAAGATGTGACCATAGCAGAGGGAAATGACGCGGACTTAACGATATTTGTACCTCTGATACGGCGCTGCGGCAGGCCTCGCAAAAGCGGTTCGAATGGAAACGTAAATTTAAGGCTGGCGGGTGGATTAGCACTATAAGTCACTGCCTTGAAAGATTAACATGGTGCTAAATTTCACCGCTAAACAGATGGGTTCTTAATGCGTTTCAAGGTTGCTTTACTTTCTCTTACTGTCTTACTCGCCGCTTGTAGCAGCCATTCAAAAAATCAAAAACAGGCCGATCAGGAAGGAAAAGCGCCGGCACCAAAAGGCGGTTTTTTGCTTGATCGCGAGCACAACGTACAGCCACTGTTTGGGGATTTTGCCGGTAATCCTGCAGCCGATCGCTTTGTCGATATGATGGTGCAAAAGCACGGCTTCGATCGCGCTCAACTACAGGCGGTGATTGGCCAGGCGAAAAAGCTGGATTATGTTTTGCGCCTGATGGATCGACAGGCACCATCCTATACGCCGCCAACCGGGCCTAACGGCGCCTGGATTCGCTACCGCAACAAGTTTATTACGCCGGATAATGTGCCGAATGGCGTGGCGTTCTGGAATCAATATCAGGATGCGCTGGAACGTGCACGTCAGCAATATGGCGTGCCGCCGGAAATCATCGTTGGCATTATTGGCGTGGAAACACGCTGGGGCCGGGTGATGGGCAAAACGCGCCTTCTGGATGCGCTGGCAACGCTCTCTTTCAGCTATCCTCGCCGCGCAGAATATTTCAGCAGCGAACTGGAAACTTTCCTGTTAATGGCACGCAGTGAGCAGGACGATCCGCTGGATCTGCGCGGCTCTTATGCTGGCGCAATGGGATACGGCCAGTTTATGCCATCTTCCTTCAAACAATATGCCGTCGATTTCAACAACGATGGTCATATCAATCTGTGGGATCCGGTCGATGCGATAGGCAGCGTTGCTAACTACTTTAAAGCACACGGCTGGGTGGCGGGCGGTGGCGTTGCGGTGCCAGCGAGCGGACAGGCGCCCGCGCTGGAAAACGGCTTTAAAACCCGTTATACCCCGGCGATGCTGCAGGCTGCCGGGCTGGTGCCGCAAGGCTCGCTGGAAGGTAATCAACAGGTCAGCCTGTTACGTCTGGATGTAGGCACCAGCTATCAATACTGGTATGGCCTGCCTAATTTCTACGTGATTACTCGCTATAACCACAGCACCCATTACGCCATGGCGGTTTGGCAACTGGGCGAGGCGGTAGGCAAAGCGCGAAGTAACAATCCGTTTTAACGCTGTCCTTAGTAAAGGTAAGGTTATAAGATGGGCGCCGTTTTGAGGCGCTCTCTTTTTTTGTCTTTATCAGGAGTCTTTTATGTCTTTACCTCCGTGCCCACAATGCCAGTCAGAATATAGCTGGCAGGATGGCGATAACCTTAACTGTCCTGAGTGTGGGCATATCTGGTCGCCAGGCGACGCGTCGGCAAACGAGGACGCGCTGGTCGTCCGTGACGCTAATGGCAATTTGTTAGCTGATGGTGATGCTGTGACCGTCGTGAAAGATTTAAAAGTTAAAGGCAGCTCGTCGACACTGAAAATTGGTACGCGCGTAAAAAGCATTCGGCTGGTTGAAGGCGACCACAATATCGATTGCAAAATCGATGGCTTCGGGCCGATGAAGCTCAAATCTGAATTCGTGAAAAAAGGCTGAGTGTTGCCTGTCCGTATTGTTGTAAAAAACAATGCGACAACCTGGCGCTGCCTGTCGGCGCTGAGTTGCCTACCAGGATTGCATGGCGTTGGATATGTTGCCGACACGCAATGTCACTGCGATTTTAACCGATTATCAATGAATTAAATCACCAAGCTGCTAATTTTTAGCTGAAGCTACATCATTGATACAGTCTCATTTGCATGCCACGTCCGCTAATAACGACGCAATAAAATTATCTAAGCCACCAATACTTCTCAATGTCACTCATCAATAGTGCGTAGCCGATATTCATCGCCGCCATATAATATGCCGCTATTGAAGCGTCACTTTCTGGCTGTTCAATAGTCTGATTAGATATGACATGCCATCAGCAAAATCGTTGATGCCAGTGAAGCCATACTGAGTAGCTACAGCGAGAGCATGATGAAAGGTAACAGGCAAACTCCGGACTAGTGTCGCCGTCCACGATAATAAAAGCCGTTGATGAGGGACAAAATGCGGCACTGCTATTGCGGCATCATCGCCGTTGAATGATGCGTAACAGGTAAGCGTAGTCTGTGGTTGATACCAGTAGATGCCGTAAAGTTTAATGACTTTCCATCACGTTGGCAGGACACACGCAGCACCAGATGTTAAGGCTGTATTCGCGCGGTAAACTTACTGATGTAATGTCAGCCTCAGGGCCTCATTTCGATGCAGTATGGCGGCCAGACAATACGCCAGACCGGGCAATTCAGCTTGGCAAATGGCGTGACAGACCTCAGAGACGTTGTAAGCGAGGCGAGCTACTACGCGATAATATTGCCGGGTGATGTTCAAGTTATCAGCGACGACCGATGCTCAGTTTGGCGTTCAGTAAGAAGGTGCCACGCTGCTCTTTTTTGCCGTTGGTCTATTGCGTTCATATTTAGTTAACTCAGAGGTGGCCGATGAAAAGTGACTGGGATCCTTCGCTGTACCGTCAGTTTGAAAATGAGCGTACTCGCCCGGCGCATGAGCTACTTACTCGCATCACACTCGAACGGCCGAACCATATTACCGATCTCGGTTGTGGTCCCGGCAACAGTACGGCGTTGTTGGCTCAAAAATGGCCTGCAGCCAAAGTGGTTGGGCTGGATAATTCACCTGCCATGCTGGAACAGGCGGTACAACGATTACCGCAGTGCGCATTTGAACTGGCTAATATCAGCACATGGCGGGCCCGCCAGCCCCAGGACCTGATTTATGCCAACGCTTCTCTTCAATGGCTGACCCAACATGAACAGCTAATGCCGCACCTGCTGGCACAGCTAGCTCCAGGCGGCGTGCTGGCTATTCAAATGCCAGACAATCTTCAGGAACCTTCTCATCGTGCGATGCGCGACGTGGCCGGGTTACCTCAATTCAGCGATAAAATTGGCGATGCAACCAGCGTGCGGGCTGAGCTATTAAGCACTGAGGGTTACTACGATCTGTTAACCACCAACGAAGCGACCGCCGATATCTGGCGTACGACCTATTACCATGTCATGCCATCGGTAGATGCTATTATTGACTGGTTGAGAGCCACCGGGCTGAGACCCTTTCTGGCACCGTTGTCAGCGCAAGAACAAGCGCAGTTTTTGTCGCTTTATCGCCGTGAGCTGACACAACATTATCCGCTACGTGCCAATGGCACCGTATTATTGGCTTTTCCACGTCTCTTTTTAGTGGCTACCCGCGGCGGCTGACTCTGGAAAGCGTGTCACAACACTGGCAATTTGCAGTGAGAGGGATTATCCCAGGGCTTAATTTGTTGATAAGGTTAGCGCGCTAAAGGAGAGGGCGATGATTTCAGATAGGGTATTAAGCGAGTTAAGCGAGCAGACAGGCAAAGAATTGTTGAGGCTTCAACGGCAGGTCACGGCCGCTGAATCCTGCACTGGCGGCTGGATAGCCAAGGTCTTCACCGATATCTCCGGCAGTTCGGCGTGGTTTGAACGCGGCTTTGTGACCTACAGCAATGAAGCAAAACAGCAAATGTTAGGGGTCAGTGCCGCATCGCTGAACACCTTCGGCGCCGTAAGCGAAGCGGTTGTTCGTGAAATGGCCAGCGGTGCGCTTGCCGCAGCTCACGCTGACTACGCTATATCAGTCAGTGGCATCGCGGGGCCAGATGGCGGCACGCAGGAAAAACCGGTGGGCACAGTCTGGTTTGGCTTTGCCAGCGCAGCAGGAGAAGTCGCTGCGATAAGCCAGCATTTTCAGGGGGATAGAGACGCGGTACGCCGTCAGTCGGTCGCATTTTCCCTTAATTACCTGCTGAATGAATTTCTTAAAAATAGCGCTTGATACTGTATGATTATACAGTATAATTATTGCCAACAGAGACAGAGCGAAGCATCGTTGAGTATGCTTTATCCCGCATGATTAGGAGTAAAAATGGCTATTGACGAAAACAAACAAAAGGCTTTGGCTGCAGCACTGGGTCAGATTGAAAAGCAATTTGGCAAAGGCTCCATCATGCGTCTGGGTGAAGACCGTTCGATGGATGTGGAAACCATTTCCACAGGTTCGCTTTCACTCGACATCGCTTTAGGTGCCGGTGGCCTGCCAATGGGGCGTATCGTTGAGATTTATGGCCCGGAATCATCAGGTAAAACCACATTAACTCTGCAGGTGATTGCTTCCGCGCAGCGCAAGGGCAAAACCTGTGCATTTATCGATGCTGAACACGCCCTTGATCCGATCTATGCCAAAAATCTGGGCGTGGATATCGACAACCTGCTGTGTTCTCAGCCAGATACGGGCGAGCAGGCACTGGAAATTTGTGATGCACTGGCACGCTCAGGCGCTGTTGATGTCATCATTATTGACTCCGTTGCTGCCCTGACGCCAAAAGCTGAGATTGAAGGTGAAATCGGCGACTCTCACATGGGCCTTGCGGCACGTATGATGAGCCAGGCCATGCGTAAGCTGGCCGGTAACCTGAAACAGTCGAACACGCTGCTGATCTTCATCAACCAGATTCGTATGAAAATCGGTGTAATGTTTGGTAACCCGGAAACCACCACCGGTGGTAACGCGCTGAAGTTCTATGCTTCTGTTCGTCTGGACATCCGTCGTATTGGTGCCATTAAAGAAGGCGACAACGTGGTGGGTAGCGAAACACGCGTTAAAGTGGTTAAAAACAAAATTGCTGCGCCGTTTAAGCAGGCTGAATTCCAGATCATGTACGGCGAAGGTATCAATACCTTTGGCGAGCTGGTGGACCTTGGCGTGAAGCATAAGCTGATCGAAAAAGCGGGTGCATGGTACAGCTACAATGGCGATAAAATTGGGCAGGGTAAGGCGAATTCCAGCAATTTCCTTAAAGAAAACCCAGCCGTTGCCAATGAGATTGAAGCGAAACTGCGTGACATGCTGCTGAACAACCCAACCGCAGGTGCTGCTGAGAAAGTCAGCAATGAGCCAGCAGATGCAACCAGCGACAGCGAAGAAGATTTTTAATTAAGTGAAAGGAGCAGCCTGGCTGCTCCTTGTTCACGATACTTTCTGAGCGTATTCTTTATTTTTCTGCTCATTGACGGCTGCCAGGCCCGATTATAACTTCCCACTTAGTTGTCTCCTTAAACGTCCTTACTCTTCCCGTTTTATCCCGGCACAATCTGCCACAGAACCCACAGCAGAGCGCACTTCGGCTAAAAGCATAGCGTTTTGCTACCCTTGTAATTTACAACCGGTATCGGACACATATGACTGACTCAACCCCAGCCCCTGCATCGCGCAATCAATTCTCTCGCCTGCTGGATAAGGTGACCCGTATCCTGGCGCAGCGCGATCACAGCGAAGCAGAAGTGCGACGAAAGATTGCTTTATCTGTTCAGCGTGCTGCCTTTTTAAAAGAAGCGGCGCCTGAGCCTATTGATGAAGATGCACTTGAGAAGGTTATCCTCTGGTGTCATGAGCATGACTGGCTGAACGATGCGCGCTTTGCTCAGCGATTTATTGCCAGCCGAAGCCGCAAAGGTTATGGCCCTCAACGCATTCGCATGGAACTGACCCAAAAGGGCATAAATCGCGAGCAGTCTGAACAGGCATTTGAAGCCTGCGAAATTGACTGGGCAACTCAAGCTTATGATATTGCAGAACGTAAATTTGGCCTGCCGTTTCCTGTGGAATGGAAGGAGAAAGCCAAAGTGCAGCGATTTTTACAGGCTCGCGGCTTTTTTAGCGAGGATATCCAGGCGGTTTTCAGAAATTTCGATGAGTGAAGGCAATGGGGTTTTACTTCCCCCTGAAGAATATTTATCTTATTCCCACTTTGTTGGTCTTTTGGCATGCAACAGTGACAAAAAGCTACGTTGCTCAAGAGATAAAACGTTCGTTAGCGTAATTCCAGGATATTTATGAGCAAGAGCACTGCTGAGATACGCCAAGCGTTTCTCGACTTTTTTCACAGTAAGGGACACCAGGTTGTAGCCAGCAGCTCCCTTGTCCCTAATAACGATCCGACGTTGTTATTTACCAATGCCGGTATGAACCAGTTCAAGGATGTTTTTCTTGGGCAGGACAAGCGCAACTACTCGCGCGCGACCACGTCGCAGCGCTGCGTGCGTGCCGGCGGCAAACATAATGATTTAGAAAATGTTGGCTATACCGCGCGTCATCACACTTTCTTTGAAATGCTGGGCAACTTCAGCTTCGGCGATTACTTCAAGCAGGAAGCGATCGCTTTCGCATGGGAACTCCTGACAGGCGATGAGTGGTTTCGTCTGCCAAAAGAGCGTCTGTGGGTAACCGTTTATGAAACGGATGATGAAGCCTTTGAAATCTGGGAAAAAGAGATCGGTATTCCCCGCGAACGCATCATCCGTATCGGCGATAACAAAGGCAGCGCTTACGCTTCTGATAACTTCTGGCAAATGGGTGATACTGGCCCTTGCGGTCCCTGCACTGAAATTTTCTACGATCATGGCGATCATATCTGGGGCGGACCGCCGGGCAGCGCTAAAGAAGATGGCGATCGTTACATTGAGATCTGGAATATCGTCTTCATGCAGTTCAATCGCCAGCCTGATGGCACGATGTTACCGTTGCCCAAACCTTCGGTAGATACCGGTATGGGCCTGGAGCGTATTACCGCCGTGCTGCAGCACGTCAACTCCAACTACGAAATTGATCTGTTCCAGCAGCTCATTAAAGCGGTGGCAGACGTGACCGGCGCAACCGATCTGAGTAATAAATCGCTGCGGGTCATTGCCGACCATATTCGTTCCTGTGCTTTCCTGATTGCTGACGGCGTTGTTCCCTCTAATGAGAACCGTGGCTATGTGCTGCGCCGCATCGTGCGCCGTGCAGTACGTCATGGCAACATGCTGGGCGCTCAGGGTACCTTCTTCTATAAGCTGGTTGCACCGCTTATCGCCGTGATGGGCGCCGCTGGGGATGAATTACAACGCCAGCAGTCTCAGGTTGAGCAAATCCTTAAATCTGAAGAAGAGCAGTTTGCCAAAACCCTCGAGCGTGGCCTGGCGCTACTGGACGAAGAGTTGGCCAAGCTTCAGGGTGACACGCTTGATGGTGAAACCGTTTTCCGCCTGTACGACACCTTTGGTTTCCCTGCGGATTTGACGGCGGATGTTTGCCGCGAACGAAATCTAAAAATTGACGAAGCGGGCTTTGAGCAGGCGATGGAGCAGCAGCGTCAGCGGGCACGTCAGGCCAGCGGTTTTGGTACTGATTACAGCAATGTTATTCAGATCGATCGCGCTTCAGCGTTCAAAGGTTATGACAATCTGGCGCTGGACGCCGAGATCGCCGCTATCTTTATCAATGGCGAATCGGTCAATGAGATTTCTGCCGGTCAGGAAGGCGTTATCGTGCTGGATGAAACGCCTTTCTATGGCGAGTCTGGCGGCCAGGTAGGGGATACCGGCGTGCTGAAAAGCGCTAACGCAGAGTTTCACGTTGCCGATACGCAGAAGTATGGCCAGGCAATTGGTCACAGTGGCAAGCTCGCTTCAGGCCACCTGCGCGTTGGCCAGCATATCGCCGCGGAAGTAGACGAAAATCGCCGCGCCCGTATTCGTCTGAATCATTCTGCAACACATTTACTGCATGCTGCTTTACGCCAGGTGTTGGGCACGCATGTTGCGCAGAAAGGCTCACTGGTTAACGATAAATACTTGCGCTTTGATTTCTCGCATTCAGAAGCGATGAAAGCGGATGAAATTCGTCGTGTTGAAGATATCGTCAATGCACAAATTCGCCGCAACTTCCCGATCGAAACCAACATTATGGATTTAGAGGACGCGAAGGCTAACGGTGCCATGGCGCTGTTTGGTGAGAAGTACGATCAGCGGGTACGCGTTTTATCGATGGGCGATTTCTCCACCGAACTCTGTGGCGGTACGCATGCTTCACGCACCGGCGATATCGGTCTGGTGAGGATTACCTCAGAATCTGGCACTGCGGCTGGCGTACGCCGTATTGAAGCCGTTACCGGCGAAGCGGCTCTGGCTGAGGTACATGCGCAGAGCGAGCAGCTGCAGGAGATTGCTCAGTTGGTAAAAGCCAACAGCAGCAACTTGAATGAGAAGGTACGCGGCGTGGTTGAGCACATCAAAGTGCTTGAGAAGACGCTGCAACAGCTGAAAGACCAACAGGCTGCGCAAGAGAGTGCATCGATCAGCAGCCAGGCCATTGACGTAAAAGGCACTAAGCTGCTGGTTAGTCAGTTGAACGATGTTGATCCTAAGCTGCTACGTACCATGGTTGATGATTTAAAAAATCAGCTGGGATCAGCCATTATCGTTTTGGCAACGGTTGCCGATAACAAAGTTGCGCTGATTGCCGGTGTCACCAAAGACTTAACCGACCGTGTGAAAGCCGGTGAGCTGATTGGCGCCGTTGCGCAGCAGGTAGGCGGTAAAGGCGGTGGTCGACCGGATATGGCGCAGGCAGGGGGCAGCGACGTTCAGGCTCTTCCAGCGGCATTAGCTGGCGTCGAGAGTTGGGTATCAGCGAAGTTATAATGCGATAAAAAATGCTCGGTTAAAAAGCGCCTGCGGCTATTGCTCAGGCGCTTTTTAATACGATATGCAGAGTCAATGACAAAGTCAGGCTGATGTAGTGTATTTCGGCTAAACTAACTATCAGCGGAATGTATTGGCGCGACGAAGAGCTGTATTGTATTTGTCTTAGTCTACGTTTAGCGTTATATGATGGATAATGCCGGGAGTCCAAACAGACCCGACTCTTTTAATCTTTCAAGGAGCAAAGAATGCTTATTCTAACTCGTCGAGTTGGTGAAACCCTCATGATCGGTGATGAGGTGACTGTAACGGTGCTGGGGGTTAAAGGTAACCAGGTTCGCATTGGTGTTAATGCGCCGAAAGAAGTATCGGTTCACCGTGAAGAGATATATCAGCGCATTCAGGCTGAGAAAACTCAGCAAACAAGTTTCTAACGGATTCAGCGTCTCGCTCGCCGTAGCGAGGCGCTACCGCTTTGCCTGAATTTCCACTTTCCCCGCTTTTTCACTGTTCTTTATTTTCACTCGCCGACCCTTGCTTGATGTTGATAAATCATTCTTTTTGCCGTCAAATTGCACTGATTGAGTGGTAAGTGTTCAATCAAACAATCCCTTTGAAAAATTGTTTGACTTATAAGTGCGGGAAAGTAATATGTGCGCCACGCAGTGCCGATGAGCGGAAACAAAGTTCAAAAGCACAGTTCGTCAGAACGCGTATGGTGAGGTGGCCGAGAGGCTGAAGGCGCTCCCCTGCTAAGGGAGTATGCGGTCAAAAGCTGCATCGAGGGTTCGAATCCCTCCCTCACCGCCATTTCTGATGCATCCGTAGCTCAGCTGGATAGAGTACTCGGCTACGAACCGAGCGGTCGGAGGTTCGAATCCTCCCGGATGCACCACTCTAAAGTAGCATTTAGAAAAGTAGTAAAAGGTGAGTTTTTAGCACCCTGCGTTATACAAGAATTATCACTGCATCCGTAGCTCAGCTGGATAGAGTACTCGGCTACGAACCGAGCGGTCGGAGGTTCGAATCCTCCCGGATGCACCATGATAATTTCCGCAAGTTGAGTGTTCTCTTCTGGCAGTATTTCCTCAGGCAGTGACAGTTCTCCCCAAGTGAAGATTTTACAATGCATCCGTAGCTCAGCTGGATAGAGTACTCGGCTACGAACCGAGCGGTCGGAGGTTCGAATCCTCCCGGATGCACCATCTTTTCTTTCTCGTTTTATCCCCCTCAGTGCCATTCTGGCAAAAATCATTATTCCGGTTTGCATTATCAAAGCTGCACGAGCGCTTAACCTTTTGCATGTTGTTTTGCATCTTCACAGCCACTCTCAATCCGCAAAATTTCGTCTTTTCAGGCCGTTATCGGCTTCAGAGCACGATCACCTTTTTCTGAATTATAAAATTCCTAATACTTTCAAAGCATTTGCTGTTCATCACTGACGGCGACAACCCATGCGCTTTACGCTAAAGTAATGTCTCACTGACTGGATGCCCGGAGCGGTAATGTACGATCAATACGACGCCCTGATTTTCGATATGGACGGCACTATTCTCGATACGGAGCCTGCTCATCGAAAAGCGTGGTCGCAAGTATTAGCACGCTACGGGATGGCATTTGATGAATCAAAAATGATTGCTTACAACGGTTCGCCTACCTGGCGTCTGGCGGAAGTCATTATCGCTGAGAATCAGTTTGCAATGGATCCACATCAGTTAGCTGCTGAAAAAAACGCTGCGGTTAAAACACTGCTGCTGGATGATGTACGCGCTTTGCCATTAGTTGACGTCGTCAAAGCCTGGCATGGTCGTCGCCCGATGGCAGTAGGCACCGGTTCTGAACGCGCAATGGCTGTCGCACTGCTAGATAAGTTGGGCATCCTGCATCACTTTTCCGCCATTGTGGGCGCTGATGACGTCAGCGAACATAAACCCCATCCGGAAACATTCCTGCGTTGTGCGCAATTGCTGAGCGTGGCGCCAGAAAAATGCATTGTTTTTGAAGATGCGGATTTTGGATTACAGGCTGCACGTGCGGCAGGCATGGATGTGGTGGATGTTCGCCTGTTGTGAATGACTGGCTGAGCTACAGCTCGTTGTTGACCAGCAGTTTTCTGAGCGCCACGCTGTTGCCGGGGAGTTCAGAAGTAGTGCTGGTGGCGTTGATAACCGCAGGGAAAGGCAATATCACCGGGTTAGTTTTTGCCGCATCGGTCGGTAACACGCTGGGCGGGTTAACAAATATTTTGATTGGTCGCTTACTGCCGGGCAAACCGCAGGGGCGATGGCATGACACAGCAATAACGTGGTTGCGTCGGTTTGGTCCAGCAGCACTGTTGTTAAGCTGGTTGCCAGTTGTTGGCGATCTGCTTTGCGTCCTTGCCGGTTGGCTACGCTTTTCGTGGCTTCCGGCAATGCTGTTTTTAGCTATCGGCAAAACGCTGCGTTATATCCTAATAACGATAGCCACTTTACAGGGCATGGAATGGTGGCATTGATTCGCGAAGATTCGAGGCTACGGTTAACATTATGCTGAACAAAAATAAATTATTATCTGAGCGGGAGGTCAATGTGATCCCGGACGTATCCAAGGCGCTTTCCTGGCTGGAAGCCCACCCTCAAGCGCTGAAAGGCATTGGCCGTGGCATTGAACGCGAAACGTTGCGCGTGCAACCAGACGGTAAGCTGGCGACAACGCCTCATCCACACAGCCTGGGTTCAGCATTAACCCATGACTGGATTACCACCGACTTTGCAGAGACACTGCTTGAGTTCATCACGCCGGTGGATCAGGACGTTGATCATCTGCTCGCGTTTTTGCGCGATATTCATCGCCATGTTGCGAAAGATCTGGGCGAAGAGCGCATGTGGCCGTTTAGCATGCCCTGCATCATCGAAGACAGCGACAAGATTGAACTGGCGCAATATGGCTCGTCCAATATTGGCCGGATGAAAACGCTTTATCGTGAAGGATTAAAAAACCGCTATGGCGCGCTGATGCAGACCATTTCAGGTATCCATTATAACTTCTCGCTGCCGCTCTCTTTTTGGCAGGAGTGGGCTGATGTGAAAGATGCAGAAAGCGGCAAAGAGACCATCTCCGCCGGCTACCTGCGTCTGATCCGTAACTACTACCGTTTTGGCTGGATTATTCCTTACCTGTTCGGTGCTTCACCCGCGGTATGCTCTAGCTTTTTGCAGGGCAAAGAGAGCAAGCTGCCGTTTGAAAGCAATGATAACGACACGCTATGGTTGCCTCATGCCACTTCTTTACGTCTGAGCGACTTAGGTTATACCAATAAATCGCAAAGCAATTTAGGGATTACCTTTAACTCGCTGGCAGGCTATGTTGAAGCCCTGAAGCGCGCGATCAAAACGCCATCCGAAGAGTACGCGGCGATGGGCATCAAAGATGCTGATGGTCACTGGTTACAGCTAAACACCAATGTGTTGCAGATCGAAAACGAGCTGTACGCGCCGATCAGGCCAAAGCGTGTTACGCGGCCGGGTGAGGCACCTTCTGACGCGCTGCTGCGCGGCGGTATTGAATACATTGAAGTGCGTTCACTGGACATCAATCCGTTCTCGCCTATTGGTGTGGATGCTAATCAGGTACGCTTCCTCGACCTGTTCCTCATCTGGTGTACACTCGCAGATGCGCCGGAAATGTCCAGCGCTGAGCTGCTGTGTGCACGTCAAAACTGGAATCGGGTGATTCTGGAAGGACGCAAACCGGGCCAAACCATTGCAATGGGATGCGAAGAAGCCGAACAGCCGCTGCGCGACGTGGGTCGAGCACTGTTCGAAGATTTCAGCCGCGTTGCGGAAGTGTTGGATCGTGAGCAGGATGAGCCGCATTATCAGAAGGTGTGCGAACAGCTGGTCGCCTCTTTTGACGATCCGGAATTGACCTATTCTGCGCGTACGCTGCAGGCGCTGAAAGAGGGCGGTATTGCAGAAGTAGGCGCTGCATTAGCGGAACAGTATCGTCATATGCTCTCTGAGGAGCCGCTGGAAGTGCTGACCGAAGAGGCGTTCTCTCAGCAAGCGCTGGCGTCGATCAATAAGCAGAAGGCGTTAGAAGAGGGCGATACGTTGAGCCTGGAAGAATATCTGGCCAGCCGCAAAGGCTAGAAAAGAAAAAGGCCACATCAATGTGGCCAAATTAACATCTCTGTTGTCAGGGATGATGATAACAAATGCGCGTCTTTCATATATTCAGACGTTGAGTACCGAAAAAAGTTTCATCGTTCGGAAAATTTTTTTAAAAAGAGGTGACAACATGCCATTGCTGGACAGCTTTACCGTAGACCATACTCGCATGGCCGCTCCCGCTGTACGTGTAGCGAAGACCATGAATACACCACATGGCGACACCATCACGGTTTTTGATCTGCGTTTCTGCGCACCAAACAAAGAAGTGATGCCTGAGCGCGGTATTCATACGCTCGAACATCTCTTCGCCGGTTTTATGCGTAATCATCTCAATGGCGATGGCGTTGAGATTATTGATATTTCGCCAATGGGATGCCGGACTGGCTTCTATATGAGCCTGATCGGTACGCCAGACGAGCAGCGCGTTGCCAGCGCATGGAAAGCCGCGATGGCCGATGTGTTAAAGGTCGACGATCAAAACAAAATCCCTGAGCTGAATGAATATCAGTGCGGCACCTATGAGATGCATTCACTTGATGAAGCGCAGGATATTGCTCGTCACATCATTGAGCATGACGTACGTGTGAACCACAACGATGAGTTGGCATTACCTGCAGATAAACTGCAGGAACTGCACATCTAGTCAGCATGTAGTCAGCATGCAGCGACAAAAAAGGCGGCCAGTTGGCCGCCTTTTTTATTGAGCAGAGATCAGGAGCCCACGGATTCTTTAACCGTTTTCTTCGGCTTGATTCTGACCTGTTTAACCATATTTTCCTGCACATCAAGAATATCGATATCGTAATTACCGATTTTGACGCGCGTGTTGGCGCTGGGGATCTCCTGTAGCACTTCCAGCAGCATCCCATTGATAGTGCGCGCCTCTTCTTCAGGTAGCGTCCAGTTAAAGGCTTTGTTGATTTCACGAATATTGGCGCTGCCTTCGATCAACACCGAGCCGTCACTTTGCGGCATCACTTCTTCCGCCAGGCTCGGTGACATCGATGTGGTGAAATCGCCGACGATCTCTTCAAGGATATCTTCAATGGTAACAAGGCCTTTGATATCGCCATATTCGTCCACCACCAGACCCACTTTCTTTTTGTTGCGCTGAAATTTGACCAGCTGGGTATTTAGCGGCGTGCCTTCCGGAATGTAGTAAATCTCATCGGCCGCGCGCAGCAGGGTCTCTTTATTGAACTCTTTTTTCTCGGTCATCAGGCGCCACGCTTCACGGACACGCAACATGCCGACGGTATCATCAAGCGAGTTACGATAAAGCACAATACGGCCGTGCGGCGAGTGCGAGAGCTGACGAGCAATAGATTTCCAGTCGTCGTTGATATCAATACCCACGATCTCATTGCGCGGCACCATGATGTCATCGACGTTGACCTTTTCGAGATCCAGCACCGACAGCAGCATATCCTGATTGCGATTGGACATCAGCGAGCGCGATTCATAAACAATGGTGCGCAGCTCTTCTTTGCTTAGCGCGGAGCTGATCGCCGCATCGGTTTTAATGCCCACCATGCGCATTAAAACGCGCGTAATGCTGTTCAGTAGCCAAACCAGCGGCATCATGATGATCTGTAGTGGCCCCAACAACAGGCTGCTGGGATAAGCCACTTTGTCAGGGTAAAGCGCGGCAACGGTCTTAGGCAGAACCTCGGCAAACACCAGTACGGCGAAGGTCAGAATACCGGTGGCAATAGCCACGCCCGCATCGCCATACAGGCGCATGCCAACAATGGTTGCCAGCGAAGAGGCGAGGATATTAACCAGGTTGTTGCCAATCAGCACCAGGCTGATTAGGCGATCGGGGCGACGCAGCAGTTTCTCTACCCGACGAGCAGCGCGATGGCCACTTTTAGCCTGATGGCGCAGCTTATAGCGATTCAACGTCATCATGCCGGTTTCCGAGCCCGAGAAGTAGGCGGAGACGAAAACCATCACAACGAGTGTAATAATAAGCGTAGTGGTTGAAACATGTTCCAACGCGAAAGTCCCTTAGTTGAGCAGTAATTAGCGAGTGATAAGATGTTGCAGCATGCGGCTGCCAAAATAGGCCATGGTCAGCAGTAGTGCACCGCTGCAGTTGAACCAGACTACGCGACGTCCGCGCCAGCCTTCATGATAGTGCCCCCACAGCAGAACGATATAGACAAACCAGGCAATAATCGACAGCACGGCTTTATCAACGTTCTCCGGGCTAAACAGATCGTGCATGTAGAAAAGGCCGGTGCACAGTACCAGCGTCAGCAGCACCACGCCAATCTGCGTGATATGAAACATTTTCCGCTCAATGCTCATTAGCGGCGGCATATCGTTATTGAATGCCAGCTTTTTGTTTTTTAACTGATAATCAATCAGCGCCAGCTGCAGGGCATAGAGCGCGGCGATGATCAGCGTCGCGTAAGCCAGCAGAGAAAGACCGATGTGGATCATCATGCCCGGCGTTGTTTCCAGATGCGTGATAAACGCATTGGGCACAAAGGTGGCGAACGCCAGATTTATCAGCGCAAAGCTGTAAACCACCGGCAGCAGTAACCAGCCGCGATTGCGCGATGCAACAATCGTCATGATGCTGCATATGACCAGACTGACCAGCGAACCGATGTTGAGCAGGCTCAGGTTCTGACCGCCATCAAAGGCGAAAATGCGCTGTTGCAGAGCAATGGCATGCGCAACCAGTGCAATCACCGCTGAGAGCACGGCAAGTTTGCGCCATGCGCTGCTTTGTCTGAGCAAGCCAGGGATAATCAGGGCAAGACTGAATGAGTAGGCGAAGAGCGCCAGGATCGCAAAAACGGACATAAGTTGATTCAGGTACCGGCCAGATAAGGAAAAAAGCAGTATAGCGCCAGCAACAGCATGCTCCAAACGATCTCACTGCCAATTGCAGAGATCGCTGACGCTTCGTGTTATAATCCGCGCAATTGTGCCGCTATTGCGGCCTCTCTTAATTCTGAGTGAGAGACAATGTTTGATAATTTAACCGATCGTTTATCGCAAACCCTGCGCAATATCAGTGGCCGCGGAAGGCTGACCGAAGAAAATATTAAAGAGACGCTGCGCGAAGTGCGTATGGCCCTGTTAGAGGCTGACGTAGCGTTACCAGTGGTCCGCGACTTTATCAATCGCGTAAAAGAACGTTCCGTTGGCCATGACGTTAACAAGAGCCTGACCCCCGGCCAGGAATTCATCAAAATCGTGCGTAACGAACTGGTTAACGCGATGGGCGATGAAAATAACCAGCTGAATTTAGCTGCTCAGCCGCCAGCAGTGGTGCTGATGGCTGGCCTGCAGGGTGCGGGTAAAACAACCAGCGTCGGTAAGCTGGGTAAGTTTCTGCGCGAGAAGCATAAAAAGAAAGTGCTGGTTGTTTCCGCTGACGTTTATCGCCCTGCGGCGATCAAGCAGCTCGAAACGCTGGCTGAACAGGTTGGCGTCGATTTTTGTCCGTCCGACTTGAGCCAGAAACCGGTTGATATCGTTAAAAATGCCCTGAAAGAAGCGAAGCTGAAGTTCTATGATGTGCTGCTGGTGGATACCGCCGGCCGTCTGCACGTAGACGAAGCGATGATGGATGAGATCAAACAGGTTCACGCGGCGATCAATCCCGTTGAAACGCTGTTTGTTGTCGATGCCATGACCGGCCAGGATGCTGCCAATACGGCAAAAGCTTTTAACGAAGCGCTGCCGCTTACCGGTGTGATTCTGACCAAAGTTGATGGTGATGCGCGCGGCGGTGCGGCACTCTCCATTCGCCATATCACCGGCAAACCGATCAAGTTCATGGGTGTTGGCGAAAAAACCGAAGCCCTGGAACCGTTCTATCCTGAGCGTATCGCCTCGCGTATCCTTGGTATGGGCGACGTATTGTCGCTTATCGAAGATATCGAAAGCAAAGTTGACCGTGCACAGGCTGAAAAACTGGCCAGTAAGCTTAAAAAAGGCGACGGCTTCGATCTTAACGACTTCCTTGAGCAGCTTAAGCAGATGCGCAACATGGGCGGTATGGCGAGCCTGATGGGTAAGCTACCAGGCATGGGCCAGTTGCCGGATAACGTTAAGTCACAGATGGATGACAAAGTTCTGGTGCGTATGGAAGCGATGATCAACTCCATGACGCGCAAAGAGCGTGAAAAACCAGAGATTATTAAAGGCTCACGCAAGCGCCGTATCGCGGTGGGCTCAGGTATGCAGGTGCAGGATGTCAATCGTTTGCTGAAGCAATTCGATGATATGCAGCGCATGATGAAGAAGATGAAGAAGGGCGGCATGGCGAAAATGATGCGTGGCATGAAGGGTATGATGCCACCTGGTTTTCCTGGCCGTTAATCAATTCAGCACATAAAGCCCGCAAAGGTTATGTAGTTTCGATTGCTTTTTGCGCCAAAATGAGTAAAATTTTCGGGCTTTTTATAACACACCCGGACCCCGTTCCTCGATGGGGGCCGGGTGTTTTATTCACTAAAGAGGATGTTATGGTTACAATTCGTTTGGCACGTCACGGCGCTAAAAAGCGTCCGTTCTATCAGGTCGTCGTTACTGACAGCCGCAATGCACGTAACGGTCGCTTCATCGAGCGCGTTGGTTTCTTCAACCCGATCGCATCTGGTCAGGCTGAAGGTCTGCGTCTGGACCTGGATCGTATTGAGCACTGGGTTGGCCAGGGCGCAACGCTTTCTGATCGCGTTAACGCGCTGATCAAAGAAGCTAAGAAAGCAGCTTAATCTGTCACGGTGGTTAGCATGAGCAAGCAACTCGCCGCACAGCCTCCCGTCACGCCAGTGGTTTTAGGCAAAATGGGCTCGGCCTACGGCATTCGTGGTTGGCTCAAAGTGTTTTCATCCACCGAAGACGCTGAAAGCATTTTCGATTACCAGCCGTGGTTTATTCAACGTGCTGGTAAATGGCAGCATGTCGAGCTGGAAAGCTGGAAACGCCATAATCAGGACATGATCATCAAAGTCAAAGGCATTGAAGATCGTGATGCTGCGGTACTGCTGACCAACTGCGAAATCTTTGTCGATTCGCAGCAGCTGCCGGAACTGGAAGAGGGTGACTACTACTGGAAGGACCTTATGGGCTGCCAGGTTATCACCACTGAAGGTTACGAGTTAGGTAAAGTCGTCGATATGATGGAAACCGGCTCCAACGATGTACTCGTTGTGAAAGCAAACCTGAAGGATGCATTCGGTGCGCAGGAACGCTTAATCCCGTTCCTTGATGAACAGGTTATCAAGAAAGTCGATCTCTCTACCGGCACCATTGAAGTAGATTGGGATCCTGGTTTTTGATCTCCGGACAAAGCGGTAACGTAACGGCGAACGCGATGTGGATTGGTGTAATCAGCCTGTTTCCAGAGATGTTTCGTGCTATTACCGACTTCGGGGTAACTGGCCGGGCAGTAAAAAATGGCCTGCTCAGCATTGAGAGTTGGAGTCCGCGTGACTTCGCTCACGACCGGCACCGTACCGTAGACGATCGTCCGTACGGCGGCGGACCGGGAATGCTGATGATGGTGCAACCTTTACGGGACGCTATCCACGCAGCGAAAGCGGCGGCAGGGGAAGGCGCTAAGGTGATTTATCTTTCACCTCAGGGACGCAAACTGGACCAACAGGGCGTTTGCGAGCTGGCAGCGCAGCAGAAGTTAATTCTGGTGTGTGGCCGCTATGAAGGTATCGACGAGCGCGTAATCAAAACCGAAATTGATGAAGAATGGTCAATTGGCGATTACGTTCTCAGCGGCGGGGAACTTCCGGCAATGACGCTGATTGATTCCGTATCCCGGTTTATTCCGGGCGTATTGGGTAAGCAGGCGTCAGCAGATGAAGATTCGTTTTCAGATGGCTTGCTGGATTGTCCGCACTATACCCGCCCTGAAGTGTTAGAAGGGATGGAGGTTCCGCCAGTTTTGCTGTCGGGCAACCATGCTGAGATCCGCCGGTGGCGCCTGAAACAGTCGTTGGGCCGTACCTGGCTTAGAAGACCTGAACTTCTGGAAAACCTGGCTCTGACTGAAGAGCAAGCTAAGTTGCTTAACGAATTCCAACGGGAATGTCGTCAGCAACAAAACGATGATGCGGAAGAGTGATCTTCCTTAAATATCAGTTTACCCAGGATAAGAGAATTAATTATGAGCAACATTATTAAGCAAATTGAACAAGAGCAGATGAAACAGGACGTACCTTCATTCCGTCCGGGTGATTCCGTGGAAGTGAAAGTATGGGTCGTTGAAGGTTCTAAAAAACGTCTGCAGGCATTCGAGGGCGTGGTTATCGCTATTCGTAACCGCGGTCTGCACTCTGCATTCACTGTTCGTAAAATTTCCAACGGCGAAGGTGTTGAGCGTGTATTCCAGACTCACTCACCAGTAATTGACAGCATTGCTGTTAAACGTCGTGGCGCTGTGCGTAAAGCCAAACTGTACTACCTGCGTGAGCGTACTGGTAAGTCAGCTCGTATCAAAGAGCGTCTTAACTAAGGTATCGCTAACGCGACATCCAAAAGTTAAAGTGAATCAGGGGGTTGGCAAGATGCCAACCCCTTTTTTGTGCGTCACGTTGGGTGAACGTTAGGGCGTAACAGGCCTAAATTTGCAGCGATGGTATTGATCGGCTTACGCGTTAACGCATTACCGGCAGGGAGACTAAAGAAAGTCAGGCGCCATAGAAACGATTTTTATTTTTGTTTGCTGCTAGCGTCAACGGCAGTCTGGCTTTGTCTTGTACGCTGGCTGCCTGCAAAAGCTTGCGATCAAACGCCACCATATCCATCGCCTGGCCGTCATTTTCAAACACAAAATTCTGATGGGGCAAAATGCTGTAATGCTGAGTCATTGGCTCTGTCCAGCTATGAACGCTTTCGCCAGACCAGAAAATGTTTTCCTGAATCCTTTTGGCTGGGTTGCCAGCCCAGCTACAGTTTGATTTCACTGTTTTCCCGGCTAGCACGCTCATTGCACCCACTATGCTGCCTGAATGAATCACGCTGCCTTTCAGTATCATTGCATGCTGTCCAATCCACACATGATCGCCGATGACGATGCTTTTTGAAGGATTGATCCTTTGCATGTTGGTTGCGTCGTAAATCAGGTGAGCATCGGAATTCCTGATCCAGATATCAAAAGAAAACATGCACTGATTACCCAGGATGAAATTTTGCCCTTCAGAAATGATGACATTCAACTTTTCGTTAAAGTAGTTGTTCTGGCCCACATAAGCGGCAGAGTGAGAAAATATGACCATGTTCATTTCATAACTAAAGCAATTGCTGCTCAGATAAATGACAGCATTGTCACCTTTGAAGGATATTGTTGAATTGGTGAAAGTAATATTATCCTCAAAAATTAGTAAATTATTTTCACCGACGAAGTTAATTGTGCTGTTAACCATGCGGGGATGGGTGCCCAGACAGGCATTATTCTTAAGATCCTTCAGTTGAGCGCCATCTTCAATGATCATCTATTTTCCTGCGATTGTGACTCAGTTTTAACTACGACACTCTCTGCCATAAAAATCAGTCTACTGTTGAGAGCTTTTAAGGAATCAGTCAGCCTGTTAACAGCGACACGGCCGGCGGCAGGCTTAATCCCTAAACTAACTTACCAGGCGTATAAAACGCTTTGACTGATTAACAAGCATTTCATGCCGCCAGAGTTCATCAGGCATGACCTGCTGCCCATTATTTCAGCAATAGCAGGAAAAGAATCATGTCAGCATTCCAACTGATGGCTATAGGTTACTGGGCGTGTGTAAAGATAATATTACATAAGCTAATTTTAAATTATTCATGTTATTCAATTTGTTGTATTATTTTTAAGGGTATTTAATTGAATATGGTAATAAATATGTACAGTCTGGATTGCAAGTTTTACATGCTGTGGTAAATTAATGCTCATTCCTCGCTGAGGATCAAACATATGAATTAAAGGATCCTGATCATGCAAAAAGATGCGCTAAACAATGTACACATCACCAATGAGCAAATTCTCATTACGCCAGAAGAGCTGAAACGTAAGATCCCGCTGGAACCTCGTCTTGAGTCACAGGTTGCTGCCTCTCGCCAAACCATTGCGGACATCATTGCTGGACGCGATCCACGTCTTCTGGTGGTATGCGGCCCGTGTTCAATTCACGATACCGAAGCTGCGCTGGAATATGCGAGTCAGCTGAAGCAACTGGCCGAAGAAGTGCAGGATGAACTCTATATTGTTATGCGCGTCTACTTTGAAAAACCCCGTACCACCGTAGGCTGGAAAGGGCTGATCAACGATCCTTACATGGATAACTCGTTTGATATGGAAGCCGGACTGCATATTGCGCGTGAACTGTTGGTGAGTTTGATTGAGATGGGTTTACCTCTTGCCACTGAAGCGTTAGATCCAAACAGCCCGCAATACCTTGGCGATCTGTTTAGCTGGTCGGCGATCGGAGCCCGCACCACTGAATCACAAACCCACCGCGAGATGGCGTCAGGCCTGTCGATGCCGGTTGGATTCAAAAATGGCACCGATGGCAGCCTCGGCACCGCTATCAACGCGATGCGTGCTGCCGCCATGCCGCACCGTTTTGTGGGTATCAACCAGGCAGGGCAAGTTTGCCTGCTGCAAACCCAGGGTAATCCTGATGGGCACGTGATTTTGCGTGGTGGTAAAGCACCAAACTACGGTCCGGAAGATGTGGCGCAGTGTGAGAAAGAGATGGTTAAAGCAGGACTGCGTCCGGCCTTGATGATAGATTGCAGCCATGGCAATTCTAACAAAGATTTTCGTCGTCAATCTGGCGTAGCAGAATCCGCCGTTGCGCAGATCAAAGATGGTAATCGCTCAATTATTGGCCTGATGTTAGAAAGTCATCTTAATGAAGGCAATCAATCTTCAGAGCAGCCGCGCAGCGAAATGCGTTATGGCGTATCCGTAACCGATGCCTGTATTAATTGGGAAACTACCGAGACCTTGCTGCGCAGCATGCAACAGGATCTGCAGGGCGTGTTGACGAAACGTCTTTCCTGAGAGGTTAACAGTATATGGTGGCTGAACTGACCGCATTACGCGATCAAATCGATACGGTCGATAAAGCACTTCTTGACCTGCTGGCGAAACGCCTGGCGCTGGTTGCAGAAGTGGGCGAGGTTAAAAGCCGCTATGGCTTACCGATATATGTGCCTGAGCGTGAGGCGAGCATGCTTGCTTCGCGACGTAAGGAAGCAGAAGCGCTGGGTGTACCTGCTGATTTAATTGAGGACGTACTGCGCCGGGTGATGCGCGAGTCCTACACCAGTGAAAATGATAAAGGCTTCAAAACGCTGAATCCGGCTTTGCGACCGGTGGTGATTGTAGGTGGCAAAGGGCAGATGGGGCGGCTATTTGAAAAAATGCTGACGCTGTCGGGTTATCAAGTGCGAATTCTTGATAAGGACGAATGGCCACAGGCGGAGTCGCTGTTAAATGATGCAGGCATGGTCATTATCAGCGTACCGATTCATCTGACAGAAGAGATTATTGCCTCACTGCCAGCGCTGCCTGACGACTGTATTTTGGTTGATTTGGCTTCGGTGAAGAATAAACCGTTACAGGCGATGCTGGCGGCGCATAGCGGGCCAGTATTGGGGCTGCATCCGATGTTCGGCCCTGACAGCGGTAGTCTGGCGAAGCAGGTTGTCGTGTGGTGTGATGGCCGCGAGCCAGAAGCGTATCAATGGTTCCTGGAGCAGATTCAGGTCTGGGGCGCACGTATACATCGTACCAGCGCCGTTGAGCACGATCAGAATATGGCTTTTATCCAGGCGCTGCGGCATTTCGCCACCTTCGCGTATGGATTGCATCTGGCTGAGGAAAACGTGCAACTCGATCAACTGTTGGCGCTTTCCTCACCCATTTACCGGCTGGAGCTGGCAATGGTGGGGCGCTTGTTTGCTCAGGATCCACAGCTTTATGCTGACATCATTATGTCGTCTGAAAGCAACCTGGCGTTGATCAAGCGTTACTATCAACGCTTTGGCGAAGCCATTGCGCTACTGGAAAATGGTGACAAGCAGGCGTTCATTAACAGTTTCCGCAAGGTTGAACATTGGTTCGGCGATCATGCCCAACGATTTATGCTTGAGAGCCGCACGCTGCTGCGTTCGGCAAACGATATTCGTCAGTAATCGCTGAATGCATGCGCGATAAATAAAAAAACGCCGACTGCAGAGTCGGCGTTTTTTTATTACCCGTGTCGCATATCAGGCGGGATCGACCGGAATAACGTTTTCGCCAGGATAGCAGCCAAGCACTTTCAGCGAACGGGTAATTGCGGTTAATTCGCGCAACGCATGCTGCATCGCCTCTGAGCGTAAATTGCCCTGTACATCAAGATAAAACATCTCTTCCCAAGGGTTGCCGTTGATTGGCCGCGATTCAAGTTTGCTCATGATGAGGTTGTGCTGGCGCAATACCAACAGCGCTTCCACCAGCGCACCGGCTTGCTGGCCGGTTGCCATGATCAGCGTTGTTTTCGCTGGCACCTGCGACGATACCTCAACGGCTTTACGCGCCAGGATAATAAAGCGCGTGATATTTTGCTGTTGATTAGCAAGATGGCGTTCGAGCACCTTTAGCTGATACAACTCGCCGCCTGCTTCGCTGCCGATAGCCGCAACGGTGGGCGAATTCATAGCCGCAACTTTCTCCATTGCCGCAGCGGTGCTTTCGGTATATTCAATTTTCCAGTGTGGAAAACGATTTAAAAATTGGCTGCACTGCTGAAACGGCTGTGGATGGCTGTAAACCGTGTCGATTTTCTGCAGATCGGCTGCGCCCGCCACCAGAATGCAATGATCAATCGGCACGGTCATTTCACCCACTATAGACAGGCTGGTTTGCTGCAGCAGATCATAAACATCGTTGATTGAACCGGAACTGGTGTTTTCAATCGGCAACACGGCGTAATCCGCCTGTCCGGTTTCCACCAGTTTTATAATGTCGTGAAATTTAAGGCAGCCGCATTCCACATAGTTTTCAAAATGGCGAGTCGCATACTTACGGGCTGCCAGATGTGAGTAGGAGCCTTTCGGGCCAAGAAAGGCGATACGTGCCGATTGCAGCTGAGTTTGATTCAAATCCTTTTGCAGCAATGCCTGCTGCGTCAGAACTGAATCCTCAATGATCAGCTGAAATAGCCGGGTAATGTAATGCGCATCAAGCTTATGTACTTTGCCCAGGGTAATCAGATGCTCAAGCAGCTGACGTTCGCGTTCGGTATCGCGGATCGGGCGTTTGGTGGCCATTTTGGCCTGAGCCACACCAATGGCCAACTGGCGGCGTTCAGCCAGCAGCTTCAGCAGTTTCTCATCTACGGCACTGATTTTATCGCGCAATACCAGTAAAGGGTTGTCGGATGTCATAGGGCTACCTGTAAGCGGTGCAATAAAAAAAGCCTCCCGTTTGGGAGGCTTTGATGTTCGTCTTCGGTTTCTTTCTCACACGACGCATCGCCTCCCTGTTAGGGGAAAATAAAAAAGAAGGCGAAGAAAAACGGTGATAGTTTCATTAAATGTTCCACAAAAACCAGGGGATAACCTTACCCGTAGCAATTTCATGCTGTCAATAAAAAACGCGCCCTGAGGCGCGTTATTCATGGCGAGATAATCAACTGGCGATACTGATATCTTTTACGCTGGCGTTGGCCCGACGAGCTTCGCCTTTATGCTGCACTTTATTCAGTTGGCGAACCAGCTTGGCAATCAGCTCATTAATAGCGGTATACATGTCTTCATGCTTGGCGCTCGCGACCAGCGTGCCGTTAGGGGTGTTGATGGTTGCATCGGCAACAAAATCTTTGGGTTCTTTGGAAAGGACAATATGAGGATTAATCAGATCGGTTTGCCATTTTTCTAACTTGGCGAGGCGTTCCTCGACGTGCTGGCGAATGGCTTCAGTGATTTCCATCTGCTTGCTGGTAATGTTCACAATCATCATTAATACCTCTCTGTTGTTTCCGGATTGGTAGGTTCAGCATAACGTTTAAGGCAGTTATTTGTGTGACGTAGGTCACGAAAAAATGTCACTTTATGTCAATGAGAAGGATTTGTGAGGTGCTTTCCCAAACCTGCGCAGTGCCGCTTGAGCTGTGAGAAATTAACAGGCATAGTTGATGAGTTAACGCAGGCGAAACGGCAGAAATAAGCGCGGTTCACCGCCATAAAAAAGGCAGCCTGAGGCTGCCTTTTTAGTTTGAAGCAGATCGTTTTCAGGCCGGATTAGCGGCAATCAGCTTAGCAACTTTGTCTGCTTCAGCATTTAGCTGCAGCTTACGGTAAGCGTTTTCCATCAGCGGCAATGCCTGGCGCGTTGCCTGCGTATCATTGTAATCACGCATCATTCCCTCTACACGATTAACAACAGCGACATAAGCCCCGCGTTTAGTATAGAATTGCGCCACAGAAAGCTCATATTTAGCCAAACGGTCTTTCAGGTAAACTAAACGCTTATTGGCATCGGTAGCATATTGGCTGTTCGGATAGTTCCGCAGCAGCTGCGAAAAGTCACGAAATGCATCACGTGCATGGGTCGGATCGCGATCCGAACGATCGATACCAAAAAAGCCCTGTAATGCAGAATCATCCAGCGCCATGTCAGTCAGTCCTTTCATGTAGACGACATAATCAATATTTGGATGAGTCGGATTCAGACGCATAAAGCGTTCAATAGCTGCCTGAGCCAGCGGTAAATCGGCATTTTTGTAATAAGCGTAAATGAGATCAAGCTGCACTTGCTGTGAGTAAGGACCAAACGGATAGCGGTTATCCAGCGCTTCGAGTTGCGTTATTGCTCCTTTGAAGTTACCGTCCTGCAGCTTTTGCTGAGCCGTAGCGTAAAGCTCAGATGGCGGGCTGTCAGGTACCGTATCCTTGGAGCTGGAGCAACCGACCAGTGCCAGGCTCAACGTGGCTGCAGCCACCAAATATTTCATACGCGTCATGACGATTTGCTTATCCTCAAAGTGTTAGTGCGGAAGCTGTCCGTTAAGCTTCCGATAGTGACCGGGTACGATAGCACATTATATTAAACGGCATCGCCGTGAAAACCCAACGTTAACGAAGAAGCTGTATATGGCACAACTAGTACAACTCACCGCAACGGTGTCTGAGTCGCAACTTGGACAACGCTTAGATCAGTCTTTAGCAGAATTGTTCCCTGATTATTCCCGTTCTCGCATTAAAGAGTGGATTCTTGAGCGCCGTGTAACGGTAAATGGCGCAATTGTCGACACACCCAAAGAGAAAGTCCTGGGTGGAGAGAAGGTCGCCATTGATGCGGCTATCGAAGAAGCGCAGCGCTGGGAAGCGCAGGATATTGCACTGGATATCGTTCATGAAGACGATGACATCCTGGTCATCAATAAACCGCGTGGGCTGGTGGTACATCCAGGCGCAGGCAATCCTGATGGCACGGTGCTCAATGCGTTGCTGCATTACTATTCGCCAATCATGGATGTGCCGCGTGCAGGTATTGTGCATCGTCTTGATAAAGATACCACCGGCTTGATGGTGGTGGCGAAAACGGTACCGGCGCAAACCTATCTGGTTGAATCGCTACAGCTGCGTGAAATCACGCGCGAATATGAGGCGGTGGCCATTGGCCGCATGACCGCAGGTGGCACGGTGAATGAACCGATCAGTCGGCATTCAACGAAACGCACCCACATGGCCGTGCACCCAATGGGCAAGCCAGCCACAACGCATTACCGCATCATGGAACATTTTCGTGCGCATACTCGTCTGCGACTGCGTCTCGAAACCGGCCGAACGCATCAGATTCGCGTGCATATGTCACATATCAACCATCCATTAGTCGGCGATCCACTTTATGGTGGCCGTCCGCGTCCGCCAAAAGGCGCTTCTGATGAATTCGTGCAGACGCTGCGCGGCTTCGATCGTCAGGCGCTGCATGCGACGATGCTCCGTTTGTACCATCCTATTACCGGTATTGAGATGGAGTGGCATGCACCCTTGCCACAGGATATGGTTGAGTTGAATGCCGCTCTGAAGGCCGATACTGAAATGTTCAAGGACCAGCTTGATTGGTAAGTCACCTGATCATTCCTGACTGGCCGGCACCGGCTAATGTTCGGGCCTGTTCAACAACACGTGCGGGCGGCATCAGTGCTGCACCCTGGGATTCGTTGAATCTTGGCGCGCACGTGGGTGATAACCCGGCAGCCGTCGCGGCAAATCGTCAGCGTCTGGTAGCGTTGGCCTCACTGCCAACCATGCCGATATGGCTTGATCAGGTTCATGGTACCGATGTTGTGCACCTGACTGAGGCCTTTGACCGGCCTCCGCAAGCCGACGCCGTCTGGAGCAACCACGCTGCTATGCCGTGTGCCGTAATGACGGCAGATTGTTTACCTGTATTGTTTTGCTCTTATGATGGCACAGAGGTCGCGGCGGCACATGCAGGATGGCGCGGCCTGTGTGCAGGCGTGCTGGAGAATACGCTGGCGCAGTTTAGCGTTCCCGCTGCGCAGATTCATATCTGGCTGGGTCCTGCAATTGGCCCACAACGTTTTGAAGTCGGTGGGGAAGTGCGCGCTGCCTTTATGGCGCATGACGCTGAGGCCGCCACAGCCTTTGTGCCAGCTGGCGAGAAATACCTCGCTGATATCTGGCAATTAGCCTGTCAGCGTTTAACCGCCTGTGGCGTAACCTCAATCAGCGGCGGCACGCATTGTACCGTTTCTGAACCTGAACATTTTTTCTCCTGGCGGCGCGACGGATCAACCGGTCGTATGGCAACTTTGGTTTGGCTGTTATAACCTTGCACCACAAGACGATCCGGTAGCGTATTTTTTATACCAGATACAGGTCATAAACCTTGAAAACTTGAGGTAAGACCTCATTTAATCTCCAGTAGCATTATGACCTTAATGGGAGGAATTATGCGTCTGGATCGTCTTACCAATAAATTTCAGCTGGCTTTAGCTGATGCCCAATCGCTTGCTCTCGGGCGTGATAACCAATTCATCGAACCTCTTCATCTGATGAGCGCATTGCTTAATCAGGAAGGCGGATCTGTACGGCCTTTATTGAGTTCTGCCGGAACCGATGTTGCCGCATTACGCAGCAGTATCGAACAGGCTATCAGCCGTTTGCCGCAGGTTGAAGGCGCGGATGGTGATGTGCAACCTTCCGCCGATCTCATCCGCGTGCTCAATCTTTGCGACAAGCTGGCGCAAAAACGCGGTGACAATTTTATTTCATCTGAGCTATTTGTCCTGGCGGCACTCGATTCGCGCGGTTCTCTGGCGGATCTCCTGAAAAATGCAGGTGCTACTCAGGAGAAGCTAAACCATGCCATTGAACAACTTCGTGGAGGAGACAACGTGAACGATCAGGGTGCTGAAGATCAGCGTCAGGCATTAAAAAAATACACTGTCGATCTCACCGAGCGTGCGGAGCAGGGCAAGCTTGACCCGGTCATTGGTCGTGACGAAGAGATCCGTCGCACGATTCAGGTATTACAGCGCCGTACCAAGAATAACCCGGTGCTGATTGGTGAACCGGGCGTGGGTAAAACGGCGATTGTTGAAGGACTTGCTCAGCGGATCATTAATGGCGAAGTGCCTGAAGGCCTTAAAGGCCGTCGGGTGCTGGCGCTGGATATGGGTGCACTGGTGGCCGGTGCTAAATATCGCGGGGAGTTCGAAGAACGCCTCAAAGGAGTGCTCAGCGATCTTTCTAAGCAGGAAGGCAACGTAATCCTGTTTATTGACGAGCTGCACACCATGGTCGGAGCCGGTAAAGCCGATGGTGCGATGGATGCAGGCAACATGCTTAAACCTGCGCTGGCTCGCGGTGAGCTGCATTGTGTTGGCGCAACCACGCTTGATGAGTATCGGCAGTATATAGAGAAGGATGCTGCTCTGGAGCGCCGTTTCCAGAAGGTGTTGGTGGCTGAGCCCAGCGTGGAAGATACGATTGCGATTCTGCGTGGCTTAAAAGAGCGCTATGAGCTGCATCACCATGTGCAGATCACCGACCCGGCTATTGTGGCCGCTGCGACGTTATCGCACCGCTACATTGCCGATCGCCAGCTGCCGGATAAAGCTATCGACCTGATTGACGAAGCCGCATCAAGTATTCGTATGCAGATTGACTCAAAACCAGAGGCGTTGGATCGTCTGGAGCGGCGCATTATTCAGCTCAAACTTGAGCAGCAGGCTCTGAAGAAAGAGTCCGATGACGCCAGCATTAAGCGGCTTAACATGCTGGAAGAGGAACTTAATCAGAAAGAGCGCGAATACGCTGAGCTGGAAGAAGAGTGGAAAGCAGAAAAAGCATCGCTGTCAGGCACGCAGACTATTAAAGCAGAGCTTGAGCAGGCGCGATTGGCCATTGAGCAGGCACGTCGCGTAGGTGATTTAGCGCAGATGTCTGAACTGCAATATGGAAAAATTCCGGAGCTGGAGAAACAGCTGGCCGCGGCGACGCAGTCAGAGGGCAAAACTATGCGTCTGTTGCGTAACCGCGTGACCGAGGTAGAAATTGCTGACGTGCTGGCGCGTTGGACCGGTATACCAGTGGACCGCATGATGGAAGGCGAACGTGACAAGCTGCTGCGCATGGAGCAACAGTTGCATTCACGCGTGATTGGTCAGAATGAGGCGGTTGAAGCGGTATCGAATGCGATTCGCCGCAGCCGTGCTGGCCTGGCCGATCCAAATCGACCTATCGGCTCCTTCTTGTTCCTCGGTCCGACCGGGGTCGGGAAAACGGAATTGTGCAAAGCGCTGGCGAACTTCCTCTTCGACAGTGACGATGCGATGGTGCGGCTCGATATGTCTGAGTTTATGGAGAAGCACTCTGTTTCACGACTGGTGGGTGCACCTCCAGGCTATGTCGGTTATGAAGAGGGCGGATATCTCACTGAGGCGATACGTCGTCGGCCTTACTCAGTGATTTTGCTGGATGAGATAGAAAAAGCGCATCCGGACGTATTTAACATCCTGCTTCAGGTACTGGATGATGGACGCCTCACGGATGGACAGGGCAGAACGGTTGATTTCCGCAATGCGGTCGTCATCATGACATCAAACCTCGGATCGGATTTGATTCAGGAGCGCTTCGGTGCAGTGAATTATGACGAGATGAAGAAAGTGGTGATGACAGTGGTTGGCCAACATTTCCGCCCTGAGTTCATTAACCGTATCGATGAGCTGGTGGTCTTTCACCCTCTGGCCGAATCGCATATTGCTTCTATTGCTAAAGTGCAATTGCAGCGGCTGTACAAGCGTCTGGAAGATCGCGGCTTCACGATCGATATCTCAGATGATGCATTGATACTGCTGGGACAGAATGGCTACGATCCGGTTTATGGCGCGCGTCCTCTGAAACGCGCTATTCAGCAACAGATAGAGAACCCGTTAGCGAATCAAATCTTGGCGGGAACTTTGTTGCCTGGTAAAAACATCAAGCTTGATGTTGAAGACGGCCAAATCGTCGCTCATCAATAAGTAGTATCCGTCAAAAATGGGCCTTTGGGCCCATTTTTGTTGGTTTTTTATACTATCGCAGGCCTTTTAAGGCTATTTTGTTTGCAAAATAAGCAACTGAAATAATTTCTGCATTTAGGGGTTGCCACCCCGCAGAAAATCCCTATACTGCGCCTCCACTGACACGGAACAACGGCTTACACAGCGGCGTGTCAGGAAGAGATAAGTGAGAAAATCCTTGACTCTTCAGCGGGAAAGCGTAGTATACGCAACCCGCGCTACTGAGAATGTAGCGCCGCTCTTTAACAATTTATCAGACAATCTGTGTGGGCACTCGCAGGATTGATATCAGCGTCTCCGGACGCAAAAAAATATCAAGTCTTAAGAGTGAACACGTATTGAAATTCATTACGACGTTTTCCTTGAGCATCGCTTCACGAGTTGAAGCAAATCGAACTTTTAATTGAAGAGTTTGATCATGGCTCAGATTGAACGCTGGCGGCAGGCCTAACACATGCAAGTCGAACGGTAGCACAGAAGAGCTTGCTCTTCGGGTGACGAGTGGCGGACGGGTGAGTAATGTCTGGGGATCTGCCCGATGGAGGGGGATAACCACTGGAAACGGTGGCTAATACCGCATAACGTCGCAAGACCAAAGTGGGGGACCTTCGGGCCTCACACCATCGGATGAACCCAGATGGGATTAGCTAGTAGGTGGGGTAACGGCTCACCTAGGCGACGATCCCTAGCTGGTCTGAGAGGATGACCAGCCACACTGGAACTGAGACACGGTCCAGACTCCTACGGGAGGCAGCAGTGGGGAATATTGCACAATGGGCGCAAGCCTGATGCAGCCATGCCGCGTGTATGAAGAAGGCCTTCGGGTTGTAAAGTACTTTCAGCGGGGAGGAAGGGGACGAGGTTAATAACCTCGTTCATTGACGTTACCCGCAGAAGAAGCACCGGCTAACTCCGTGCCAGCAGCCGCGGTAATACGGAGGGTGCAAGCGTTAATCGGAATTACTGGGCGTAAAGCGCACGCAGGCGGTCTGTTAAGTCAGATGTGAAATCCCCGGGCTTAACCTGGGAACTGCATTTGAAACTGGCAGGCTTGAGTCTTGTAGAGGGGGGTAGAATTCCAGGTGTAGCGGTGAAATGCGTAGAGATCTGGAGGAATACCGGTGGCGAAGGCGGCCCCCTGGACAAAGACTGACGCTCAGGTGCGAAAGCGTGGGGAGCAAACAGGATTAGATACCCTGGTAGTCCACGCCGTAAACGATGTCGACTTGGAGGCTGTGAGCATGACTCGTGGCTTCCGGAGCTAACGCGTTAAGTCGACCGCCTGGGGAGTACGGCCGCAAGGTTAAAACTCAAATGAATTGACGGGGGCCCGCACAAGCGGTGGAGCATGTGGTTTAATTCGATGCAACGCGAAGAACCTTACCTGCTCTTGACATCCACGGAATTCGGCAGAGATGCCTTAGTGCCTTCGGGAACCGTGAGACAGGTGCTGCATGGCTGTCGTCAGCTCGTGTTGTGAAATGTTGGGTTAAGTCCCGCAACGAGCGCAACCCTTATCCTTTGTTGCCAGCGATTCGGTCGGGAACTCAAAGGAGACTGCCGGTGATAAACCGGAGGAAGGTGGGGATGACGTCAAGTCATCATGGCCCTTACGAGCAGGGCTACACACGTGCTACAATGGCGCATACAAAGAGAAGCGACCTCGCGAGAGCAAGCGGACCTCACAAAGTGCGTCGTAGTCCGGATCGGAGTCTGCAACTCGACTCCGTGAAGTCGGAATCGCTAGTAATCGTGGATCAGAATGCCACGGTGAATACGTTCCCGGGCCTTGTACACACCGCCCGTCACACCATGGGAGTGGGTTGCAAAAGAAGTAGGTAGCTTAACCTTCGGGAGGGCGCTTACCACTTTGTGATTCATGACTGGGGTGAAGTCGTAACAAGGTAACCGTAGGGGAACCTGCGGTTGGATCACCTCCTTACCTGAAGATACCTTCCCGCGCAGTGTCCACACAGATTGTCTGATAGAAAGTAACGAGCAGAAAACCTCTACAGGCTTGTAGCTCAGGTGGTTAGAGCGCACCCCTGATAAGGGTGAGGTCGGTGGTTCAAGTCCACTCAGGCCTACCATGCTTTTCTCCTTGCGGAGCAAAGCGGCATCCTTGCCTGAGGATGCACTCGGTTGAGTGGTAGTAAAGGTCTCTGCAAGACTGTATGGGGCTATAGCTCAGCTGGGAGAGCGCCTGCCTTGCACGCAGGAGGTCAGCGGTTCGATCCCGCTTAGCTCCACCATATGGTTTTCAACAATACTTCAGAGCGCGCCGGCAACGGCGGGCTGCGAAGTATTATGCTCTTTAACAATCCGGAACAAGCTGAAAATTGAAACGACACGTCGTCGCGTCCCTCCGTAATAAGGGGCGCAGAGAGCGGCGTGTTCGCGTCACGCTTATGACCGCAGCGTCTCACGAGACGCCTGTGGGTTGTGAGGTTAAGTGACGAAGCGTACACGGTGGATGCCCAGGCAGTCAGAGGCGATGAAGGGCGTGCTAATCTGCGATAAGCGTCGGTAAGGTGATATGAACCGCAACAGCCGACGATACCCGAATGGGGAAACCCGGTGCACCCAGGTGCATCATTGCAGCATGAATACATAGTGCTGCAAGGCGAACCGGGGGAACTGAAACATCTAAGTACCCCGAGGAAAAGAAATCAACCGAGATTCCCCCAGTAGCGGCGAGCGAACGGGGAGGAGCCCGGAACATCATCAGCTTGTGCATTAGTGGAAGCGTCTGGAAAGTCGCACGGTACAGGGTGACAGTCCCGTACACAAAAATGCACCTGCTGTGAGTTCGAAGAGTAGGGCGGGACACGTGGTATCCTGTCTGAATATGGGGGGACCATCCTCCAAGGCTAAATACTCCTGACTGACCGATAGTGAACCAGTACCGTGAGGGAAAGGCGAAAAGAACCCCGGCGAGGGGAGTGAAACAGAACCTGAAACCGTGTACGTACAAGCAGTGGGAGCACCTTCGTGGTGTGACTGCGTACCTTTTGTATAATGGGTCAGCGACTTATATTCTGTAGCAAGGTTAACCGTATAGGGGAGCCGCAGGGAAACCGAGTCTTAACTGGGCGTTAAGTTGCAGGGTATAGACCCGAAACCCGGTGATCTAGCCATGGGCAGGTTGAAGGTTGGGTAACACTAACTGGAGGACCGAACCGACTAATGTTGAAAAATTAGCGGATGACCTGTGGCTGGGGGTGAAAGGCCAATCAAACCGGGAGATAGCTGGTTCTCCCCGAAAGCTATTTAGGTAGCGCCTCGTGAACTCATCTTCGGGGGTAGAGCACTGTTTCGGCTAGGGGGCCATCCCGGCTTACCAACCCGATGCAAACTGCGAATACCGAAGAATGTTATCACGGGAGACACACGGCGGGTGCTAACGTCCGTCGTGAAGAGGGAAACAACCCAGACCGCCAGCTAAGGTCCCAAAGTCATGGTTAAGTGGGAAACGATGTGGGAAGGCCCAGACAGCCAGGATGTTGGCTTAGAAGCAGCCATCATTTAAAGAAAGCGTAATAGCTCACTGGTCGAGTCGGCCTGCGCGGAAGATGTAACGGGGCTAAACCATGCACCGAAGCTGCGGCAGCGGCGCGCAAGCGTTGTTGGGTAGGGGAGCGTTCTGTAAGCCGTCGAAGGTGGACTGTGAGGTCTGCTGGAGGTATCAGAAGTGCGAATGCTGACATAAGTAACGATAAAGCGGGTGAAAAGCCCGCTCGCCGGAAGACCAAGGGTTCCTGTTCAACGTTAATCGGAGCAGGGTGAGTCGACCCCTAAGGCGAGGCCGAAAGGCGTAGTCGATGGGAAACAGGTTAATATTCCTGTACTCGGTGTTGCTGCGAAGGGGGGACGGAGAAGGTTAGGTTGGCCGGGCGACGGTTGTCCCGGTTTAAGCGTGTAGGTGTGTGTTCCAGGCAAATCCGGTTCACTTTAACACTGAGGCGTGACGACGAGGCACTACGGTGCTGAAGCAACTGATACCCTGCTTCCAGGAAAAGCCTCTAAGCATCAGGCAGCATCAAATCGTACCCCAAACCGACACAGGTGGTCAGGTAGAGAATACCAAGGCGCTTGAGAGAACTCGGGTGAAGGAACTAGGCAAAATGGTGCCGTAACTTCGGGAGAAGGCACGCTGGCGCGTAGGTGGAGGGACTTGCTCCCCGAGCCGAAGCCAGTCGAAGATACCAGCTGGCTGCAACTGTTTATTAAAAACACAGCACTGTGCAAACACGAAAGTGGACGTATACGGTGTGACGCCTGCCCGGTGCCGGAAGGTTAATTGATGGGGTTATCGCAAGAGAAGCTCCTGATCGAAGCCCCGGTAAACGGCGGCCGTAACTATAACGGTCCTAAGGTAGCGAAATTCCTTGTCGGGTAAGTTCCGACCTGCACGAATGGCGTAATGATGGCCAGGCTGTCTCCACCCGAGACTCAGTGAAATTGAACTCGCTGTGAAGATGCAGTGTACCCGCGGCAAGACGGAAAGACCCCGTGAACCTTTACTACAGCTTGACACTGAACATTGAGCCTTGATGTGTAGGATAGGTGGGAGGCTTTGAAGCGCGGACGCCAGTCCGCGTGGAGCCAACCTTGAAATACCACCCTTTAACGTTTGATGTTCTAACGTGGCCCCGTGATCCGGGGTGCGGACAGTGTCTGGTGGGTAGTTTGACTGGGGCGGTCTCCTCCCAAAGCGTAACGGAGGAGCACGAAGGTCAGCTAATCACGGTCGGACATCGTGAGGTTAGTGCAATGGCATAAGCTGGCTTGACTGCGAGAGTGACGGCTCGAGCAGGTGCGAAAGCAGGTCATAGTGATCCGGTGGTTCTGAATGGAAGGGCCATCGCTCAACGGATAAAAGGTACTCCGGGGATAACAGGCTGATACCGCCCAAGAGTTCATATCGACGGCGGTGTTTGGCACCTCGATGTCGGCTCATCACATCCTGGGGCTGAAGTAGGTCCCAAGGGTACGGCTGTTCGCCGTTTAAAGTGGTACGCGAGCTGGGTTTAGAACGTCGTGAGACAGTTCGGTCCCTATCTGCCGTGGGCGCTGGAGAACTGAGGGGGGCTGCTCCTAGTACGAGAGGACCGGAGTGGACGCATCACTGGTGTTCGGGTTGTCATGCCAATGGCACTGCCCGGTAGCTAAATGCGGAAAAGATAAGCGCTGAAAGCATCTAAGCGCGAAACTTGCCCCGAGATGAGTTCTCCCTGAGACTATAAGTCTCCTGAAGGGACGTTGAAGACTACGACGTTGATAGGCCGGGTGTGTAAGCGCAGCGATGCGTTGAGCTAACCGGTACTAATGACCCGTGAGGCTTAACCTTACAACGCCACAGGCGTTTTGCAGTGACGCGGTTTCAATTTTCAGCACGTACCGGATTATCGGGCCCGCCCTTTTGGGGGGGTCCGGAACAGAATTTGCCTGGCGGCACTAGCGCGGTGGTCCCACCTGACCCCATGCCGAACTCAGAAGTGAAACGCCGTAGCGCCGATGGTAGTGTGGGGTCTCCCCATGCGAGAGTAGGGAACTGCCAGGCATCAAACCRGAAGGGCCCCGCGCGAAAGCGCGGGGCCCTTTCCCATGGAAAAAATAAGGCATCCCCCAAATTATTGAGGCGGTGGGAGGCATACTTCGTGCCAGGGCAGCCTGTGGTGCTGCTGGCATGAGCCTCTCCGTGCCACTGCGCCGCAAATGCCAGCAGCAGCAATCCCTTCGCGAGGCCCTGATTTAATTAAAGATGCTCTCTTCTTCCATCACCGTCTGCCATCCGTTTCTGGTTGCCTGCATTGCATGTTAAACACCCGAATTATGTATCCGCTCCCTTCACTGGCAACCTTGTTTCTGATTTGATTTTCATTATCCGGCTGTAACATATAGGGTCCGGTTACTGTTCAGGGCGCCCAGTCTCAGCAAAATAGCTGCCACGCAATATGCACGTTGATAGATGCTTACATTGATTTCGAGCGTATTTCATCAGCTAAACCATGAATTAAAAACGCTTTTTCGCCAGCATTGCCAGGATTAATTGCAGAACACACATCAACGCCATCATTATCGGCCGTTAAGATCAAAATTATCATCATGCCACCATGCCACCATGCCACCATGCCAACATGCCAACATGCCACCATGCACGTCAAACCTCTTACGCTTGAGCATCGACAAACCTGATAACAGCCGAAATCTCCCACACCAACCTAAATTCAACCCAGTCAAAATCCTGCTGACATCACAAAACTGCATTTTCCACCATTCAAAGTTATCTCCTTGCTGGTACTCCTGCTTTACTGAACCCTTTGAGATGACCTTTTAGCAAGGAACAAGGTGAACATGGCAGATAATATTAAGAATGGAAGCAATGCGCTGACATCGGCATCGGATTCAAAAAAGAGAATCTGGGCGATTGTCGGTGCTTCCTCAGGCAATCTGGTTGAGTGGTTTGATTTCTACGTCTATTCATTCTTTTCACTCTACTTTGCCCATATTTTCTTCCCGCAGGGAGACAGCACCACTCAACTTTTACAAACCGCTGGCGTATTTGCCGTAGGTTTTCTGATGCGTCCGATTGGTGGCTGGATGTTCGGCTACATTGCGGATAAGCATGGCCGCAAGAAATCCATGCTGATCTCCGTCTGCATGATGTGTTTCGGCTCACTGGTCATTGCCTGCTTGCCTGGGTTTGATAGCATCGGCATTGCCGCGCCGATTATCTTATTACTGGCGCGTATGTTTCAGGGATTATCAGTGGGAGGCGAATATGGCACCAGTGCAACCTATATGAGCGAAGTGGCACTGGAAGGGCGTAAAGGTTTCTATGCTTCTTTTCAGTACGTGACCCTAATCGGTGGTCAGCTGCTGGCGGTACTTACCGTGGTTGTTTTACAACAGTTGATGACCGATGCGGAGTTGAAGAGCTGGGGATGGCGTATTCCGTTTGCGCTGGGTGCTGTGCTTGCGGTAGTTGCCCTGTGGCTGCGCCGTTCATTAAACGAAACCAGCGACAAAAATACCCGTGAGCATCGGGATGCCGGCAGCCTGATGGGATTACTGAAGAACCACAGGCGTGCTTTTTTAATGGTGCTGGGTTTTACCGCTGGCGGCTCGCTGAGTTTTTATACTTTCACCACCTACATGCAAAAGTATCTGGTTAACACGTCGGGCATGGATGCGAAGACAGCCAGTGCATTGATGACCGGCGCACTGTTTGTATTTATGTTAATTCAACCGGTAATTGGTGCTTTGTCAGATAAGATTGGCCGCCGTAGTTCAATGATGATTTTTGGCGCGGGTGCCGCTATCTGTACCGTGCCGATTCTGACCGCGCTACAGAACGTCGAGAGCGAATGGGCCGCCATTTCTCTGGTCATGCTCGCGCTGTTGATCACCAGTTTCTATACCTCGATCAGCGGTATCCTCAAAGCGGAGATGTTCCCCCCAGAAGTCAGAGCATTAGGCGTAGGATTATCTTATGCGATTGCGAATGCCATATTTGGTGGGTCAGCTGAGTTTGTTGCTCTAACGCTGAAGCACCAGGGCATTGAAACCAGCTTCTTTTGGTATGTTTCAGCGATGGGCGCGCTGGCTTTTCTGGTCTCGCTGATGCTGCATCGGCGTGGCAAGGGTATTTCACTGTAATCAGTGATGCGCCGCATTCCATAGGCTGTAGCCGGTGGCAGCACCGGCTATATCCCAGCTTAAATCCTTCCAGCTCCAGCCTGAACCGGCTCGTCGACTGTCAAACAGCTCTTTGCCAGTGCCTAAGGTAAAGGCAAACATCAAACCAAATTGTCGACTCTGCGCCCGGCTCCAGTGCTGTGCAGCACCATATTCGCTACCGGCTATGGTCAGTAAAGCGGATCCCACAACGTGCTGTGCTTTATCTTTTCCGGTCCAGCTATCCTGTGCGAAATGCGTGCAGCCGCTGCACATCACTATTAGCAGCGGCAGCAACAGGCGCATGGAGTCAGAGAATCCGGCTAATCAGTTTGTCGATGCGGATACGACGCAGTCGTCGAATCAATTTGCGCACCTTCGCCGGATAGTCAGCAATACTTTCAAGCTCACGGAAGTGGTTTACTACGATGGTGTGCGTGCGGATCAGCGCCAACTCTTTATCACGCTGCTCAGTTAATTCCTGCAACGGATCGTGAATGAGAATGGCGTTTTCCAGATCCAGGCGCCAGGCGCGCGGGTTGAGATTATTACCGGTGACCATCATCCATTCGTCATCCACCCAGATGCCTTTCAGGTGATAACTGTTTTCGCCTTCTTTCCACAGACGCACGGTCAGCTGGCCGTTACTCACATAATATTGCAAGCGGCTGAGGAAACGGCGCAGGTTAATTTCGTACAGATAGGGCAGAGCACCAATGATTTTAAACGGCTGATCTTCCGGAATGTAGAAATCGTTAGCAGTTTTATCCCCTACGATAATTTCCACCTCTTTGCCGGCACGCAACAGGCCGATAATATTCCTGACCAGAATAGCGGGCATATTGAAGTAGGGCGTGCACAGCGTCAGCTTTTTCTCGGCGCAGGGCATCAGATGATAGATGGTTTTATTCAACAAGCTGCGTTTGCCGAGCCCTACCAACGGTGTTACCGCCAGCTCTTCATTGCCGGCGTTAGGCGTGAACTGATAATCAAAGCCACGCAGATCCTGACGGAACTGACGCGTCTCGTTTTTGATTTCCGGGCTGCTTGGCCGCTCCGATTTATCCAGCCGGTTAACCGCTTCTGCCGCCTGCAAATTGGTTTTTACCCAATTAAAAAAGGTCTCAGCCAACGCGCCGTTCTGAATCCACTGATAACGATCGTAACGGTATTTATCGTGTTGATGAAGATACACATCGTTCAGGCTGGCACCGCTGTACAGCACCGCGTCGTCGATTACAAAGCCTTTCAGGTGCAGCACGCCCAGCGCTTCGCGGGTATTTACCGGAATGCCATAAACCGGAATGGCGATCTGCGGATTGTCGGTTGCCAGCTGGCAATACCAGTCAGCATTGGTCGCCGCCGCCGCTGCACCAATTCTGCCGCGCTGCGCACGATGCCAGTCCACGCAGATAGAAACATCCATCTCCGGGCGCGCCCGTTTTGCGTCGTAAAGCGCATTCAGAATGGCCCGACCGCCATCGTCGTTCTCCAGATAAAGCGCAACGATGCAGATGCGTCGCGTCGCGCCAGCTATTTTTTCCAGCAGCGTCTGGCGAAATTCAGCGGGTGAAAACAGCGTACGAATGTCAGCAGCAGATTGTGACAGTTTTGGCAGCTGTGCAAGGTGTTGTTGGTGTTTATTGCGCTTAAATTTAGACAACATCACAGTGCGCTTCTTCTCTATGCAATGAATGGCGATTTGCCATTAAATCATGACCCTAACGATGAATATTATCATTAACCCGCCCGGATAGCGTCTTTTTTACCTTTATCTACAAGGTTAATCGACCTGTTTATTCAGCGGTAAGTTAAGGCTAACAATGCCATCCTCCAGCTGAATATCCACATTGAAATTCAGCTTGCTCGCTAGTGTGATCATGCCGCGATTACCAGGCATGGTAATGCCGTTTAGCTGTTGCAGGCCATGTTCCCGGGTATAACCGATCATTTTTTCCAGCAGGCGTCGCCCCAGTCCTAATCCTTTCAGGTCAGAACGCACCAGAACCGAAAACTCAGCGTCAATATTATCCGCATCAGAGATCGCCCGCGTGACGCCAACGATCTCAGTACGATCGTTAATTTCTCGCACGGCGACGATCGCCATTTCTCGATCGTAGTCGATCTGCGTCATATTGGCTAAATCATCATGGGTAAACTCATTGATCTCACTGAAATAACGATAGTAGAGATCTTCTTTTGTGACCTGCGCAATAAACTCACGCAGCAGCGGCTCATCTTCCGGCAGAATGGGGCGAAACAGACAGTGCTGGCCATTTTTTAACGTCACCTGCTCTTCAAGCCGGTGCGGATAAGGACGAATGGCCAGTCGTGCCTCGTTGTCGCCGTCGAAAGGCGCCAGCGATAAGGTAACATCCAGCAGGCTGAAATCGCTGCCTGCCGCCAGCAGGGGATGAATATCAAGACGCTGTATTTCAGGGCAGTCAACGATCAGGTTGGAAACCTGCACCAGCAGCTGGCTCAGCCCGGTAATGTCGAGCTGCTGCGCATTGCTGCGACCACGTATCTTACCGCCTTTGATCGCCTGAATAATAAAGTAGCGAGCCAGCGCCATATTCAGCGGTGGCAGGGCGACGGCGGCCTGCTTATCGGGCTGCCAGTCAACGCCGCCTTCCCCCAGCAGGATCACCGGCCCAAACAGCGGATCCTGCTCCACCACCACACGCAATTCCTGTGCGCCAAGGCGACTGGCCATGCTCTGAACTAGCAGGCCATCAATGCGCGCCTGCGGCAGCGTTTGCTTAACGCGATCGATAATGGCATTTGCCGCCTGCTGTACCTCGCTGGCGGAGCGCAGCGACAGCATGACGCCCTGCACATCAGATTTGTGCGCGATATCCGGCGATCGCAGCTTAAGCGCCACCGGATAGCCAACCTGATTAGCGATGGTCACGGCTTCGACGCTGTCGGCGGCAATCCATGTCGGCAGCGTAGTCAAACCGTAGGCCTGCAGAATCGCGCGTACTTCATGCGTATCCAGCGTGGTAATACCCTGTGCCAGCGCCTGTTGAATAAGCTGATGCGCAACTGCACTCGCCTGTGGCAGGTTGACCGGCAGGGCAGGCGTTTCACGCAGCTGCTTCTGGTTACGGCGGTACTCAACCATATGCATAAACGCCGTAACCGTGCCCTCCGGCGTGCGATAGGTTGGCAGGCCCGCATCGTTAAATGCGCGGCGCGCCTCAAGCGAAGAAAATTCCCCACACCAGTTAGTGAGCAGGGTAACCTGCTTGCCGCGTGGATGCTGTTGAATCAGGGCAATCAGACGCTGCGCGGTTTGTGTTGCCGGGGCGACCGCGCTGGGTGAATGAATGATCATCAGCGCATCAAGGTCGTGGCTGTTGAGCAGGATCTCAATGCAGTCCAGATAGCGATCAACGGTGGCATCATCTTTTAAATCCAGTGGATTGCCCGCGGTTATCTCATCCGGCAGCAGCGCATTCAGCGCGTCAACCGTGTCGTCATTCAACTGCGCCAGCTTACCACCACGCGCATCCAGCGCATCCAGCGCCAGCGCGGCAGGCGCAGCGCCGTTACTGACAATCATTAGCCGTTCACCACGCAGCGGGCGCATATGGCTCAGAGTTTCCACCGCAGAGAACAGCTCATGCGTATCGGTCACTCGCAGCAAACCGGCACGCTGGATGGCGGCATCCCATGCGGCATCAAGTCCGGCATGGCTTTTCAGCAGCGCCTGCGCCTGGGCGCTGCGGCCACTTTTAATCACCAGAATCGGTTTGTTACGCGAGGCGCTACGCGCGGCGGAGACAAAGCGGCGGGCATCGCTGAGGTGTTCCAGATAGAGCAGGATCGCGCTGGTTTTGCCGTCACGGGCGAGGAAGTCGAGCAGGTCGTCGATATCAATATCCAGGCTGTCGCCCAGTGCAATAAACCACGAGAAGCCGAGCTGACGCTGCTGCGCCCAGTCGAGAATCGTATTAGAGACAGCGGCTGACTGCGACACAAAAGCCAGCTTGCCTTTTTGAATCGGCACCGGTGAAAAGCTGGCGTTCAGTCCCTGCCACGGGGCCAGCAATCCCAGGCTGTTTGGGCCTAGCAGGCGAATTTGCCACTGGCTGGCGCAGGCTAACAGCGCTTCACGCTGGCTTTCCGGCGCAGACAAAATAATGCACGCCTTGCAGCCTTTTTTCCCCAGCGCCTCAAGCAGCAGCAGGTTTCTTTTGGCATGGGTGCAAATAATGGCGAGATCGGGGGAAAGTGGCAGGCTGGCGACATCGGGCCAGGCCATCACGCCGCACACGGCTTTATACTGCGGCGTCACCGGCAGAACCGCGCCGCTGAAGCCGCCGGAAAGCAAATTGCGCATCATTAAATAGCCGGCGCGCTGTGGTTTAGTCGAGGCACCAATCACGGCAATCGACTTAGGCCTGAGTAACGCTTCCAATCCTCGCTGGCTCATAACAGCCTCCTGGCCGGTTCAACACTGAGAGAAGATAAAAGTCAGACTGACTTTAAATCACCTCTGTCACGATGCAACCGGCAGTGACGGTTTATTTGTCCGCGATCGCCTGTTGATGCAAAGGATGGTGCGGTTTGCCTGCCAGATAGTGCTGACGAAACAGCGTGAAGTGCGCACTCAGCGCCTGCGCGGCCGCCAGATCGCCCGCCTGTGCCAGTAGCTCAGCCGCCACTTCAGCAGTGCAGTGCTGTCCTTCACCATGTGCTTCGCGCAGCTGATAATTGGAGGGCGTCGTAAACGACAGCGACATGACCGGCAACGCATCCAGCCACGGGCTTTTGCGGAACATCTTGCGCGCTTCTGTCCAGGTGCCATCCAGCATAATGAACAGCAGCGGCTTGCCTTCGCGTGGTGGCGAGCGCAGCACGGGTCGCCCTGGATCGGCATAGGATTCAGGAAACACCACTACCGGCTGATAGTCGGCGTTTTGCACGGCGGCCAGCAGCGCGCTATCGGGCTCGGTGCGCGACCAGCCAAAAGCCTGAGTATCGGGTAGAATATCGGCAATCAGTCGGCCTGTATTGCTCGGCTTCATCGGCTCGGTATCAAACATTACCAGGCAGAAGCGGCTGCGCGCCGGTTGCGGCACGATGCTGGCACACAGGCAGAGTTTTTTAGGCAGCAGACAACCCTGACAACGGATCACGCGGTTGCCGCGGGCAAGGAAAGGGCGGGTGGCGCGCGCCAGGCGCTGGGCGCGTAATTGCAGAACGGCGTTAATAGTCATACACCCTGAAGCGGTAAAAACGCCATTCTAGCGGAAGCGCAGCATAAAACGTAGGGTGGCCAGCATGGCTGTTGGCCGCCTGTTCATTATACGACTTCGTCGATCCATTCATTAAACGGCGCTTTTGGCATTGCGCCGCTCAGCATGTCGACCATTTCGCCTTTTTTGAACATCATAATGGTAGGAATACTGCGAATACGGAAACGCGCGCTCAGCTCTGGTTCCGCTTCGGTGTTGATTTTCACAAATCGCACCTGTTCCCGGCGCTCGTTCGCCACATCGGCGAAGATGGGTGCAAAGTTGACGCATGGGCCGCACCAGGGTGCCCAGAAGTCGATCAGCACCGGCATATCATCAGCAAGGTATTTGTCCAGCGTACCTGCGGTGGCGTTGACTACCTCGCCGGTAAACAGCTCATTGCCACAACGGCCGCATTTCGCGCCGTCAGCAATACGCTCTTCAGGGACGCGATTCGTTGCCTGACAGGATGCACAAACCGTGTTCATAGAGACCTCAAATCGTTAAAGTTGATATAAATAGCCTGCTGTTATTATGCGTTGTGGGTTTTTCTTGCTCAATGTGGATCGCTCAATAGGTATAATAGTTAATAGCTTTTGGCGGGAGTTAATGGCTAACCGGCACGACATCAGGTAATCTGCGCGCTTCGCGCTCAGCCACGGTGGAGGAAAAATGAACGACGAATTTAAAGGCAAAAGCGGCAAAGTCAAAGTGATGTATGTTCGCGGCGATGAAGAGAATAAACCACGCGGACAGAATCCCCGTACCGGCAAAGGTGGCCGTTCGGATGCAGCTGGCCAGGAGAGAGACCGTCGTCCTTCCCGTCCGGCGGATGCGCGTGGTCGCGATCGCGGCGAAGAACGCGGTATCTCGCGCGATCAGGGTCGTGAAGGGTCGCCATGGCGCACCGTCAGCCGGCCTCCGGTTGATGATGAAGCCAGCCAACCGGCGCACAGCGGTATCAGCGGCAAAAGCTTTATCGATCCGGTTCAGCTGCGTCGTCAGCGCCAGGAAGAGAGCCGTGTCTATGGCGAAAATGCCTGTCACGCACTGTTCCAGAGCCGTCCGGAAAGCATCGTACGCGCCTGGTTTGTGCAGAGCGTAACGCCGCGTTTTCGGGAAACCCTGCGCTGGCTGGCCGCCAACCGCAAAGCTTATCATGTGGTTGATGATGAAGAGCTGGCCAAAGCGGCGGGCACTGAGCATCACGGTGGCGTGTGCTTTCTGATCAAAAAGCGCACCGGCATGCCGGTAAAAACCTGGCTGGCCCAGGCGGAAGCGCGCGATTGCGTGCTGGCGCTGGAAGATATCGGTAACCCACATAACCTCGGCGGCATCATGCGCAGCTGTGCGCACTTCGGCGCGCGTGGCGTGCTGGTGAACGATGCGTCTCTGCTGGAGTCGGGCGCCGCGGTGCGTACTGCTGAAGGCGGCGCCGAGCACGTCACCGCGATCAGCGATGAGAGCTTCGAAGCGGGTTTGGAAGCGTTTCGTCGTGCAGGCTACACCATTGTGACGACATCCAGTCACAAAGGTACGCCGCTGGCAGAAGCGACGCTGCCCGCGAAAATGGTGCTGGTGTTGGGGCAGGAGCGTGATGGCCTGTCAGAAAGCGCCTGGCAGCAGGGCGATCTCAGCGTCTCCATTGGCGGCACGGGCAAAGTAGAAAGCCTGAACGTCTCGGTCGCAACCGGCGTGTTGTTGGCTGAATGGTGGCGTCAGAATCGCTAAGCGGTATCAGCGACAGACGTAAAAAAGGGCCTGGAAACAGGCCCTTTTTTTATGGCAAATCGTCAGTGCGCGCCGCCGCCGCCGCCAGAACCAAACGGCGGACGGGCGAACCAGATCATCACCAACAACAACAGGAAGACCCCTGCAGACGCCCAGAAGATCTCATTGGCTGAGATGATCAGCCCCTGATTGGTGATCTGCTGGGCAATCCACGCCGAAGCCTGCTGCTGCGTCATGCCAAGCTGCATCAGCTGATCGTAGGTCTGCTGCGCGTTGACGTTATAAGGCGTAATCGACTCGCTCAATTGGCTGTGATGCAACGATTCACGGTTGGTCCACATGGTGGTGGTGATCGAAGTGCCAATCGACCCGGCCAGCGTACGCACAAAGTTAGACAGGCTCGATGCGGCAGCCATGCGCTCCGGCGGCAGGCCCGACAGCGTAATCGTGGTCAGCGGCATAAAGAAGCAGGCCACGGCAAAGCCCTGAATAAACTGCGGCAGCGCCGATGCGGCAAAATCCATCCCCGGCTCAAACGTATAGGCACGCCAGTAAAAGCAGACGGCATACATGATAAAGCTGAAGGTCACCAGCTTGCGCATATCCAGGCGATGGGCAAAGCGGCCAATAATCGGTGACAGAATCACCGGAATAATGCCCACCGGCGCCGATGCCAGTCCCGCCCAGGTTGCGGTATAGCCATAAACTTCCTGCAATAACTGCGGCAGCAGCACGATCGAGCCGAAGTAGAGCATGTAAGCCAGGCTGATCGACAGGCAGCCAATAGTGAAGTTGCGGGACTTGAACAAGGTTAAATCGACGATCGGATGATCATCAGTTAACTCCCATATCAGTAGCGCCACCAGCGCAAGCACCGCAACCACCGTCAGCACGATGATTTCCGTGGAGTTAAACCAGTCCAGCTCCTTGCCGCGATCGAGCATCACCTGCAGACAGCCGATCCCAGCCACCAGCAGCACCAGACCCACCATATCGATGCGTCTGATCTCCGTTTTTGTCTCGCGCCCGCGCAGCGTTTGCAACGCCAGCACCACCACCAGCACGCCAATCGGCACGTTGATGAAGAAGATCCAGCCCCAGTGATAGTTATCGCTGATCCAGCCGCCAAGAATCGGGCCGCAGATCGGCGCCACAATCACCGTCATCGCCCACAGCGACAGCGCAACGCTGCGTTTCGCTGGCGGATAGTTATTCAGCAGCAGGCTTTGCGACAGCGGAATCAGCGGTCCGGCCACCACGCCCTGAATAATACGAAAGAAGATCAGCGTGGTCAGGCTTTCGGACATGCCGCACAGCCAGGAGGCCACCGCAAACGCGATGGTTGACCACAGGAACAGTTTGACCTCGCCAACGCGCTTTGCCAGCCAGCCGGTTAGCGGAATGGAGATGGCGTTTGCCACCCCAAACGAGGTAATAACCCAGGTTCCCTGGGAGTTGGATGCCCCCAGGTTACCGGCGATGGTGGGAATCGCTACGTTAGCAATGGTTGAGTCGAGTACCTGCATAAACGTCGCTAACGACAGCGCGATGGTCATCAGGACAAGCTGGGTACCCTCAAGCGGTTTTTGTGCCACGATACACTCCCGCCAGGTTAGCCTGCGTTGGCATGGATAATCTCAGCAATCAGCCGATCGGCCGGTGCCAGATCGATAGCCAGCGCGTTACTTTCATAAGCGGGATTGTTACGCACGCTGGTGGCTAACACGCCGCCATCCTGCTGCGTGGTATCAACCTTAACCAGCGTCGACAGACCAATGCGCAGCGGATGTTGCGCCAGCTGCTGCGCATCCAGTTCGATACGCACCGGTAAACGCTGGACCACTTTGATCCAGTTGCCGGTGGCGTTCTGCGCAGGCAGCAGTGAGAAGGCGCTGCCGGTGCCCATATCCAGACCCACAACTTTGCCTTGATAGACCACGTCATCGCCATAGATGTCGCTGACTACGGTGGCTGGCTGGCCAATGCGTACGCCTGCCAGCTGAGTCTCTTTGAAGTTAGCGTCCACCCACAGATTTTTCGCGGGAACCACCGCCAGCAGCGGCGTCGTGGTGCTGATTTGCGAGCCAACCTGCACGCTACGACGGGAAACATAGCCGTCCATCGGGCTACGGATCTGCGTACGTTGCAGCGCCAGCCAGGCATCACGCAGCGCGGCAGCGTTCTGTTTCACCGCCGGTTGCTCGGCCAGCGAGGTATTCAGAATCATCGCCTGATTCGCATTGTACTGCTGCTCGGCAACATCAAGCTGTGCTTTAGCGGTGGCAACGGCATCACGCGAATGCTGCAACTCTTCCCGGCCAATCAGGTTCGACGCGCCCAACGGCACGCGACGCTGGAGATCAGCCTGCGCCTGAGCCAACGCGGTTTTTTGCAGTTCGATGGTTGCCTGATACTGCTTGCTGTTGATCATCATCTGGTGCGTTTGTCGCACGCTGGTAGCGAGGGCCGTCTGTGCTTTTTCAAACGCCTGCTGCGCATCGGTTTGATCCAGCGTCACCAGTACGTCGCCTTTCTTCACATAGTCGGTATCTTCAAACCAGACTTTATTGACGCTGCCCGATACCTGAGCCATTACCTGCACCTGATTGCCGGCAACGTAGGCGTCATCGGTTTCCTGAAAATGACGCAGCACTAAAAACCAGTAAACCAGCCAGGCAATACCCACAACCAATACGATCGCAGCCAGTAAAAGCAGCGCAACTTTGCGCTTTTTCTTTTTATTAGCAGGCTGTTTCGGATTGGATACATCCGCCGAAGCACTCATGAGGTTCTCCACGTTTTCCACTGTTATCGGGTTGCCACCATCCGTGCTGACAGGATCCCGCGCTCAAAAATGCCAGCGTGTTGAGCGCTGGCATGGATAAAGGGGAGATAAGATAGCGATTTAGACGCGTGATTGTGTCGCAGTTGTTGCTATTATCGATTCCAGGCGGCGGTAGGTTTGTTTTCGTCCATTTGATCAAGACGATTCAACAGCTTACGCGTCAGGCCTTCCAGCTGATTCTGCTCCTGCTTATCCAGCGAAGACCAGAGAAACTGCAGGCTCTGATGCTGCGGTGGCAGCACCTGGCGCAGGAACTCATTGCCTTTTTCCGTCAGATGCAGATGCAGACAACGACGATCGTGCTCGCTTTCGCGACGCTCGATCCAGCCACGCTTCTCCAGCTCATCAGCAATGCGCGTGGCATTGGTGCGCGATGAGCCGAGAGCCGAGCTGAGTTCAGAAGGCTGGATGCTCTGATCTTCCTGTGCATCAAGGGTAATCAGCGCCATAAACAGCGTTTCATTGATGCCCTGTTCTTTCAGCATCTTGTTGCGGTTATCCAGCAGCTTCCCCTGCATGTGCATGCACAAGCGCGTCAACATGATCTCCTGCAGTGGGAAATCCTTATGGCGATTAGCACGGACATTTAACATCTGTTCAATGGGCGTAAAAGAACTGTCCATTTAAAAAAACCTCACTAGTTGCAACTGGTATAATAACGAAGGTAACTGATTGGCCGTCTCAATCCATACTGCTGTGATTGTCGGAAAATCACTACATCACCATCCGTAGTATCCGGATCGATCCCTGATCCGGAGTCAAAAAGCAGCGAAAGCGCTGCGCGAGTGGGCTAACGTATCAAGGCATCTGTCCGTACAGGCAGAAACCTTTGCAGCCACTAATTAATCACCTGTGAAAAAATCACCTGGCTGAATATTGTATTAATCCACCATACCAGACTGAGCATAGCCTTTACACCCTGCCGGGCCTGATAGATCAGAAAATTCTTTATGATTCGCCGGACTTCTCAGCCCGCCAACCGCGCAGCCAGACCAGCAGATTTAACAGCGTCATAACCGCGCCAGCGCCACAAACACCTGGCCATCCCGCCAGATGAAAGGCGCTGGCGGAGATCAGCGAGCCGAGTGCGCCGCCGATAAAATAGCTGGTCATATAGCCAGCAGTTAGCCGGTTGCGTGCATCAGGCTTATGGCGATAGATCACGCTCTGGTTGGTGATGTGCACACCCTGAACGGCTAAATCCAGCAGCAGGATGCCCACGATCAGTGCCAGCAGCGAATGGGCACCGAGCGCGGTGGCGCCCCACGAGGCAAGCATAATCAGCAGCCCAATGCTGGTGGTCAGGCGCGCCTTGCCTTTGTCGGCCAGCGTGCCCGCCTGACGCGCAGCCAGCGCACCCGCTGCGCCAACCAGCCCGAGCAGACCGATCTGGCCTTCGGAGTAGTGCCAGGGCGCAGCAGAGAGCAGAAAAGCCATCGAGGTCCAGAGCACGCTGAAATTCGCGAAGGCGAGACAGCCAATCATGGCGCGCGTGCGGATCACCCGGTTCTGTTTATAGAGGCTGAAAATCGAAATCAGCAGCTGCGGATAGTTAAGCGAGACGCTGGGTTGGTAACGCGGTAATCCGCGCCACAGGGCCAGCGCCATCAAGACCATCAGCCCGCTGGCGGTCCAGTAAACGCTGCGCCAGCCGCCAAACTCCGCCAGCGCACCGGCAACGGTGCGCGCCAGTAAAATACCTAACAGCAGCCCGCTCATTACTGTGCCAACGATTTTTCCCCGCTGCTCGGGTGCTGCCAGGGTAGCCGCCAGCGGCACCAGAATTTGTGCCACCACCGAGAACAACCCGGTCAGCACCGTACCAAGCAACATGAAAGAGAGCGAAGGGGAGAGTGCAGTAATCACCAGGCCGCCCGCCGCTAACAGCGTCATGATCACAATCAGGCTGCGGCGCTCCAGCATATCGCCAAGCGGCACCAGCAGCAGTAATCCGGCGGCGTAGCCGAGCTGGGCGGTAGTGACAATAAAGCCGGCCTGATTGATTGAGAGCTGAAAAGTGGTTGCAATGGTTGCCAGCAGTGGCTGTACATAATAGTTACAGGCCACCGCCAGACCGGTAGCCACAGACATCAGGATAACCAGTGCCGGGCGGAGGGGCGGATGTGTGGTGTGCATCAGGAAAATAACGGCTGCATATTCATATGCAGATAATAATAACTCAAAAAACTATTTCGATGTTGGTTTAATTAACAGGCCAAACCAGATGGCGCAGGCGAAAAAAAAGGGCGACTTATGTCGCCCTGCTGCAGATTACTTGCTGGCGGCCTGGGCATCCGCGACCCACTTATCGAACTGCGCCTGATGCGCCTTGATCCAGCCATCAACATGGCGATTAACGTCCGCCTCAGATGATTCGCCCTGATGCATGCGGGCATTCTGCGCGTTGATATCGGCAATCGGCAGTTTCATTTCGGCAAACAGTCGGGCCGCGGCCGGGTTTTTCTCCGCCCAGGCTTTATTAGCGACGATATGCATACTGTTTACCGGGAAGCCATAATTGGCTCCGTTGGCTAATTTCGTCTCCACGCCTTTCTGCGCGCCCGGCAGTGAGGAGAACGGCACCTGCAACCACACCACATCTTTGCCCGGCACCAGCACATCGCTGAGCCAGTAAGGCGTCCAGGTATAATAAAGAATCGGCTTGCCCTGTTTGTAGCGCGCCAGCGTATCAGCCACCATCGCCGAATAGTTGCCCATGTTTGCCTGCACGGTTTCACTCAGGCCAAAAGCGCTGTTCTGATGATTGATTACCGCTTCGCAACCCCAGCCCGGCGTACAACCGGTCATGTCAGCTTTGCCGTCGCCATTGCTGTCAAACAGCTTAGCCAGCTTCGGATCTTTAAGCTGAGCGATATTAGTGATGTGGTATTTCTCAGCGGTTTTCTTGTCGATCAGATAACCCTGCGCGGCACCGGTGACGTAATTACCCTCGCGATAAAACTTTTTATCACCACCCGCGGCGGCATACATATCATCATGCAGCGGCTGCCAGTTCACGGCGGTAAAAGTGGCATCGCCAGAGGCAATTGAGGTGTAAGCGACGTTGTAATCGACCTCGTCCGGTTTCTCAACCTGATAGCCCAGTTTCTCCAGCGCGCGGCTGACCAGCAGCGTCTGAAACGCCTCTTCAGCGATGCTGCTCTGTAACGGTTTCACGTCAACGCCTTTGCCTGGCAGATCGGCGGCAAAGCTCTGGCTGGTGGCCAGCGTGGATAACATCGCCGCCAGTAAAAGATTCTTGCGCATAATCATTCCTTGTAGATGAGGGGAGAGCGAAACAGGCGGCGAACCGCCTGATAACGTTATTTTTTTATGAAAGGACGTGTCAGCAGACCCAACGGGCCGCTGGCATACCAGTGGCGGCTGCCACGGCTGCGGCTATCGCGGCCAAAAGATTGCGTCAGGCGATCAAGAATAATGGCAAGGATCACGATGCCGACGCCGCCGATGCTGGCGAGGCCCATATCGAGCCGACCAATACCGCGCAGCACCATCTGGCCGAGCCCGCCCACGGCGATCATCGACGCGATAACCACCATCGACAGCGCCAGCATCAGCGTCTGGTTAACGCCGGCCATAATCGTCGGCATCGCCAGCGGCAGCTGCACTTTGAGCAGCAGCTGTCGCGGGCTGGCACCAAAGGATTCGCTCGCTTCGATGAGATCGGCGGGCACCTGCTTAATGCCGAGAATGGTCAGGCGCACAATCGGCGGCAGGGCAAAGATGATGGTCACCACGACGCCCGGCACGTTACCGATGCCAAACAGCATGACGATGGGCACCAGATAAACAAATGCCGGCGTGGTTTGCATGGCATCAAGCAGCGGTCTGACAATGCGCGCCGCACCGTCGCTGCGCGCCAGCCAGATGCCGAGCGGCAGGCCAATCAGCATGCAGAACAGCAGGGCGGTGAGCACCAGAGCCAGCGTCACCATCGCCTGTGACCAGGCGCCGATCGCGCCGATCAGGATCAGCGATATCAGCGTTGCCACGCCCATCCCGGCGCTGGAGATTTGCCACGCAATCAGGGCGAAAATCAGGATCGCCACCGGTGCCGGCATGCCCATCAACAGGTGTTGAAAGCCGCTAAGGATATAATCCACCGGCACGCGAATGCCCTGAAACAGTGGACGAAAGTGCAGCACGACCCAGTCGATGCCGTGCGTCACCCAGCTGTCGAGCGGAATCAGCGTGTTATGAAAGGGATCGAGCAGGGAAAAATGGTTTTCCTGCGGCACGGGTGCGCTGTTGAGCCAGTCGCTGCCGCTGGCGGCAGCATCGTGACCGGGGGGGGCGCCATCAGGCGTGCCCCATGCGTCAGCCGCCGGTGCATCGGGTGCGGCGGCGGCTTGCGGTGCGGTTTGCCACGGATTGGCGGTCTCTTTACTCATGGCTGGCTCCTTCACGATCTAATGCCTGTAACAGCGTGCCTTTGGATATCAAGCCGACATACTGCTGCTCATCACCGACCACCGGCACGGCGCAGGGCGCCTGCGCCACATGGGACAATAAATCGCTTAACGAGGTGTCAGCGGCAACCGCGGTGGGAGATGCGAGCAGGGCGCCATCCAGATTTTCCCCGGCGGCCAGCGCTGCCTTGAGCGAATCGATCGAGACCACGCCGAGAAATTTCTGCTTCTCCAGCACGTAGCCAAATTCACGATCTTCATCCTGCAACAGCTTGATCGCGGAGCGCGGGCCAAAGCCCGGCGATTTACGGATCAGCGCGCCAGCGCTGCGGCGTGCGATATCTTTGGCGCTGAAGACATGACTGATATCGACACCGCGGAAAAAGGTGCGCACATAGTCGTTCGCGGGATTGTTAAGGATTTCATCGGGCGTGCCGACCTGCACCACTTCGCCGCCTTGCATGATGGCGATGCGATCGCCGATGCGCATTGCCTCATCGAGATCGTGCGAGATAAAGACGATGGTGCGCTGGTGCCGGGCCTGCAGCTTAACCAGTTCATCCTGCATCTCGGTGCGGATCAGTGGATCGAGCGCGGAGAAGGCTTCGTCCATCAGCAGAATATCGGGATTGATCGCCAGCGCCCGTGCCAGGCCGACGCGCTGGCGCATGCCGCCAGACAGCTCATCGGGCCAGGCATGCGCATAATTTTCAAGGCCCACCTGACGCAGTGCATCCAGCGCTTTTTCACGCCGCTCCTGCACCGCCACGCCCGCCAGCTCCATGCCAAAGGCGGCATTATCGAGCACGGTCATATGCGGCATTAAGGCGAAAGATTGAAACACCATGCTGATCTTATTTCGCCGTACCTGACGCAATTCACTGTCCGATATTTTGGCGATATCAACACCATCAATAATCACCTGGCCACGCGTCGGTTCGATCAGACGATTGAGAAGGCGAACCATAGTGGATTTACCGGAGCCGGATAATCCCATGATCACAAATATCTCGCCTTCTTCAATGGCCAGACTGGCATTTTTCACGCCAAGCGACAGACCGGTTTTTTCCAGAAGCGCATCTTTGGAAATACCTTTTTCGATATATTTAAATGCGCGCTGCGGATGTTCACCAAAGACTTTATATAAATTCTTTACTTCGAGTTTAATTGCCATTCAAGGTTAACGTTCCTGGTGAAAGAGTTAATTTATAATCGGCTTCCCGCAATGTGCTGTTCTATTTTCGGCCTATACCCTATCACAACAAGACCCGCTGACAACCCTGATGCGGCGGCTTTCCATCGCGGGTAGCATGACAAAAAGACGCTGAGGGCAGGGATAGCCTGGCTCTGCGGGAAATAATTAAAAGTGAAAAAAGCGTTATTTCGACTGTTTCGGGGGAAATAAATGGTGCTGTCAGAATGGCAGGAGGGGAAATAATTCGAATACGGCAGAAAGCATAAGATAAATTAATAATACGATGAAAAGGTGTTTTCGTTAAAAATAGTCACGCAGGAAAATACTTAGTGGTCGTAAATAACGGGGCGCTCATGGCCCCATTATTTCAGTGATTAAAAGTCCCAGTCATCATCTTCGGTCTCAACGGCTTTACCGATAACATAGGATGAACCTGAGCCAGAAAAGAAGTCGTGATTTTCGTCAGCATTCGGCGACAGTGCCGATAATATTGCCGGATTAACCGCCGTTAATTCTGCCGGAAAGAGTGCCTCATAGCCCAGATTCATTAACGCCTTATTGGCATTGTAATGCAGGAAGGTTTTGACCTCTTCCGCCCAGCCGGTACCGGCGTAAAGGTCCTCGGTATAAGCCAGCTCATTTTCATACAGCTCCAGCAGCAGATCACAGGCGAACCGCTGTAATGCCTCACGGCGCTCCGGGGTTTCCTGGCGCAGCGCGCGCTGAAACTTGTAGCCAATATAGTAGCCGTGCACCGCTTCATCGCGGATGATCAGACGAATCAAATCGGCGGTGTTAGTGAGCTTGCCGCGGCTGGAAAAGTACATCGGCAGCCAGAAGCCGGAGTAAAACAGAAACGACTCCAGAAACACGCTGGCGATCTTCTTCTTCAGCGGATCGTTTTCCTGATAGTGCGCAAGGATAATCCGCGCTTTGTTTTGCAGCGCCACGTTCTCTTCGCTCCAGCGATAGGCGGCGTCAACGTCGCTGGTGTGGCATAGCGTTGAGAAAATCGAGCTGTAAGATCGCGCATGCACCGCTTCCATAAAGCTGATATTGGAGAGCACGGCTTCTTCGTGCGGCGTTTGCGCATCGGGCATCAGGCCCGGCGCGCCGATCACATTCTGGATAGTATCGAGCAGCGTTAAGCCGGTAAACACCCGGATGGTAAGCTGCTGCTGCGTACGGTCGAGGCTGTTCCAGGCGCTGATGTCGTTGGATAACGGCACCTTTTCCGGCAGCCAGAAGTTGGTGGTCAGACGGTTCCAGACCTCGAGATCTTTCTCATCGTCGATCTGGTTCCAGTTGATCGCTTTAACAGGAGCTAATCGCGGCATAATCATCGTCTTTTTATAGAGTAGGGGGCTTACAGCGCGCAGGAAACACAGCCTTCAACTTCGGTGCCCTGCAACGCCATCTGGCGCAGGCGGATGTAATAGAGCGTTTTGATGCCTTTTTTCCAGGCATAAATTTGCGCCTTATTGATATCGCGGGTGCTGACGCCATCACGGAAAAACAGTGTCAGCGACAGGCCCTGATCGACATGCTGCGTCGCTTCGGCATAGGTATCGATAATCGCCTGCGGGCCAATCTGATAGGCATCCTGATAGAGATGCAGATTGTCATTGGTCAGGAAGGGCGCGGGATAATAGGCGCGACCGGTTTTACCCTCTTTGCGGATCTCAATACGTGACACCACCGGATGAATGCTGGAAGTGGCGTGGTTGATATAGGAGATCGATCCGGTTGGCGGAATCGCCTGTAAATTCTGGTTATAGAGGCCGTCGCGCATTACCGCGTCACGCAGTTGCAGCCAGTCGTCGCGATCGGGAAGCGTGATACCGGCACTGGCAAACAGTGCGGCCACTTTTTCCGTGCGCGGCAGCCAGGCGTTGGCGAGATATTTGTCGAAGTATTCACCGCTGGCGTAGCGCGATTGCTCAAAACCGGCAAAGCGCTGCTGGCGCTCGCGGGCGATAGCGTTGGAACTGCGCAGCGCGTGGAAAGTGACGCAATAAAAGTAGAGATTGGTGAAATCCAGCGCCTCCTCTGAGCCATACATAATACCTTCGCGTGCCAAATAGCCATGCAGATTCATCTGGCCGAGACCGATAGCGTGTGACTGCGCATTGCCTGCCGCCACCGACGGCACCGAACCGATATGACTCATGTCTGATACGGCGGTCAGGCCGCGAATCGCCATCTCAATGGTGCGCGGGAAATCAGTGGAATCCATGGCATGCGCGATGTTCAGCGAGCCCAAATTACAGGAGATATCTTTGCCCACCTGACGATAGCTGAGATCGTCCTCATAGTGGCTTGGCGTGTTGACCTGCAGGATCTCCGAACAGAGGTTGCTCATATTGATGCGCCCCTGAATCGGATTGTCACGGTTCACACTGTCCTCATACATGATGTAGGGATAGCCCGATTCAAACTGGATCTCTGCCAGCGTCTGGAAAAACTCACGCGCGTCGATAAAGGTTTTACGGATGCGATCGTCCGCCAGCATCTCATCATATTTTTCGGTCACGCTGATATCAGCAAACGGCAGACCGTAAATGCGCTCGACGTCGTAGGGTGAAAACAGCGCCATTGGCTGATGGGTTTTGGCCAGACGAAAAGTGACATCAGGGATCACCACGCCCAGCGAGAGCGTTTTAATGCGGATTTTTTCATCGGCGTTTTCCCGTCGGGTATCAAGGAAGCGCAGAATATCGGGATGGTGCGCCTGCAGCCAGACGGCACCGGCACCCTGACGCGCACCCAGCTGGTTGGCATAGGAGAAGGCGTCTTCCAGCATCTTCATCACCGGAATTACGCCAGAAGACTGGTTTTCGATGCGCTTGATCGGCGCGCCCGCTTCCCGCAGGTTGGAGAGCAGAAACGCCACGCCGCCGCCGCGTTTGGAGAGCTGCAACGCCGAATTAACCGCGCGGCCAATCGATTCCATGTTGTCTTCGATGCGCAACAGAAAACAGGAGACCAGTTCGCCGCGCTGCTGCTTACCGCAGTTGAGAAAGGTCGGCGTGGCGGGCTGAAAGCGTCCGCTGATCATCTCTTCCAGCAGCTGCTGCGCCAGCGCCTCATCGCCCTGCGCCAGGGTTAACGCCACCATGCAGACGCGATCGGTAAAGCTTTCCAGATAGCGTTTGCCATCGAAGCTCTTCAGCGTGTAGCTGGTGTAGAACTTCCACGCGCCGAGAAAAGTTTTAAAGCGAAAATCGCGTTGATACGCCTGTTTGAACAGCGCGGTGACAAAGCTAAAAGCGTACTGATTCAGCACCTGCGCTTCGTAATAACCTTCGGCCACCAGATATTGCAGCCGCTCAGCGATGCTGGCAAAGCGCTGCGTGTTGGGAATGACATGCTGCAGAAAGAACTGGCGGGTCGCCTGCTGATCCTGCGCAAACTGAATCTTGCCCTCGGCGTCGTAAAGATTAAGCATGGCATTCAGCGCATGATAATCGAGCGTAGGTGAGGTTAGCGTGGTGTCTGTTGTTGCCAAAATTGGGTTACTCCTGCATGCACATTCTGAATATCGTCGGCGGTGCCCATTAGCTCAAACCGATAGAGATACGGCACCTGGCATTTCTGCGCAATGATCGTGCCCGCGAGGCAGAATCCTTCGCCAAAATTCCGGTTGCCTGCGGCAATCACACCGCGGATCCACTGGCGGTTAGCGGCATCATTGAGAAATTTTTTGACCTGTATCGGCACCGCGCCCTGCGATCCGCCGCCACCGTAGCTCGGCACCACCAGAATAAACGGCTCATCGACCCGTAACGTGCCGCGTAGCGGAATGCGTATGGCGGGCAACGCCAGGCGCAGCACAAAGCGGTGGGTGTTTTCCGACTGGCTGGAAAAATAGACCAGCGGGGGCATAGCGTCAGGCGCCTGCGGCGGCGAGCGAGCGCAGCGCCGCGATCTTATCGGGGCGAAAACCGCTCCAGTGGGTCTCACCGGCGATGACCACCGGCACCTGGCGATAGCCAAGGGCGCGCAGGTGCTCAATGGCCTCAACATTCTGATCCAAATTCACCAGCTGGTAGTCGAGGCCGCTGCGCGCCATGGCGTTTTTGGTGGCGTCACACTGTACGCAGGCATCTTTTGTGTAAATAATAATGCGCATGATTCGTATTCACTTTATTCTCAGGGGCAGCAGCGTATTGCTCAGCAGAAGTCTGCTGCCAGATAGTGACGAGTTGATAAGCTGAATACTAGATGTAGCGTTTAATTTTATCAACCATACTATATGTAGTGTATTGGTGGTGAATCAGGCGAACATATGCCGCAAGCCGCGCCGTCACTGGTTTGGCGCACGAGTGAAAAAAAAGCAAAAAAAATCCCCGCCGTAAGGGCAGGGATTTTGTCTGGAAAACGAATTTTAGCGGCGTGAAGCCAGCAGTGCACCGATAACGATACCCACTGCGGCGCCAATACCTACGCCATGCCAGGGTTTGTCGTGCACATACTCATCAACCTGCAGTGATGCGTCACGAGCGACGCGCGTCACGCGGTTGCCGCCGCCGTTCAGCTTGGCACGGGTCTCTTTCAACAGTGACTCAGCTTTGCTGCGCGCGCTGTCAATTTCTTCCTGGGTTTTGCTGCCGTAGGATTTCAGTAAATCATCCAGCGTGTCGGCCAGTAAGCTCACATCCTGATTGATATCAATGTCTTCGTTTTTCGTTGATTGATTAGCCATTATTTTCTCCTTTTAGCGTTTCACTTGTTATCTAGTGTAGACCATCAATCGAAACGGTGACGGCCCAGCCTGGAGAAAATAGCCGCTTATCCAGGCGAGTAACTGCGCAAACCCCTTGCCCACAGGCCGTGCCGCGTTTCCACAAATCAGTAACAAAAAAAGAACAGATTGCGCTATCGATCGTTATTTAGCCATCAAGCTGGCGTCGTGCAGGCCGATAACTTTTGCACAGGGAATCGATTGCGCAGGATGTGGGTGACTTTGACGACGACTTCCAGGGGAGGCCATTATGGCCAATGCAGTAAAAAAAACGATGAGCACCCGTATGCAGGTGTTACTGACCGGCGGCCTGACCATTGCGTTGGGATTTGCCGTGACGATTGGCGTACTGAGCTGGCAATCCAGCCATGAACAGAAATCGCTGGCCAGAAGCTATTTGCAGCAGATTGCCCAGAGCGAAGCGCTGCGCATCCAGCAGCAGCTGGCCTATGCACGAGACGTGGCGCGTAATCTCGGTCAAAGCCTGATCGCCTTACCCGCCGCGGGCATCACCGATCGCGGCGCGGCGGATAAGCTGTTGGAATATGCGCTGCGCGAAAATCCCGATTACCTCTCGATTTCTGTGATTTTTGAAGAGAACGTTTTTGATGGCCGTGACGCCGAGTTTGCACAGAAGCCGGGTCAGGCGCCCAACGGCCGCTACGCCTGGTTTGTTGATCATGATGGCGCGGGTAACTATAAGCTGCATCCGCTGCTCTCCTATCTGACGCCGGGGCAGGGCGATTATTATCTGCTGCCACAAAAAAGCCAGAAAGATACGCTGATTGAACCCTACAGCTACGACTATAACGGCGTGCCTACGCTGCTGACGTCGGTGGCCACGCCGGTGGTAAATCAGGGGAAACTCTGGGGCGTGGTGACTTCGGATATCTCGCTCGCCTCACTGCAGGATAAGGTGATGAAGATTCGGCCATGGCAGGGCAGCGGCTATGCGATGCTGCTGTCAAACGGCAACAAAGTGGTGGCCTATCCTGATAAAGCGCTGGCGGGCAAAGCCTGGCAGGGTCCGGCCGACAATCACGGCGCGGCGATACTGCAACGGTTTGATGCGCAGCTGGGCGAAGATGCGCTGGTCGCCTGGCAGCCGGTGATGATTGGTAACAGCGATCGGCCCTGGTATCTTGGCGTCGTGGCGCCGGTCAGTCAGGTGATGGCTGCCGCCGACCGCCAGCTGTACAACGCCCTGATTATGATGGTCATCAGTATTCTGCTGGTCAGTGCGCTGTTGGGCATCGTCTTCAGTCGTAAGGTGCTGAAGCCGATCGGCGGGGAACCGTTGCATGCGGCCACCATTGCGCTGGCGGTTGCCAAAGGTCACCTCGATAACCAGATTCCAGTCAAAGAGGGCGATCGCAGCAGCCTGTTCTTTGCCCTTCACACCATGCAGGCCCAGCTGCGCGACATTGTCGGCCAGATCAAAGCCGCTGGTCACGCGGTGCGGCAAGGCGCAGGCGACATCGCTTCAGGCAATATTGACCTCGCCGCACGTACCGAGCAGCAGGCCGCCGCGCTGGAGCAGACCGCCGCCAGCATGGAGCAGATTACCGCCACGGTGAAGCACAACGCCGCCAATGCGCATCAAGCCACCGCGCTGACCGAGAACGCCACGCAGATCGCCTGTCGCGGCGAAGCGCTGGTGGGGCAGGTGGTACAGACCATGGCGCAGATTGACAGCAGCGCGAAGAAAATCGGCGACATCACCAGCCTGATCAACGGCATCGCCTTCCAGACCAACATTCTGGCGCTCAACGCCGCGGTGGAAGCCGCGCGCGCTGGCGAGCAGGGGCGTGGGTTCGCGGTGGTGGCAACCGAAGTGCGCAATCTGGCCCAGCGCAGCGCCAACGCGGTTAAAGAGATCGCGCTGTTGATCGAAGAGTCCAGCCAGCGGGTGGAAAATGGTGTGCTGCTGGTTAACGACGCCGGTAAAACCATGCTGGAGATGACGCACGCCGTGAGTTCGGTGCAGAGCATTATCCGCGAAATTGCTAACGCCTCGGATGAACAGGCGCGCGGCATCAGCCAGGTGACCATTGCGGTCAATGAGATGGACAGCGTGACGCAGCAAAACGCCGTGCTGGTGCAGCAGATGACCGCTTCTGCCAGCGCCATGGAATCCCAGGCGGAACAACTGGCGCAGACGGTTGAGCAGTTCCACCTCGACGCGCAGCCTTTGCGTCAGTCGGCATAACCTCACTGACGAAGCAGCTCATCCTGCTGCTTCGTCGCTTTTTCCCGCCCATTATTTCCTCCCGCCTGAATCCGCTTCGCCTTTACGCCACACAGAGTGCCAGAAAACGTATAGACTTTAGGGTGTCCGCCAACGTTGAGTACATCATCTGATGGCGATGCACTTTACGGTACGATCGGGCGACAACAGCGGCTACGCTTTGCCGGTCACGTATTCCGGCTTTGAGGATAATTCCGAAAGCGGTTTACCATCGCGCTGTTGTAAGGTTGCGAGGCTTTAGAAGACTGTGAGGATTAAGCATGTATTTACGACCTGATGAGGTGGCAAAAGTACTGGAGAAAGCCGGTTTTGAGGTGGATGCAGTCACGCAAAAGGCCTACGGCTATCGCCGTGGCGAAAACTACGTGTACGTTAACCGTGAAGCGCGTATGGGACGCACGGCGCTGGTGATCCATCCCACGCTGAAAGAGAAAAGCCAGCATTTCGCTTATCCCGCTTCCGATATTAAGACCTGCGATCACTACACCCATTTTCCCATGTACCTGGTCGGCGACAACCGCGATCACTACGGTATTCCGCACGGATTTAGCTCCCGCGCCGCGCTTGAGCGCTACCTCGAAAAAGTATTCGACTGATTTTTCTGCGCATCGGGAAAGCGGCTTCTTTCCCGCTGCTCTGAAGTAACCCTGCTGTTTATCGCGTTGCATTCTGCCCCCGGCGGCTGTATAACGCATGTCCATACAGATGTTTAGACGTCCATATGGGTAAATAGCATGCAGCAAGACTCTTCTTCCGCTCCCGGCGAATTTAAACGCACCATGAAAGCGCGACATCTGGTGATGCTCTCGCTGGGCGGCGTCATTGGCACCGGCCTGTTTTTCAATACTGGCTACATCATTTCTACTACTGGCGCGGCGGGTACGCTGCTGGCGTACCTGATTGGCGCGCTGGTGGTCTGGCTGGTGATGCTGAGCCTCGGCGAACTCTCGGTGGCGATGCCAGAAACCGGCGCTTTTCACGTCTATGCCGCGCGCTACCTCAGTCCGGCTACCGGTTATACCGTGGCCTGGCTCTACTGGCTCACCTGGACCGTGGCGCTGGGTTCCAGCCTGACCGCCGCCGGTTTCTGTATGCAGTACTGGTTTCCGCAGTCGCCGGTATGGGTCTGGTGCCTGATTTTCTGCCTGACCATTTTTCTGCTCAACGTCGTCTCTTCACGCTTTTTTGCCGAAGGCGAGTTCTGGTTTTCGCTGGTAAAAGTGCTGACTATTCTGGCCTTTATTGTGCTCGGCGGCGCGGCGATGTTTGGCTTCATTCCCATGCAGGATGGCAGTCCGGCTCCGGGCCTGCATAATCTCACCGCACACGGCTGGCTGCCGCACGGCACGCTGCCGATTCTGATGACCATGGTCGCGGTAAACTTCGCGTTTTCCGGCACCGAACTGATCGGCATCGCGGCGGGCGAAACGGAAGATCCGCAAAAGGTGTTGCCGCTGGCGATTCGCACCACCGTGATTCGACTGATCCTGTTTTTTGTCGGCACGGTATTTGTGCTGGCGGCGCTGATTCCGATGGATCAGGCTGGTATTGTGAAAAGCCCATTTGTGCTGGTATTTGAAAAGATTGGCCTGCCGTACGCCGCTGATATCATCAACTTCGTGATTCTTACCGCCATTCTCTCGGCGGCAAACTCCGGGCTGTACGCATCGGGCCGTATGCTCTGGTCACTGGGCAACAGCGGCACGCTGCCACGCCGGTTTGCCCGCCTGACGACGCGCGGCATTCCGCTGTTTGCCATCTGCATCAGCATGCTGGGCGGACTGCTGGCGCTGGCCAGCGCGGTGATTGCGCCCGATACGGTGTTTGTCGCGCTGTCTGCCATTTCCGGCTTTGCCGTGGTGGCGGTCTGGCTGAGCATTTGTGCGTCGCACTACGCCTTTCGTCGTCACCATCTGCGCAGCGGCAAAAAACTGGAAAGCCTGGTGTTTCGTGCGCCCTGGTTCCCGCTTACGCCGATACTCGGCTTTGTGCTCTGCCTGCTGGCCTGCATCGGTCTGGCATTCGACCCGGCGCAGCGCATTGCGTTATGGTGTGGTCTGCCGTTCGTCGCCTGTTGCTACGCGGCGTACTATCTGACGGAACGCGTCAAAAAAAGTCATTCAGCAGAAGGAAAAAAAGATGCAGCCTGACAATCTGACCCAGCGCCTGGCGCAAAACAGCACGCTGATCCTTGATGGCGCATTGGCCACCGAACTGGAAGCGCGCGGGTGCAACCTTGCGGATCGCCTCTGGTCGGCAAAGGTGCTGATGGAAAACCCGGAATTAATTTATCAGGTGCATTACGACTACTTTTGCGCCGGTGCGCAGTGTGCTATCACCGCCAGCTATCAGGCGACGCCGCAGGGCTTTGCCGCTCGCGGGCTGGACGACGCGCAGTCGCTAACGCTGATTGGTCGTAGCGTTGAGCTGGCGCAGCGGGCACGCCGTGATTATCTGGCGGTCGCGCCGCACGCCTCGCCGCTGCTGATCGCCGGTTCGGTTGGGCCTTACGGTGCTTATCTGGCTGATGGTTCGGAGTATCGTGGCGATTATCAACTGCCGCAGGATGAGATGATGGCGTTTCACCGGCCGCGCGTCTCGGCGCTGCTGGAAGCCGGAGTCGATCTGCTGGCCTGTGAAACGCTGCCGTCATTTGCCGAAGCGCAGGCGCTGCTGGCCCTGCTGGCAGAATTCCCTGACGCGCGCGCCTGGTTCACCTTTACGCTGCGCAATGCGGAACAGATCAGCGACGGCACGCCGTTGAGCGAGGTCGCCGCCTTGCTGGCTAAACATCCGCAGGTGGTGGCGCTGGGCATTAACTGCATTGCGCTGGAGAGCGTGACGCCGGCGCTGCGTCATCTGCACTCGCTGACCGATAAGCCGTTGGCGGTCTACCCCAATTCGGGTGAGCATTACGATGCCAGCAGCAAAACCTGGAGCGAGGCGCCATCGGGCTGCACGCTACATGACAAGCTGGCGGAGTGGCAGCAGGCGGGTGCGCGGCTGATCGGCGGCTGCTGCCGTACCACGCCCGCAGACATCGCGGCTATTGCGCACGCTTGTCAACCTCGATAACAGCCTGATTCCCTACGATGATCGCGCGATTGAAACGCGGTTTAGCGGATGAAAAGCAAGGGCAGGCGGGCTAAACTGGTGATCTGCACTTTTACCGGAACGCCGTTATGAAATCGCTTTTTATCGCGCTGGTGGCGCTAACGCTGCTCAGTGGTTGTGCCACCATCGTGGGATCTGAAAGCCAGGCCGTGCGCATTGATTCGGTGCCGCAGGGCGCGCGTTTTACCGTGCAGGATGAAACTGGCCGCGCGGTGGCAGAAGGCTTCACGCCGCAAACTATCATGCTGGCGAAATCCACCGGCCGTTACTTTGGCAAAAAACAGTATCAGGTGATGCTGGAAGGTGTGGGATATGTGCCGGTCACCGTGCCGCTACGTGAAAAAGCCAACCTGTGGTATTTGCTCGGCAATATTCCGCTTGGCGGCTTTATTGGCTGGCTGTTGGTAGATCCTTTCTATGGCGGCATGTACGACATCGAGCCGTTGCAGCCGCTGCCGTACATGAACCAGATTGGTGCGCGTAGCTAAGCCCGTTATTGCGCGGTGGGTTTCACCATCGCGCCGGGCATTTTATGCTTCTCCAGATACTGCTGCTGAAAAATGCACATGCGAATGGTATTGCGGTATTCGCCGTTGATAAAAAACTCATGCTTCAGCACGCCTTCGATCTCAAATCCCAGCTTGGTATAAATGTGGATCGCTTTTTCATTTTCCTGATCGACAATCAGGTAAAGCTTATACAGATTCAGCACTGAAAAACCGTACTCCATCGCCAGCCTCGCCGCCTTGCTCGCCAGCCCTTTGCCCTGATGCGTAGGATCGATGATGATCTGAAATTCCGCGCGGCGGTGAATGTGGTTGATTTCCACCAGCTCGACCAGCCCGACCTTAAAGCCATCATGCTCCACCACAAAACGGCGTTCGCTCTGATCGTGAATATGCTTGTTATAGAGGTCGGAGAGTTCAACAAACGCCTCGTAAGGCTCTTCAAACCAGTAGCGCATCACGCTGGCGTTGTTATCGAGCTGATGGACAAAATGCAAATCTTCCCGCTCCAGCGGCCGTAAATTCACTGACATGTTTCGCTCCTTATTATCAGTCGTCTGCGCATTATACCGCTATCAAACCCAATGGCGATGCGCGGGCAGCCCGCGCCGAGGTTACAGCCCCAGCTCGCTCAGCGTCGGATGATCGTCCGGCCGACGGCCCTGCGGCCAGTGGAACAGGCGATCCTGTTCGCGGATCGGCAGGTCATTGATGCTGGCATAGCGATGCGTCATCAGACCCTCGTCGTTGAATTCCCAGTTCTCATTGCCGTAGGACCGAAACCAGTTCCCCGCATCGTCACGCCATTCATAGGCATAGCGCACCGCGATACGGTGGCTGTCAAACGCCCATAGCTCTTTGATGAGCCGGTAATCGAGCTCTTTATGCCATTTGCGCGTCAGGAAGGCTTCAGCTTCTGCGCGGCTGGCGACAAACTCGGCGCGATTGCGCCAGCGGGTATCCAGGCTGTAGGCCAGCGCGACCTTGCCCGCATCGCGGGAGTTCCAGCCATCTTCGGCCAGGCGAACTTTTTCTGCCGCACTCTGGCGACTAAACGGCGGCAGCGGCGGGCGTGGCGTGACGTTATCGGTCATGGTGGCTCCTGATAAGATGAAAAGGATGGCTTGCTAACCTTGGGAGAACAACGGCATGCAGCCGCGACGTTGAGACATGTCTGGCAGGGCTGTGCGCGAGCGTTATTCTGTCATGCCCTCGCGATACAGTCGCATAAGTGATAATAATGTCTTGACGCTACTGACAGTAATTCGCAAAATTTAACAGTTCCTTACGTTTCAGACATACAGCCTGTTGCGGCTTTGTTCCTGCTGTTTCATCGGTATCTCTGCGTCGTAACGCCTCACCGGCGGGCACAATCGCGTTATCAGAAAGTGGATATTTTCTCTTTGCAGAACAGGGATCTAAGCAATGCAACAAGCGCAACTGGTTAAAGAATTTAGTGAGGCCTGGCACGATGAGCTGGCGACACAAGCAGCGTATCAACACGCCACACACGCTACCGAGCGACTGACCAAAGAGTTCGATAAATTCCGGGCGGGTGCGCCAGCACAACCGGTTGAACAGCTCGATTTCACTGCCATTTCCCGCTCAATCGATACGCTGGACCAGCTGGGGAAACAGCTGCGTGTCGAACAGGATCGTTATCATCAGCTGGTCGATAACGTGGCAAAAGCTGAAAAAGCTGAGCGTCATAAGAAAACTAAAATGATCGTGCTCGCCGTGATCGCTCTGTGGATTTTATACGTCCTCTTCTGATTGGGAAAAACTGATGAACTCAACGCCCGCTTCCGCCACGCTTCGCGCGGAACTCACTAAAACCACGCAGACCGTTCATACCCTTGAAGAGACTATTCGTCAGCAGCTTGGCTATTTACAGGGCGCGGTGCCGCTGTTGCCCGCTGAGTTGCAGCAGCGCTTTACCGCTGAAGAAGCGCGCGTTAACGAACTTTATGCTCTCATTCCGGCGCCGCTGCGCGCGCCATGGCAGAGTGATTTCTGGCAGAGCTTTGAGGCCGATGGCGATCCGACGCCGCTGGAATATTATCTGTTTGGTCAGTTGCCGATTCCCATGCCGGATCGGCGCATGGCATGTCGTCCCGTTTATCAGCCTTTATTGCGCGCCGAGGGCGCCATTATTCTGCTGACCGACGACAGCAGTCTGGATCGATCGCGTGCGTTGCAGCGTGACATTGTGCTGCGTACCGCCACGCTGCTGCCCGGCAGCAGCACCTTTACGCTGTTCGATCCCAAAGGTTTGGGCGCCACTTTTCCGTTCGAAGCCAACCTGCCGCGCACGCGCAAAGCGGGCAGCAGCATCGGCGAAACGCTGACCACCATTACGCAGGATATTCAGCGCATTAATCAGCGCGTTGTTGGCGGCGCGGGGCGTTTTCTGGATCTCACTAAAGAGGCGCGTTCCGGTGAATCGTTTGAAATCATCGCGGTGGTGGATTTCCCTTCCGCTTACGAGCGCGAACCGCGTGCGCTGGAATTGCTGACGCGCATTGGCGTATCGGGCCCGCGAGCTGGCCGTCATTTGATCCTCGAATACAACACGTCGTCGCCGTTGCCGCGCGATTTCGACATGAAAGCGTTTGAGAACGCCGTGGTGATCGATTGCCGTGCCGAAAAGGGCCTGCAGATTACAGATTTTGCTACGCATGAGGTGATTGAGCGGCTGCTGGATCAGGCTGAAACCCATCAGCGTCTGCAGAGCAGCAACAGCTTTAACGCGCTGGCGCCGCTTGAAAAAATGATGAGCGCCAGCTCAGCCGAGCGTATTGAAACGCCGGTTGGCGAGCGGCTGAATATTCTGTTTGGTAAACACCATTCATCGGGTGAAGTGGCGCACGGCGTGATTGCCGGGCAGGTCGGCTCGGGCAAATCGCATCTGCTGCACGTGATTATCTCCGGCCTCACCAGCCGTTATTCGCCTGAGGAATTAAAGCTCTATCTGCTCGATGCCAAGCACGGCGTGGAGTTTAAAGTTTATAAAGATCTGCCGCACGCTGAAGTGGTGTCGTTGCGTACGCGTCCGGCGATTGCCCGTAAGATCCTCGCTGATTTCCATGCCGAGATGAAACGGCGCTATGAACTGTTCAAAGATGAGAACGTTAACAACTTGGCCGCCTGGCGCAGTAAAACCGGTAAGGTTTTGCCGCGCATGCTGCTGATTATCGATGAGTATCAGCTGATCTTTGAAGGCGATGCCGCCGCCGGTATGGATGAACTGGGACCGATTTTGCGCATGGGCCGAGCGGCGGGCACGCACCTGCTGCTTTGCGCGCAACGCTTTGATGTTGAAGGCATGCGCAGCAGCAACTTCAATGAAATACACCTGCGCGCCTCGCTGTCGCTGGCGCAGGATTATATCCAGACGATTTCCGCCTTTGGTACCGAAGGCAAGCGCCTGATTCGCGATTTGGCCGCCTCGGGCGAACTGGTGATCAACGCGCAGTCAGGCCGCGATGGTGATAACCACCGTGGTGCCGTGGCGCGGCTGGCGCGTCGCGATGATTATGCGGGCGCAAATGGCGATCAGCCGACGCTGGAGAGCGTGATTGAGAGCATTGTCAGCCACGTGGGTCCGCAGGCGTCACGTCCGATCATGCTGGATGGCACCATGGCCAGTACGCTGGCCGATAACGCTTTTGTGATGCAGCACCGCGTTGCGCCACCGTCAGCCGAGGAGTTGCAGCGCATCGCCGCGCTGCCGCTGCGTGATGGCGGTTTTGAGGAGCGGATGTGGACGCCATCCGGCAAGCCGATCGGGCTCTGGCTGGGACGTAACTTCGACGTGCGTTCACATGCGCTGTGCACGCTGCGCCGCGGGCGCGGACAAAACATGCTGATGGTGGGCTCGCGCACCGAGCTGCGCGCGACCATGCTGGCAAATATGCTGGTGGGCTTGCCCGCTACCGTTGCGCCGCAGGAGCTGGATCTAACGGTGATCGATGCGCTGGATCCCTACCTGCCGGGCGGCGGTATCGTCAACACGGCGGCAGAATATCTGCGAAGCCTCGGCGCGCAGGTGACGCTGGCCGATGCCTCGCAGGCCGAAGCGGCGCTGACCGCGTTTGCTGACACCGCGCACAGCCGCCAGGGGCTGTTAATTCTCTGTGAGCCCGATCGCATCGATGCGCTGGTTGACGGCTACGATCCTTATGGTGCGCCGGAAAGCGGCCTGTGGGCCACCTGGCGCGATCTGGTTCGTCGCGGCAGCGATCGGTCGCGGCACGTGATCGTCTCAGCGGAATCGGTGACTGCGCTGCAAAGCTTTATGAATCCTTCGCGCGACGGTCGTGACTTTATTCATCGCGTGGTGCAGCAGCTTAGCGCCGATGATTCTATGACGCTGTTCTCATCATTAGCGGCCACGCAAATTGAAGAGATGACTGAGCACCCACTGGCGGCGATGTACGTTGACCTGGTGAAAGGCGAGCGCGCGCGCAACCTGTTCAGCAGTTACGCCTTCGATCACGACATCAGCCGTGAACAGACTCGCGAGCAGCTGCAAGTGCTGCTGGCCACCGCGTTTGGAGAAGCTACCGTTGTCACTGAATGAGAGCTACCCCTTGATGCGCCACTTCCAGCGTGAGCTGGAAGGGTTTCATCAGGCGCTGTCGATCCAGCAGCGTAGCCTGAAAGAGGGCTACGTGCTGCTGGATGCGCTGTGGCGCGATGCCGATCATCAGGCCATCGCGGTGATGCTGGAAACGGTGATGGCGGAGAACGATGCCTATCTGAAAACCGATGCGCCGGTATTTGAAGATCACATTGCCCGCAAGCTGCAGCAGCTGGCGCGCTATCTGCGAGGTAACGGCTGATGTCATTGTCGCTTGCTGAACATTTACAGCGCTATCGTGACGATATTGCGCGCCAGCTACAGGAGGTTGAAAGCCGGCGCGCAAGCCTGACCGCTTCATGGTATCGGCTGCGTGAGAACTGGCAAGGCGAGGGTGCCGACGCTTTTCATCAGGCGTTTCATCGTGCCCTGAGCCGGTTTGACAGCCAGGCTGAGCGGCTACAGCGGATGTTGCCGCAGCTTGACGTCGCGCTGGAAAATCTGCGTGCTCACTTCAACTCAGAGGGCTAACTGAATGACACAAACCCCGCGTGAAGCCCAGTTCCTGATCGACCAGATTGAACAGGAGTTAATGGACTGGAGCCGCAATTTCAATGTGGTGCATCAGGAAAACAACGCGCAGTTTCAACGCGCGGATAACGTGGTCGCCGATTTCAGAGAGGTGGTGGCGCTGGTCAGCAGCCAGATCGACGATGCCACCGATCATCTGAACCGGGTACGTGAGAAAAGCCAGGCCATGTGCGAACTGGCCGCCGACACGCAGGATCAGGCTAACCGCGCCCATCAGCACGCGGCGAAGGTTTATCAACGCAGCGTGAATGCCGCCGCAGAGTGGCGCGATGCACTGCAACGTGCCGTGCAGCTGGTTAATCGTTGTCAGGCGGCGAAACTGCAGGCCGCCAGCGAGGTCTCTTCGGCGCAAACCCGCGCTCAGCAGGCCGCTAACGATTTGGCCCATGCGCAAAACGCCTATAACAGCTGTATGAACTCGTGGACCACCAATTCCAAGGGCGAGCGCCAGCGACCCAACTGCAGTTCTGATGCGTCGCGCGTCACCAACGCGCGGCATCATCTCGACTCTGCACGCCGTCACCTCAATCAGTGTGAATTTGAACTGCAGCAGGCGATCGATCAGCTCAACGCCGCGTTCATTAAACAGCAAAGTTGTGAAAATGGCGTCGCGAAAACCGAAGAGGCGTTGGTGTATGCGCAGCAGGCGCGCGATCGTGCCAGCCAGGCGAGCAACAGCGCCAGCGAAGCCAGACAGTGGGCCGACGAAGCGTGGCAGCAGGCTGAAAGCGGCGTTCGACTGGCGCAGGACATGCAGAGCCAGCATAACATCGCCAGCCAGCAGACTGCGCTGGCCGAGGAAGATGTCGCGGATGCGTTGCAGGATCACGCGGCATTTGCCAGGGCACTGGAAGAGTATCAACGTCGCCAGTGGCAGGCGCGTGAAGAGCTGGGTGACGCTTTTGAAGCCCTGCGCCAGATCAACAGCAAAGAGGGCCTGTAATGGACGCACCCCTGCAAATACAGGCGATTTATAACCTGGTTGAAGAGCAGACGCTGCTGTTTGCTCATCAGATCAATCATTATCACGATGAAACCCAGGCGATGCTGCGCCGCTGGGACGACGCCCGATCGGTGGAGTTTCAAAAAACGCATCAGTCCGGCCTGAACGAGGTCTCTTATCAGGCCACCGATATTCTCAAACGGGCGCGGCTCCATCTGCACACCGTGCAACAGGCGATCAGAATCGGTGATGAGCATTTGACGCAGGCGCGCATGCGTATGCATTCACTGGAGGAAGTTACCGGTGAATCACTGCTGCTTCAGCAGCGTGCTACCGATTTTGCCGAACGCGCCACGATGTCGATACACAATGCGCAATACAGCATCAGTGATGCCGAGCAGCTGCTTGGCTCGCTGGGCACGCCGCCGATCTGATCGCTCAGGCTTTTTTTATACGTCGTAAATGGAATTCACATGACCACGCTTTCACCGCTTGGCGAGCAAATTGCCTCGCCGCCCGTCACACGCTCTTATACCGCGCTGTCGCTTAACCTGGCGCTGTTACTGGCGGTCGGGCTTTATCTGCTGTTTTCCCTCTGCGTGCTCTGGGCCGCAAGGGACATTGATATTTTTCGCGCGACGCCGTTTCTCTTCTGGCTGATGGCCAGCCTTGGCATCGCGCTGCTGTTGGCGGTGCTGGTGCTTGAGCCGCTGCTAAAGCGTATCCGGGCAAACAGCCTCGCGGTGGTTTTGCTGATGCTCACGCTGGCAGCGGGCGGCGCCTGGGCCTCGAAAAGTTGGATGCTCACTACGCTGGCTGATGCCGTGGCGGCGATGCCGGTGGCGCAAAAAAATAGCGTGCTGGGACTGAACAAACTGCTGGTGGATAAAAAAACGCCGCAGCTGGCGAAGCTGTTTGGCGTGCAGCCTGAGGCTGTCGAACCCGGCGAGCTGATGGCGTTAAAAAATGTGCAGCTGGCGAGCGGTGTGCTGACGCCGCTGAAAGCCAGGCCGCTAAAAGCCGATCGGGACATGAAAACGCTGTTGATGACGGTGATTTACAGCGCCGGTCTGACGATTGTGGTGGGCGGTATTTTAATTCTGCTGAACGCGCTGGCCGTGATCCTGATTGTGGGCCGCATGCTGGCGGCATTGCTACCACGTCAGGAGCGCACCATTCGCCTCGCCTCACTGGGCGTGACGCTGATTGCAGGTTTCATTCTGTATCACAGCATTGCCGACAAAGAGAGTGTTCTGACCTCCAGCCCACACTATCAGGCATTTTCCAGCGCGCTGGCCCAGCAGCAGGGTGAAGAGATGGCTCAGCTGGTGACCTTTGCCGTGCATAACCAGGGTATCCTGCTTCCGCTGGCAGAACAGGCCGCGGAGAAGGTGAACTGGCGATAAGCGCTGTGTGAGCAACGTGGTCGACAGCAACAATAAAGCCCGCCAGGCGCTGATGCCGGGCGGGCTTTATTTGTCGGGCAGGGCACAGCGGCGGATTACTGCTCGTCGCGCTCTCGGTTTGCCCGCTGACGTTCATAATACTCATCTTCTGCGGTGATAATTTCATCCATCAGGGAATCCATATCCACCTTGTGCTCCTGCTCAGTAAACGTGCCAGTGAGCACGGTTTCCGGGGTCAACTTGCCATCTTCGTACAGCAGCCAAATCTCTTTGGCATAGCGCGTTGTCAGCAGCTGCGGCGCGAACTGACCGTAGTAGGCGGTGATATTATTAACATCGCGTTCAAACATCGATTGAGCGTGATTGTTGGCCGCGGCATCCACTGCCTGCGGCAGGTCGATAATGACCGGCCCCTGCGCATCGAGTAACACGTTGAACTCCGACAAATCGCCGTGCACCAGGCCGGCGCACAGCATGCGCACGATGTTACGGATCATGGTGTCGAAGTCGGCAAGGGCGGTCTCTTCGCTCAGGGTCACGTCGCTCAGGCGAGGTGCAACGCCGCCTTCCGCATCGGTGACCAACTCCATCAGCAACACGCCATCAATACACATGTAAGGCTGCGGCACGCGCACGCCGGCATCGGCCAGACGAAACAGGGCCTCTACTTCCGCCATCTGCCAGGACTCTTCCTGCTGCTTGCGGCCGAATTTAGAACCTTTTTGCATGGCGCGACTGTTGCGCGAGTTACGCACCTTACGGCCTTCCTGATACTGCACGGCCTGCTTAAAGCTACGCTGGGTGGCTTCTTTATAGACTTTGGCGCACTGGATTTTGTCACCGCATAACACGGTGTAAACGTCTGCTTCTTTACCGCTTTTCAGGCGTTGGATGACGTCGTCGATTAGGCCATCATCGACCAGCGGTTGGATTCTGTTTGGGATTTTCATGCGGCTTTATACCTCATTTCAGCCACTTTTCGTATCAATAACCAGATGGCGATACTGGAAAAAAATGGGCACATTCTCAGTTGAGAGAGTCATTCTAAAGGAAAAAGCGCGCTTTGGCTGGATTCCGGCGCTGTTCATTGACGATTTCCTGGCTATGCATGAATTTGCCAACCGCTGTCGACAGCCAGTTGCGCACTGGCATAAGCCGGTTGAAAGAGCGGCTATGGCAAACCGGAGTACAAAACCTGGCGCGACCAGAGCGATCACGCCAGGCAGGAAAGTTGTAACGCGTGAGAGAGGCTTGCGGGGGAGCGCTTCTCCGCCTGTTACCTGTACCGCGCAATAACGCGCGTTGCGGTGGTTCACTGGCGGCGTTGCCTGCGTGTTCTGCGCTTACTGGCGCATGCCAATTGCCAGCCGGTTAAAGGCGCTCATTAAGGCCACGGCAAAGGTGAGATCGGCGATTTCACGATCGGTAAAATGCGGCCTGAGATTATCGTAATCACAATCTGGCGCATGGGTGTCAGCGACGTGAACCAGGGATTCGCTCCACTGAAGGGCTGCGCGCTCGCGTTCACTGAAATGCGCACTGACATGCCAGCCTGCCAGCGCATCAAGTTTAGCCACATTTTCACCTCCGGCACGCAGGGATTGGCTATGCATCTCCAGACAGAATGAGCAGCCGTTAATCTGTGATATGCGCAGGTAAACAAGCTCAATCAGGTTCTTGCCCAGCGAACTGGTTTCGAGCGCCTTTTTGGTGGCAAGCAGCCCTTTATAGGCATCTGGTGATAATGCGGCGTAAGCAAGGCGGAGAGGCGTCATTGTTATTTTCCTTATTGAGGGAGAAAAGCGTTCAGGTTGGACTTCCTGCATAGTAAGGGGTGTTTTGCCTGCCACTTTCCCGGGAATGCTGTGGTGAATAGCTGCGCGGTGCGTTAGAGCCGCTCGAACTTTACAGGCGATGCGTGACGGATTCAGATAAGGGGAATATTTGGCTGGAGAGATAAATAACGGTCACTATTTTGATAAAGGCCGGTTTATTGATGCGGGGGAGTGAGATCTATGCCGTGTCGCATTGGTGTATGTAGATGACCCGTGCACTATCGCTGACATTGCAATACGTTGCTCACTTCGAAGCGTATTGGCTGCTGTAGGTGATTGAGCATACGACACTCGGACAGTGCGACGTTTGCGATGTGTAATTGTCTCTGACTTTGAAACGTGAGGATGAAGGAGCAGAAAGAATGGTCAGGGCAGAAAACAAAAAAGCCCGCAGGGCTTACGCCTTGCGGGCTTTCAGGACTTCATCGGATGGTTCTGGTGGCCATCGATCAAGAATTTGGTGGAGCTGGCGGGATTTGAACCCGCGTCCGAAATTACTACACCGTCGGCACTACATGCTTAGTCCAATCTTTACATTCGCCTGTCAGCTGCGGATGGACACGCCACTAACAAACTAGCCTGATTAGATTTAACGCTGCAACCCCAGGCAAGGTATTCACGCGATCTCTTTTGGTTTTGACCTCTCTTGATCCCCGTCCTAAGAGCGGAGGCTAGGGAGAGAGGGCTCTTAGCAGGTTATTAAGCTGCTAGGGCGTAGTTTTCGTCGTTTGCGACTATTTTTTTGCGGCTTTTTACGAGGCAAACCGCCCCTCGGCATGCTCCTAGGGCTTCGCAAATCCCGTCGAATCCAGAATCAGCCCCAAGTACTGTTACGCAGTATAGCAGAAAAACATCTACCGTTACCAGTGGGTTAGCGCTGTGCTTTTTTCATAATACGTGCTTTATCGAGCTTCCATTCACGTTCTTTGATGTCGTCACGCTTATCGTGTTCTTTCTTACCGCGAGCCACGCCGATTTTGAGTTTGATCCAGGCGTTTTTCCAGTAAAGCGAGAGGGCCACGATGGTATAACCTTCGCGATTTACGCGGCCATACAGCGAATCCAGCTCACGCTGATTAAGCAGCAGTTTACGGCTGCGCGTCGGATCGCAAACCACGTGAGTGGAGGCAACCAAAAGCGGCTGAAAGGTTGAACCAAACAGGAAGGCTTCACCATCGCGCAGCAGGATATAGCTGTCGCTGATGTTGGCCTTGCCTGCACGAAGAGATTTGACTTCCCATCCTTGTAGCGACAATCCAGCTTCAAACTCTTCTTCGATGAAGTATTCATGGCGGGCGCGTTTGTTAAGGGCAATGGTAGCAGAACCGGGTTTTTGAGCTTTTTTCTTTGTCATAGTGCCACGTAGTTTATATCAGATCGCAATGAATGGCATCCCGTGACCAATATGCACGAGATAAAAGCGGTATTGTAGCATGGCAAAATCGGCAAGGAATTTTTGTTTGATTGCTGAGAATGTTATTATTAGTGTGTTTTGTGATGAACAGGAACTGTTATGGCCCAGATTAGCCGTTCTGCACTCGTGCCTTACAGCGCTGAGCAGATGTATCGACTTGTTAATGATGTGGATGCCTATCCACAGTTTTTGCCAGGCTGCACGGGAAGTCGCGTTCTTGACGCGAAAGACAATCAGATGACTGCGTCAGTAGATGTGTCTAAAGCAGGTATCAGTAAAACGTTTACCACGCGTAATACCTTGCAGGATAACCAGAGCATCCAGATGCAACTGGTTGATGGCCCGTTCCGTAAATTGACCGGCGGCTGGCGCTTTATTTCGTTAAGCGAAGATGCCTGCAAAGTTGAGCTGAGCCTCGATTTTGAGTTCACCAACATGTTGGTGGAAATGGCGTTCGGTCGTATCTTCAAAGAACTGGCGAACAACATGGTGCAGGCTTTTACTCACCGTGCAAAAGAGGTTTACAGTGCCTGATATCGCCGTTGAAGTGGCCTATGCGCTGCCGCAAAAGCAGTATCTTTATCGCATAGCGCTGCCCGCAGGCAGTACAGTTGAGCAGGGGATTCAGGCATCCGGCATTTTATCTGTTCGGACGGATATTGATCTGGCGAAAAACAAAGTCGGCATTTACAGTCGGCCCGTAAAGCTGACTGATGAACTTCAGGATGGCGATCGTATCGAAATTTACCGTCCGCTGATTGCCGATCCGAAAGAGTTACGTCGGCAACGCGCTGAAAAATCGGCAAAAAAATAAGGCGCAAAGGCGCCTTTTTTTGTGCTCGCGTTAGATTAACCTTTGTGGTCAGTTAACGCAGGCTTGTTGTTGATGTTGGTCAACACGCCTTTGCTGTCAAAAGTCAGCGTCAACGTCTGCTGTTTTACTTTCTCGTGACCCGGTTCCTGACGGAACACATAATACCAGGTGTTGCTGCCAAACGGATCGCGCATCATTGGCGTGCCGAGCGTATAGGCAACCTGCTGCTGCGTCATGCCCTGATGAATCTTCGCAACGTCGTTAGCAGCCAGATAATTCCCCTGGTTGATATCCGGACGGTAAACCACTCGTTCCAGCGTCGAACAACCAGCCGTTGTCATTAAGAGTACCACTGCAGCAGCAGTCAGCGTTTTACAGCGCATTTATCATTCCTTTTATAGGGCCAACCGCCTTCTTGATCACCACCTGAAGCGCCGTCTGCACAGGCATCATTGCTTACTCAATCGCCTTTAAAAGGGATGCAGCAGATGTTCTTCATGCCTGTATTCTTCAGCTGTCTGTCGCTCAGGAGCGGTGTCGAGGCCGTTTCGTATGCCATCAAATTCTGAACTCTGTCTACGGTATCCAGGTTTAACTCAGGCGACAAGCTGCCGATGATAATAGACCTTTCAGTTGATGGGAACCTCTACAGAGCAAGCATATGACCCCAGGGATAAAAAAAAGTGCGACGTTACGCGGCCAAAAGTTCTTTGGCGTTGGCCAGCGTATTGCGAGTAACCTCGCTGCCTCCCAGCAAACGTGCCAGTTCCTGCAGGCGTGCGCGTTTGTCCAGCGGCTGCATGTGGGTTTCGGTCATGTTGCCGTCAGTTTCTTTGCTGACATAGAAATGCTGATGACCACAGCCAGCGACCTGCGGAAGGTGAGTCACGCACATTACCTGCGTGGACTCGCCGAGTTGGCGCAGCATTTTCCCCACCACCGCAGCGGTTGGACCGCTGATACCCACATCGACCTCATCGAAAATCAGCGCTGGAGTTTCCATTTTACGGGCAGTAATCACCTGAATGGCGAGCGCAATACGTGACAGTTCACCGCCCGACGCCACTTTAGAAAGCGCCTGCACCGGCTGACCGGGGTTGGTGCTGACCTTGAAGTCAATGCGATCGGCGCCTTCAGCGGTAAGCTGATCGCCATTAAACTGAACATCGATAATGAATTTGCCGTGCGGCATGGAGAGCGTTTTCATGCTTTCGGCAATCAGCTGCTCAAGCTCCTGCGCAAAGTGCAGGCGACTCTCATGCAGCGCCTGCGCGGTTTCCTGCGCCGCCCGATGATGCTCAACAACCTGTTGGGCAAGCAAACCCTGATCGCTTTCATGCTGAGAAAGCAGTTCTTCTTCCGACAACAGCTGCTGATGAAAAACAGGCAGTTCTTCAGGTGAAACGTGATGCTTGCGGGCCAGCGCGATTTGGCGCGACAGGCGTTGCTCAAGTTCATACATGCGGTTGGGATCGAGATCGAGACGATCGCAGTAATGGCGCAGCTCATCGCTCGCTTCACTCATCTGAATAGCCGCTTCTTCGAGCATGCTCAGCACGCTGCCCAGCGAAGCATCAAGACTGACCAGTTCAGTCAGCATCTGGCGAGCACTGTAGAGCTGGCTTTGCAGGTTGCTGTCATCGCCATCGGCCAGCATTTGCAGCGTTTGCTGACTGATTGAGAGCAGCTGCCCGCTGTTTGCCAGGCGTTTGTACTCTTCGTCAATCGCTTCAAATTCACCGGCAACGGGTGCAAATTCGTTGAGTTCTTTAAGCTGATATTGCAGCAGTTCACGACGGGATTCGCGTTCCTGCGCGGCCTGCTGATGCTGCGCCAGCGCGCGGCAGCTCTGATGCCATAAACGGTAGCGTGCCGCCATTTCCTGCAGCAATACCGGCTGATCGGCATAGCCATCCAGCAGATTTTTTTGGTGATCGGCTTTGAGCAACAGCTGATGCGCATGCTGACCATGGATTTGAATGAGTAACTGACCCAGATCGCGCAGCTGCGAAAGCGGAACCGCCGTGCCGTTGATAAAACCGCGTGAACGGCCATCGGCGCTGATGACGCGACGCAGCAGACATTCACTGCCGTTATCGAGCTGGTTTTCTTCCAGCCAGCGTTGGGCCGCTGGCGTATCTTTTAACGCAAAGCGCGCGCACAAATCGGCACGCGGCGCATTTTGTCGAACCATATCCGCTTCGGCACGGCCGCCAAGGCATAAACCAAGTGCATCGATAGCGATCGATTTTCCGGCGCCGGTTTCTCCGGTAATCGCTGTCATACCGCGTTGAAAATCTATTTCCAGTTCGCGAACGATAGCGAAGTTACTGATGGTAAGCTGTGCCAGCATAATGCCTTCCTGTATAGAAAAACAGATATGGTTTTTCATACAGTATAAACTGGTTTTTTAACCAGTAAATAGCTGGATCGCTTTTTTAGAACAATTTTTTTGACCAGCCGAGTTTTGAACTTAGCGTGTTGAAATAGCTGTAGTTTTTAGGATGAATCAAATTGAGGTGGTAATCGCTCCGCCGGATCAGCACATCTTCGCCTTCCTGAATAGGCAGGGCAATTTGGCTGTCGCAGCTGATCTCCAGGTCGCTGCGTAACGAAGAAAAGCGCAGGCGGATGGTACTGGAGCTATTAATCACCAGCGGTCGGGCAGAGAGCGTGTGCGGAAACATCGGCACAATGGCGATGGCGTCCAGCGACGGCGTTAAAATAGGACCGCCAGCAGAAAGCGAATAGGCGGTTGAGCCGGTCGGCGTAGAAATAATCAGGCCATCGGAACGCTGGGAGAAAGCGAAGTTCTCATCAATATAGACTTCGAATTCAATCATATGCGCCACTTTACCCGGATGCAGAACCACCTCGTTGATCGCGGTACCGATGCGCGGTGAGCAGGCATCACGGCAGACCTGCGCTTCAAGCAGAAAGCGGCTTTCAACGATGTAATGGCCTTCCAGCACGTCCGCCAGCTGTTGCTGCGCATTATCGGGATCGAGATCGGTCAGAAAACCGAGATTACCGCGATTGATGCCAATGACCTTGATGTCATAGCGCGCCAGCACCCGCGCAGCGCCCAGCATATTGCCGTCACCGCCGACGACTACCGCCAGATCGGCGCGTTGGCCAATATCCGACAGCGAGCCGGTTTCTACATTTTCCAGTGAGAGTTCACGCGCAATCTGCTGCTCAATGATGACTTCGTAGCCTTTATCCGTCAGCCAGCGATAAAGCATTTCATGCGTGGTTAGCGCAGTGGGATGGCGTGGATGTCCGACAATGCCAATGCATTTGAAATGGGCGTTCATTATGCTGGTGTCCTCTCAGGCCAAAGTGGCCAGACAATGTGATGGCTTCTCTTGAAACCACAATTCTGATCCCCATAATAAGCCAACCAGCGAGTGATTGTGAAAAAACGCGGAGATTTCCATGACTAAAGAACAGAACACCCCAAACGAGCAGGCTGCAACAGACGTTGAGCTTGAACAGCAGCAGAACGATGCCACTGAAAATGCGGCAGAAGCGGATCCGCGCGACGAGCGCATTGCGCAACTGGAAGCTGAGCTTGCTCAGTTACAGAACGGCGTAAGGGATGCCCAGTTGCGTGCGCAGGCAGAAATCGAAAACGTTCGCCGTCGTACGGAACTGGATGTTGAGAAAGCCCATAAATTTGCACTGGAAAAGTTTGCCAACGAGCTGCTGCCGGTTATCGACAGCCTTGAACGTGCGCTGGAAGTGGCTGATAAAGCCAATCCTGAGCTGACGTCGATGGTTGAAGGTATTGAACTGACGCTGAAATCACTGTTAGACGCCGTTCGTAAATATGGCGTTGAAGTGGTGGGTGAAACCAACGTGCCGTTCAATCCTGATATCCACCAGGCGATGTCGATGATGGAATCGGAAGAGGTGGCACCTAACCACGTCATGATGGTGATGCAGCGTGGTTATACGCTGAATGGCCGTCTGCTGCGTCCGGCGATGGTTGCGGTTGCCAAAGCAAAAGCGTAACGCGCCTTTTGCTTCCTACGCGCAATACGCGCGTAGGAAGGCAAGCCGATCAGGCTGGCAACTGCGGTTGCCAGTCGATGGCTTTCTTACCTGCTTTAGCCAGAATATCGTTGGCGGTTGCAAAGTGACCACAGCCTAAAAAGCCGCGATGTGCCGACAGCGGCGAAGGGTGGGGAGCCTGCAACACATGATGGCGATCCCGATCGATAATCGCGCCTTTTTTCTGAGCATGCGAACCCCACAGCAGAAATACAACCCCTTCCCGATGCTGGTTTATCGCCGCAATTACATTATCCGTAAAGGTTTCCCAACCGAATCGCGCATGCGAATGGGCTTTACCGGCTTCTACGGTGAGCACCGTATTTAACAGCAGCACACCTTGTTTTGCCCAGCTTTCTAAAAAACCGTGCTGTGGCCGCTCAAAGTCGCTGAATTCGCTCTGCAGCTCTTTGTAGATGTTGACCAGCGAAGGGGGCACCGCCACGCCGGGACGCACCGAGAAGGCAAGCCCATGCGCCTGATTCGGACCATGATAAGGATCCTGCCCCAGAATAACCACATTGACCTGGCCCAGTTCGGTCAGCCGAAACGCGTTGAAAACATCCTGCTGTGGCGGATAAACCGTTTTTCCTGCCGCCCGTTCCTGTGCAACCAGCGCCAGCGTCTCTTTAAAGTAGGGTTGCTCTTTCTCTTCTGCCAGCACGTCGTGCCAGGTCAGTTCACTCATAACATCTCTCCAGTCAGATAGTGAATCAGCTTAGCATGTGTGTTCGATGCCAAAACCGATTCTAAAAAAGCATAGCCTGACTTTACTAAAAACAGCGACTTAATGCCTTCTGCCTCTGCATGTTCATTACGCGTTGATTTACATCAATGATAGCAACCGCCCATGTTGCTATACCAGGCAGTCTTAATGATGTTATCGCACGGCGTTATTGGCCGTGCCTGATGCCTGGAGGCAAGTATGATCAGTGGAATTCAAATTACTAAAGCCAGCAATGACGCATTGCTGCACTCTTTTTGGTTGTTGGATGACGAAACACAACAGGCGCGCTGTGTCTGCGCAAAAGCGGATTACAGCGAAGACCAGCTGGTGCCACTCAGTGAACTGGGGAACATCGAATATCGGGAAGTACCACTTGAGCAGCGTCCGCAGGTTTTGGTGGAAGGTGGACAGCATCTGAACGTCAATGTGTTGCGTCGCGAAACGCTGGAGGATGCCGTAAAACATCCAGAAAAATACCCACAGTTGACCATTCGTGTCTCAGGTTATGCGGTGCGTTTTAATGCACTAACGCCTGAACAGCAGCGCGATGTGATTGCGCGTACCTTTACTGAAAGTTTGTAAAAACGTAGCAGCGGATGGAAAAGTAAGCAGCTAACTTTGTTTTTATCGTATTGAATAAATGATGTTTTTTTATTCCCGGTGCAAGAGATGCTGCTGAAGAACGAGGCTTTTTAGGTTTTGCTTTCTGTTCAGCTGGCTGATGCTGATAATATTGACTTAAGCCATAAAAAAACCGCCTGAAAGGGCGGTTTTTTTGTAGGCGCGATGAATTATTCGCCTTTTTCTGCCGTTTCGCTGCCGCTGGGTTTGCGGCGTTTGCCGATATTCTTCACGGCGCGATGGCGCAGTTTGACACGCGGCTTATCGGTCTCTTTCTCTTTCTCTTTTTTATCTTTGCGCTTGGCCAGCACTTTCTTCGACGGCTTGCCCTTCAGCTTTTCGCTCGGCGGGCGCGTTGAAGGCCGCAGTTCATCAATTGTGCGAGATTTTAACGGTTCCTGCACATAACGGCTGATTTTGCCGAGCAGCACGTTGTCATGCGCCTCAACCAGTGAAATCGCAATGCCTTTGCGGCCCGCGCGACCGGTACGGCCAATACGGTGCAGATAGATATCAGCGGTACGTGGCAGATCAAAGTTAAAGACGTGGCTGATCTCTTCGATATCGATACCGCGCGCAGCAACATCGGTTGCTACTAATACGTTGGCACGGCCTTCGCTCAGACGCTTGATCGCTTCGTTACGTTTTGCCTGCACCATTTCGCCCTCCAGATAACAACTGGAGATGCCCGCCTGATGAAGCCAGGTAACCAGTTCATGCAGGCGCTCGCGTTTGCGCACAAACACGATGCAGCGCGTGACGTCTGGCTGTTTGAGCAGGTGAATCAGCAGCTTGGTTTTATGCTCAACGTCATCCGCGCGGTAATACCACTGCTGGATTTTCTTACGTTCGCGGCGGGTAGGATCGGCTTCAATTTCCACCGGCTCGTTGAGCAGGCGTTCTGCAAAATTCTGAATCGCTTCGCCTTCCAGCGTGGCAGAGAACAGCAGCGTTTGCTTACGCCAGCGAGTTTCTCCCGCGATGGTTTCGACATCGTTGGCAAAGCCCATATCCACCATGCGATCGGCTTCATCAAGGATCAGTGTCTCAACGGCGCGGCAGTCGAAGTTCTCTTCTTTAATGTATTGCAGCAGGCGGCCGGTGGTGGCAACCACGATATCCTGATTCTCACTGAACACTTCAGCATGGTTCATGTAAGCCACGCCGCCGGTAATGGTGGCGACATCAAGATGGGTGTGTTTGGCCAGTTCGCGTGCCTGATCGGCAACCTGCATCGCCAGTTCACGCGTTGGGGTCAAAATGAGTACGCGCGGCGGGCCCGATTTTTTACGCGGGAAGTCGATCAGGTGCTGTAACACGGGCAGCAGGTAAGCGGCCGTTTTTCCGGTACCGGTTGGCGCCGAGCCCATAACGTCACGACCTTCCAGTGCGGGTGGAATGGCCGCAGCCTGAATGGCGGTAGGGCGCGAAAAGCCTTTGTCCTGCAGTGCTTCCAGCAGGCTATCATCAAGTTCGAGTTCGGAAAAAGTGGTTACAGTCATGGTCTACCTCAGTTTGGGGCGCCGATTATAGACACTTTGCGCAGGATCTTCATCTGTTTGTGCATAACAGATCGCTTTTCACCTGCGATTCTTTGTCCTATGCTAGCGCCGTTTCCGTTTCAGGTAGTGTACATGTCTCAGCAAAAATCGCAGTTACGTCGTGATGGTTTTACCTTTAAGCAGTTTTTTGTCGCTCACGATCGTTGCGCGATGAAAGTGGGCACCGATGCCGTATTACTGGGCGCGTGGGTGCCGGTCAGCAATGTCAAAAATGCACTGGATATCGGCTGCGGCAGCGGACTGATCGCCCTGATGCTGGCACAGCGCACCGGCGAAGAGTGCCACATTGATGCGGTTGAACTGGACGAGCAGGCGGCACAGCAGGCCAGCGACAATGTCGCTCAGTCGCAGTGGGCCGCACGTATGACGGTTTATCACCGTAACGTCGTTGACTGGGCCGCCAGCTGCGACAAGCGCTACTCGCTGATTGTCAGCAACCCGCCTTTTTTTGCGCCCGGCACCGAATGCGCTTCGCCGCAGCGCGCCGCGGCACGTTATACCGATACGCTCGATCATCACACGCTGCTGACCTGCGCTGAAAATCTCATTGAAGAAGAGGGGTTTTTCTGTGTGATTCTGCCGGCGCAGGCGGGCGAAGCTTTTGTTCTGATGGCAGAAGCGCGTGGCTGGCATTTACGTTTTCGTAATGATATTGCCGACAATGCGCAGCGCCTGCCGCATCGCGTTATGCTGGCGATTTCACCACAGCCAGGCGAACAGCTGCTGGAGCGCATGGTGATTCGTGGCCCCGATCAGCGCTATTCAGAAGAGTATTGCAGCCTGACGCGCGATTATTATCTGTTTATGTAGGTCGCTGGCGCAATGATGGTTGGACCGCTTTGCGCCAGCTGTAGCGGATAATCCAGCGTATAATGCAGTCCGCGGCTCTCTTTTCGCTCCAGCGCGCAGCGCACCATGAGTTCAGCCACCTGAACCAGATTACGCAACTCCAGCAGATTGTTGGAGATGCGGAAATGTGAATAATATTCCTCGATTTCCTGCTGCAGCATGGCAATGCGCCGCTGCGCCCGCTGTAAACGTTTGGTGGTGCGCACAATGCCGACGTAATCCCACATGAACAACCGTAGCTCATGCCAGTTATGCTGAATCACCACACGCTCATCGGAATCATCCACCCGGCTCTCATCCCAGGCCGGCAGCGTGACGGCGATTTCTGCGGGTGGCAGGCTGCGGGCAATCTCTTCTGCGGCTGACCAGCCATAAACCAGGCATTCCAGCAGGGAATTCGAGGCCATGCGATTCGCACCATGCAGACCGGTGTAGCTCACTTCACCAATGGCATAGAGCTGATCAACGTCGGTTCTGCCGTGCTGATCAACCATCACGCCGCCGCAGGTGTAGTGCGCTGCTGGCACCACCGGAATAGCATCGCGCGTCAGATCAAAGCCCAGCGTCTGCAATTTTTCACAAATCATCGGGAAATGCGCGCGAATAAAATCGGCGGGCTGATGGCTGATATCGAGGTACATACAGTCAGCGCCCAGGCGTTTCATCTCGTGATCGATTGCGCGAGCCACCACATCACGTGGCGCCAGCTCTGCACGCGGATCAAAATCAGGCATGAAACGGCTGCCATCAGGACGCTTCAGCAAGGCGCCTTCTCCGCGCAGTGCTTCGGTGAGTAAAAAATTGCGTGCCTCTGGATGGAACAGGCAGGTTGGGTGAAACTGATTAAATTCCAGGTTGGCAATTCGACAGCCTGCTCGCCAGGCCATCGCGATGCCGTCGCCGGAAGCGACATCGGGATTCGTTGTATATTGATAAACTTTTGCTGCGCCGCCAGTCGCCAGAATCACTGCGCGGGCGCTGCACGTTTCAACGCGTTCACTATCCCGATTCCAGACCCATGCGCCGGTAACGCGTCGTGCACCCGGCAAGCCCAGCTTGTCGGAAAGAATTAAATCAACGGCATTAAAGCGTTCCAGCAGACGGATATTGGGATGATTTAACGCCAGTGAGACCAGCGTGGTTTCCACTGCATGGCCAGTGGCATCCGCGCTGTGCAAGATTCGACGGTGGCTATGGCCCCCTTCGCGCGTCAGATGAAAACGCTCTTCGCCGTTAAGTGGCGTCTCTTTATCAAACATGACGCCGTGATCGATGAGCCATTGCACGCAATGCCGCGCGTTGTGTGCCACAAAAGCAGCCGCTTCAGAATCACAAATGCCGTCACCAGCAATCAGCGTATCGTCGATGTGCGCATCGATACTGTCATTTTCATCAAACACTGCCGCGATGCCGCCTTGTGCATAAAGCGTCGATCCTTCGTTAACCGGACCTTTGCTGAGTACGATAACCTTATGTTTTTCTGCGACTCTTAGCGCCAGGGAAAGGCCAGCCGCACCGCTGCCAATAATCAGGACATCACAGCTGTATTGATGAGAATCAGTCATTTTGTTTAATTTACTAAACAGGTTGTTTGCTGAGCATATGTCGATTTGCTTCCGGAAAAAAAGCAATTTTCATCTTGAAGGGGGTAAACAAGCGCATCGTGCCGCGCTTAGATGGCGTAAACAACCGCCAGCGCTAGCGATGTCAGGCAATATAAGCGATTTACAGATGAAAAAGTGGTCTCTATGCGCTACTCTGCGCAGCAATCGGCTAAACGTATTTTCGGCCGCACGGGCATCGCCAGACGATGTCACGCTTGCGAGCGACGATTAACGGTGGCAAAAATGAACTTACACGCTAAACCTGGCTCTAATCGCAGGCTTGCTCAAAAAATCAAATGACAGGTGGGTACCAGCGCGTGGAAAAAAATTTGGGGAGATGTTACCTCGGATGAGCGAGCAATTAACGGATCAAATTCTCGTCGAGCGTGTGCAGAAGGGAGATCAGAAGTCATTCAATTTACTGGTTATCCGATACCAGCATAAAGTGGCGAGCCTGGTTTCACGCTACGTTCCCTCAGGCGATGTGCCGGATGTGGTACAGGAATCATTCATTAAAGCCTATCGTGCGCTAGAATCATTTCGTGGCGACAGCGCTTTTTATACCTGGCTTTACCGCATTGCGGTCAATACAGCAAAAAATTATCTGGTTGCTCAGGGACGCCGTCCACCTTCCAGCGATGTGGATGCTATTGAAGCGGAAAACTTTGAAAGTGCAGGCGCACTGAAAGAAATTTCGAACCCTGAGAACTTAATGTTGTCTGACGAATTGAGACAGATCGTCTTTCGCACCATTGAATCACTACCGGAAGATTTGCGTATGGCGATCACGCTTCGCGAGCTCGACGGCCTCAGCTATGAAGAGATCGCCGTTATCATGGAGTGCCCGGTAGGAACGGTCCGTTCACGTATTTTCCGTGCGCGAGAGGCCATCGATAATAAAGTTCAACCGCTTATCCAACGTTAACGATAACGGCTACAGGAAGGGTACTGAGACATGCAGAAAGAAAAACTTTCCGCTCTGATGGATGGTGAAACTTTGGATAACGAAGTTTTATCCGCCTTGTCTAAAGACACTACACTGCAAAAAAGTTGGGAAAGCTATCATCTGATCCGCGACACAATGCGCGGTGATGTTAGTGATGTCCTTCATTTCGACATTTCTGCGCGTGTAGCGGCAGCAATTGCTGACGAACCTGTCAATAAGGTGAGCCACATCATCCCTGAAGCGCAGCCAGAACCTGCTCACTGGCAGAAGATGTCCTTCCTGCAGCGCATGCGCCCATGGGCCGCGCAGATTACGCAGGTCGGCCTTGCAGCCTGTGTGTCGCTGGCAGTTATCGTTGGTGTGCAGCACTACAACCAACCTGATAATGCCGCTTCCGCCTCTGACGCGCCGGTGTTTAACACGCTGCCGATGATGGGCAAAGCGTCGCCGGTAAGCCTGGGGGTTCCCTCGGATGCATTCGACACCAACAGTGCTAATCAGCAGGTTCAGGATCAGCGTCGTCGCGTTAATGCGATGCTGCAGGATTATGAGTTGCAGCGTCGTCTGCACTCTAACCAGTTCCAGCTTGAGCAGAATGCGCCACAGCAGGCTCAGGCGCAGGTTCCCGGCAATCAGTCATTAGGAATTCAGCAGCAGTAATGAAGCACATCTGGTACGCCGTTAGCTTGCTGACCGGCTGCCTGCTGTATCCATCCATCGCCCCGGCGCAAACTTCTGCTTCCGGGGCGTTGTTACAACAGATGGAACAGGCCAGCCAGTCTCTCAATTACGAACTCGCCTTTATCAACGTTTCGCGCCTTGGCATCGAATCACTGCGTTATCGCCATGCCGTGCTGGATAATAAAATTTATGCCCAGCTACTGCAGATGGATGGTCCACGTCGTGAAATCATCCAACGTGGCAACGACATCAGCTATTTTGAGCCAGGCCTTGAGCCTTTCTCCCTGCCCGGTAAGCACATTATTGATGCTTTGCCGTCGCTGATCTATGCCGATTTCCAACAGCTGGCCAGCTATTACGATTTTGTCCCGGTCGGTCGCACGCGCATCGCCGATCAGCTGTGCGAAGTGGTACGCATTGTTGCCCGGGACGGCACGCGTTACAGCTATATTGTCTGGCTGGACAGCGAAACCCGGCTGCCGCTGCGGATCGATTTGCTCGATCGTGACGGCGAAACGCTTGAGCAATATCGCGTCGTAAGTTTTGCCGTCGATGAGGGCGTTCGCGGTCTGATGCAGGGCTTACAAAAGGCTAATTTGCCGCCGTCACTTTCAGTGCCGGATAGCGGTCCGGTTAAGCTCAGCTGGCAGCCTGGCTGGTTACCAGCGGGCATGCGCGAAGTGTCGCAAAATCGGCGTACCTTGCCGGCGCTTAACAAGCCAGTCGAGTCGCGGCTCTATTCAGATGGCCTGTTTAGCTTCTCGGTAAACGTCAGCCCGGCAGATAAAGGCAGTTCTGCGCAGCTATTGCGCACTGGACGTCGTACCGTTCAAATTGAAATACGCGATAATAAGGAAATTATGGTCGTAGGCGAGCTTCCGCCGACAACGGCAAAACGTATTGCTGACAGCATCAACTTAGGTACGCCACAATGATGAGAGAATGGGCCACCGTTGTCGCCTGGCATGACGGCATCGCCACGCTGCACACCGAAGCTAAAACAACCTGCAACAGCTGCTCAGCGCGTAAAGGCTGCGGCAGCGCCATGCTGAATAAGTTAGGGCCAAAAAACGCGCACGTGATGCAAATTAACAGTGAAAAGCCACTTTCACCTGGCCAACGGATTGAGATTGGCATTCGGGAAAGCAGTTTGTTAAGTTCGGCACTGCTGGTCTATATGACGCCGCTGGTCGGCCTTTTTGCCGTGGCGGGCCTGTTCCAGATGCTGTTTGGCAGCGATCTGGCGGCCGCAACCGGTGCGCTGCTTGGCGGCGTGGCGGGCTTTATCGTTGCCAAAGGGTTGTCATTACGGTTGGGACACCGCGAGGCGTTTCAACCCGTTATTCTGTCCATAGCGTTGCCGCCGGATGCGCTGCGCGTGGAAAGCAAAGTGTGATCTTTAGCGATTCCCTTGCCAGGCTGGCTGTCGAACAGCCTTTTTTCATCTTACCTGCCGTAATCTCTTGTACACAGACAAGTTACTTTCTTTCGTGACGGACGCTAACAGTGTAATATGCGTCGTCATTAACGAGGCTGACAGGATAGCGGGAGATATACATTCTCCGCAGATGCGTCTGGCTCAGATGCTCAACTGATTTTATACGCGAAGATATTCATATAAATGAAGCATATAAGAAATTTTTCCATCATCGCCCATATCGATCACGGCAAATCCACACTTTCCGATCGCCTGATTCAAATTTGCGGTGGTTTGACCGAACGTGAAATGGCCTCTCAGGTTCTGGATTCTATGGATCTGGAGCGCGAGCGTGGCATTACTATTAAAGCGCAAAGCGTCACGCTGGATTATAAAGCGTTAGACGGACAGGTTTATCAGCTCAACTTCATCGATACGCCAGGCCACGTCGACTTCTCTTATGAAGTGTCCCGCTCACTGGCGGCGTGTGAAGGCGCATTGCTGGTAGTGGATGCCGGGCAGGGCGTTGAGGCGCAGACGCTGGCTAACTGCTATACCGCAATGGAAATGGACCTGGAAGTGGTGCCGGTTTTAAATAAAATCGACCTGCCAGCAGCCGACCCTGAGCGCGTAGCAGAAGAGATTGAAGATATCGTTGGCATCGATGCCACCGATGCGGTGCGCTGCTCGGCTAAAACCGGCGTTGGCGTACCGGAAGTGCTGGAACGTTTGGTGCGCGATATTCCACCGCCGCAGGGTGATGCGGATGGCCCGCTACAGGCGCTGATTATCGACTCCTGGTTTGATAACTATCTTGGCGTGGTATCGCTGGTGCGTATTAAAAACGGCACCATGCGCAAAGGCGACAAAATTAAAGTCATGAGCACCGGCCAGGTTTACAACGCCGATCGTCTGGGTATCTTCACGCCAAAGCGTGTCGATACCAACGAGCTCAAGTGCGGAGAAGTTGGCTGGCTGGTTTGCGCCATTAAAGATATTTTGGGCGCCCCCGTCGGTGATACCTTAACGCAATCGCGTAATCCTGCAGACAAAGCGCTGCCGGGCTTTAAAAAGGTTAAGCCACAGGTTTACGCCGGGCTTTTCCCAATTAGCTCAGATGATTACGAAGCTTTCCGTGATGCATTGGGCAAGTTAAGCCTGAACGATGCGTCGCTGTTCTATGAGCCAGAGAGTTCAACTGCGCTGGGCTTTGGTTTCCGCTGTGGCTTCCTTGGTCTGCTGCACATGGAGATCATTCAGGAACGTCTTGAGCGTGAATACGATCTTGAGCTGATCACCACCGCACCTACCGTGGTTTATGAAGTTGAAACCACCGCGGGTGAAACGGTTTATGTGGATAGCCCATCCAAGCTGCCGCCGCTTAACAACGTCGCGGAACTGCGTGAGCCGATTGCGGAGTGTCACATGTTGATGCCGCAGGAATTCCTCGGCAACGTGATCACGCTGTGTATCGAAAAACGCGGCGTGCAGACCAACATGGTTTATCACGGTAAGCAGGTTGCGCTGACCTATGAGATTCCGATGGCGGAAGTGGTTCTCGACTTCTTCGACCGTCTGAAATCAACATCGCGCGGCTATGCATCGCTCGATTATAACTTCAAACGTTTTCAAACCTCTGACATGGTGCGTGTTGACGTGCTGATTAACGGCGAGCGTGTCGATGCGCTGGCGCTGATTACTCACCGCGACAATTCGCAATATCGTGGCCGCGAGCTGGTGGAAAAGATGAAAGATCTGATCCCTCGCCAGCAGTTTGATATCGCTATTCAGGCCGCAATTGGCAACCACGTCATTGCCCGCTCAACGGTGAAACAGCTGCGTAAAAACGTTATTGCCAAATGCTATGGTGGCGACGTTAGCCGTAAGAAGAAACTGTTGCAGAAGCAGAAAGATGGTAAGAAGCGCATGAAGCAGGTGGGTAACGTTGAGTTGCCACAGGAAGCGTTCCTTGCCGTTCTGCATGTCGGTAAAGACAGCAAATAAGGAAATTCCATGGCAAACATGTTCGCCCTGATTCTGTTTATCGCAACGCTCGTCACCGGCATTGTATGGTGTATCGATCGTTTCAAGTGGGCACCAGAACGTCGGGCGAAACAGGCGTTAGCACAGGCTCAGACCGGTGATGCGCTGGATGATAAAACGCTGCGCAGCGTGGCGAAACAGCCGGGCTGGGTGGAAACTACAGCATCGGTGTTTCCGGTGCTGGCCGTGGTGTTTATCGTGCGTTCGTTTATCTATGAGCCGTTTCAGATTCCTTCTGGCTCTATGATGCCGACGCTGCTGATCGGTGATTTTATCCTGGTAGAGAAGTTTGCCTACGGTATTAAAGATCCGATTACGCAAACGACGCTGATTCCCACCGGTCATCCAAAGCGTGGCGATGTCGCGGTATTTAAGTACCCTAAAGATCCGAGCGTGGATTACATCAAACGCGTAGTGGGCTTACCGGGTGACAAAGTGAGTTACGATCCCGACAGCAAAACGGTCACTATCACGCCGGATTGCAGCAAGGGCAGCGGCTGTACACGGGCGCTGGCGGTAACTTACTCTGACGTTCAGCCAAGTGATTTCATCCAGACCTTCAGTGGTTACGGCGGCAACGAAGCGGGCAACGGTTTTTATCAGATGCCACAGGATAAAACCATGCCGGGCGGACTGCGTCTGGCCACGCGCAAAGAGACGCTGGGCGACGTGACGCACAATATTCTGATGGTCACTCAGGCACAAAGCCAGGCAAGCATGTATTATCAGCAGCCGGGTCAGCCGCAGGCGACGTGGATTGTGCCGCAGGGGCATTACTTCATGATGGGTGACAACCGTGATAACAGCGCGGACAGCCGTTACTGGGGTTTTGTACCGGAAAGAAATTTGGTGGGTAAAGCCACCGCAATCTGGATGAGTTTCGAGAAGCAAGAGGGAGAATGGCCAACTGGCGTTCGCCTCAGCCGCATCGGTGGCATCCATTAATTCTGCGCCCGTGCTGAACGGCCAGAAACAAGGTTGGTTCCCTTCGGGGAACCACTGCACACGAAACTGCTAGTGTTGGATTTTCAGCCCTGTTCCGTATGCAGAGTAGATAGTCGCATGACAGAAATTGGTATCGCATGAACCCCATCGTAATCACTAAGCTCCAGCGTAAACTGGGCTACACTTTTATTCATCAGGATCTGTTGCAGCAGGCACTCACGCACCGCAGTGCCAGCAGCAAACACAATGAGCGTCTTGAATTTTTAGGCGACTCTATTCTCAGCTACGTTATCGCTAACGCGCTTTATCACCGTTTTCCCCGTGTGGATGAAGGTGATATGAGCCGTATGCGCGCCACGCTGGTGCGCGGCAATACGCTGGCGGAAATGGCACGAGAGTTTGACCTTGGCGAATGTCTTCGCCTCGGGCCTGGTGAGTTAAAGAGCGGCGGTTTCCGTCGCGAATCTATTCTCGCCGATACCGTAGAAGCGCTGATTGGCGGCATTTTTCTCGACAGCGATATTCAGAATGTCGAGCGGCTAATCCTCAGCTGGTATCAGTCACGGTTGGATGAAATCAGCCCGGGTGACAAACAAAAAGATCCCAAAACGCGCCTGCAGGAATTTTTGCAGGGACGCCACTTACCGCTGCCATCGTATTTGGTAGTGCAGGTCAGAGGCGAAGCGCACGACCAGGAATTTACCATTCACTGTCAGGTGAGCGGCATGGCGGACCCTGTGGTTGGCACAGGCTCCAGCCGTCGTAAAGCTGAACAGGCAGCGGCCGAACAGGCGCTGATTAAGTTAGGACTCGAATGAGCGAACAAGAGAATTACTGCGGTTTTATTGCGATAGTCGGCCGCCCCAACGTCGGTAAATCGACGCTGTTAAACCAGCTGCTTGGGCAGAAGGTATCGATCACCTCGCGCAAACCGCAGACCACCCGTCACCGCATCATGGGCATCCATACCGAAGGCGTCTATCAGGCGATCTACGTGGATACGCCCGGCCTGCACATGGAAGAAAAACGCGCCATCAACCGGTTGATGAACCGCGCGGCCAGCAGTTCTATCGGTGACGTTGAACTGGTGATCTTTGTCGTGGAAGGCACGCGCTGGACCGCCGACGACGAGATGGTGCTGAACAAGCTGAAAGATAACAAAGTGCCGGTGCTGCTGGCGATCAACAAGGTCGACAATATTACTGATAAGTCGATTCTGCTGCCGCATATGCAGTTTCTCAGCCAGCAGATGGACTTTATGGATATGGTGCCGATCTCCGCGGAAAGCGGCAAGAACGTCGATACCATTGCGCAAATCGTTCGTAAACGTCTGCGCGTTGCCGACCATCATTTCCCGGAAGATTACATCACCGACCGTTCACAGCGCTTTATGGCGTCCGAGATCATCCGTGAAAAGTTGATGCGTTTCCTCGGTGCTGAATTGCCTTATTCGGTAACGGTTGAGATCGAACGTTTCATTACCAATGAGCGCGGTGGTTACGATATCAACGGCCTGATTTTGGTTGAGCGCGAAGGCCAGAAAAAAATGGTTATCGGTAATAAAGGCTCAAAAATCAAAACCATCGGTATTGAAGCGCGTAAAGATATGGAAGAGATGTTTGAGGCGAAGGTTCACCTTGAGCTGTGGGTGAAGGTGAAATCTGGTTGGGCGGACGACGAACGTGCGTTGCGCAGCCTGGGCTACGTCGACGATCTCTGAGAGTTGAGCTGAATGGAAGGCTGGCAACGCGCATTCGTTCTGCACAGTCGCCCTTACAGTGAAACCAGTCTGCTCCTTGACCTGTTCACTGAAGGTCAGGGTCGGGTCCGCGTGCTGGCAAAAGGCGCGCGTTCCCGGCGTTCAAATCTGAAAGGCGCTCTGCAACCTTTTACTCCTCTGCTGGTACGCTGGGGCGGTCGTGGCGAAATGAAAACGCTGCGCAACGCCGAAGCGGTATCGCTGGCACTGCCTTTGCAGGGCATTACCCTTTACTGCGGCCTCTACGTCAATGAGCTGGTGGCCCGCGTACTGGAATCGGAAACGCCGTTTTCCGAACTCTTCTTTGATTATCTTCACTGTCTGCAACAGCTGGCCGCTGGCGAAGGTTCCCCTGAACCTGCGCTGCGCCGTTTCGAGCTGGCGCTGCTGGGCCATCTTGGTTATGGCGTTGATTTTCTGCACTGCGCTGGCAGCGGCGAAGAGGTCAGCGATGAGATGACCTACAGCTATCGTGAAGAGAAGGGCTTTATTGCCAGCCTGGTGGTTAATAACCGCAGTTTCACCGGGCGTCAGCTGATGGCATTGTGCCAGCGTGAGTTTCCCGATGCTGACACACTGCGAGCCGCTAAACGCTTTACCCGCATCGCATTAAAACCCTATCTTGGTGGTAAACCGCTGAAGAGCCATGAGCTGTTCCGCCAGTTTGTGCCCAAAAAGCGAGCGGTGACGCCACCGCCGCAGGAATAACGTCACGGTGAAACCGCCTGGTTTACACCGTATTGGATCGTGAAAACGAATGAGGATGGTCATGTCTGAGCTGTTATTAGGTATCAATATCGATCACATCGCTACCGTGCGTAACGCGCGCGGCACCCACTATCCCGATCCGGTGCAGGCTGCCTTTGTTTCTGAACAGGCGGGTGCAGACGGTATTACCGTGCATCTGCGTGAAGATCGCCGCCACATCACCGATCGCGACGTGCGTATCCTGCGGGAAACCATCCAGACGCGTATGAATCTGGAAATGGCAGTCACCGATGAAATGGTTAACATCGCCTGCCATGTTAAACCGCATTTCTGTTGCCTGGTGCCGGAAAAACGTCAGGAAGTTACCACCGAAGGTGGGCTGGATGTAGCCGGACAGCAGGAAAAAATTACCCATGCCGTTAAGCGCCTTTCCGATGCTGGCATTCTGGTATCCCTGTTTATCGATGCCGATCATCAGCAAATTGATGCCGCCGCTGCTGCTGGCGCGCCTTACATCGAAATTCATACCGGTGCCTATGCCGAGGCTGCTGAGGGCAGCGCCCGTGACGCAGAGCTGGCGCGCATTGCCAGTGCCGCAACCTATGCCGCAGCCAAAGGCATCAAGGTCAATGCGGGCCACGGATTGACTTATCATAATGTACAGCCGATTGCAGCGCTGCCGGAAATGCACGAGCTGAACATTGGTCACGCCATTATTGGTCGTGCCCTGTTTAGCGGTCTGGCGGAAGCGGTGCGCGAAATGAAACAGCTGATGCGGGAAGCGCGTCGGTAATGGCCATTTTAGGATTGGGCACTGACATTGTTGAAATCACCCGTATCGAAGGCGTGATTTCACGTTCCGGCGATCGGCTAGCCCGGCGCGTGCTCAGCGATCACGAATGGCAGCAGTATCAGGCGCACCAGCAGCCGGTGCGTTTTCTCGCCAAGCGTTTTGCGGTGAAAGAAGCTGCCGCCAAAGCGTTTGGCACCGGCATTCGTGGTGGCCTGGCTTTTAATCAGTTTGAAGTTTACAACGATGAACTGGGCAAGCCGGGCCTGCGCTTTTTTCTGCAGGCCGCGGTGGTGGCGGAGAAACTCGGCGTTCAGCATGTGCACGTGACGCTGGCCGATGAGCGCAACTACGCCTGTGCAACGGTGATTATCGAAAGCTAATCAGGGGTGAAGCCGTACAAATTTGTCCCACAGCGCGTCGTTGCTCTCCTGCCATAGCGGATCGCTAATAATCGTATGGTTAATCGGGCAGACGCTCTGGCAGGTAGGTTCATCGTAATGGCCCACGCATTCCGTGCAGCGCGCCGGATCGATTTGGTAGATCGCCGCACCCATGGCGATCGCCTGATTAGGGCATTCAGGTTCGCACATGTCACAGTTAATGCATTTTTCAGTAATCAGCAGCGCCATTTTTCACTCAATCAATAACAGGACAAAAAGCACGGTTATTATACGTGCTGATCCGGTTCAAACCAGCTTTTTTACCAGCGCTTCGCTCTGCCTGATATGGCTGGAGGCGCGTTCGGGATCGTGCTGGATCAGCGCCATAAACAGCAGGTCGGTCAACGCCAGCTGCGCACTGGTTGATGAGATAGCGGCACTACGTGAGTTTTGCTCTTCCGCCACCGTATAAAGACAGTGCGATGCCAGCTGCTGCAACGTGTTCGGCGTAAAGCCGGTAAAGGCCAGCACGTGGGCACCGGCGCGCTGCGCTTCCTGAGCCGCCAGATTAATCTCGCGCCGCTCACCGCTGTAAGAGATCGCTAACAGCACATCGTCCGGCTGCAATGCCTGCACGCTAGCCAGCAGCGCATGCATATCCTGTTCAGCCACTGCATTCAGACCAATTTTCATCAGCTTCCATGAAAAATCTTTGGCCACCAGGCCGGATGCGCCAATGCCCACCAGCACAATGCGATGCGCCTGCTTCAGCAGTTGCAACATCTCCTGCAACCTCTCTTCGCTGTTGATATCAAGCGTGGCGCGAATAGCCGCCGTTTTTTCAGTTAACAGCTTTTCACCTACCACCTTTAGCGAATCATCGCTCAGGATCTGGTTATAGACGGTGATGGCGGCTTTATCAGCCAGCGACTCACTCAGTGCGACCTTCAGCGCGGTAAAGCCACGATAGCCCAGCTTTTGCGCAAATTTCACTACGCTCGACTGACTGACGCCCGCTTCTTCCGCGACCTGCTGCGAGCTGAGATGGCGCGCCTGTTCCGGCTGCGACAGCAGAAAATCAGCCAGACGCCGCTCATTGATCGCCAGACGCGGATAAAGCTGACGGATTCGCAGCAAACAACTCATACTCTTTCCTTTATCGAAGACAAACAGCGGACTATCGGTAAGTGTAGACCGGCTGTTTCTGATAATGCGACGCCACAAAGGCACTGAACGAATAATCTATTCGTTAACGGCCTTTATCACGAGAATTAAAAGCGGTCGGCGGGGTGAATCATCAATTTTTCCCCGACGGCGGTTGAGGGCTACACTTGTAGCTGCAATAAACAGGTAAACCCAAAGGAGAGCGGTTTGACAAAAGGTACGCAACGACGGGTAGTATTTTTCGATTTGGACGGCACGCTGCATCAGCAGGATATGTTCGGCACCTTTATGCGCTACCTTCTCTGGCGTCAGCCGCTGAATCTGTTGCTGGTGGTGCCGCTGCTGCCGGTAATCGGATTGGGCCTGTTGATTAAAGGCCGCGCGGCACGCTGGCCGATGAGCCTGCTGTTATGGGCGATTACCTTTGGCCATAGCGAGCGGCAGCTGCTGGCGCGCGAGGAGGCGTTCGCCGTCTGGTTTCGCCAGCGTGTTACCGCATTTCCGGTGGTACAGCAGCGTCTGACCGATTACCTCAGCAGCGAAGACGCGGATGTCTGGCTGATCACCGGCTCCCCGCAGCCGCTGGTGGAGAAAGTCTATTTCGATTCCGCCTTTTTGCCACGTGTCAAACTTATCGCCAGCCAGATGCGTCGTGGGGCAGGCGGACGCGTGCTCGCCATGCGCTGTCTGGGCCATGAAAAAGTGGCTCAGCTGGAGGAGCAAATCGGCACGCCGCTCCAGCTTTACAGCGGTTACAGCGACAGCAAACAGGATAACCCGCTGCTGTTTTTCTGCCAGCACCGCTGGCGGGTCACGCCGCAGGGTGAGCTGCAGCAGCTGGAGTAAGGCGGCTGGAGTTTATTGGTAATGCCGTTATAATGCCGCGCTTTATGGTGCCGGAGAGCAGGGTGAGCGAGTTGAATGACGAACACTGGATGCGCCATGCGCTCGGTCTGGCCCAGCGCGCCTGGGAGCAGGGCGAAGTGCCGGTTGGGGCGGTGCTGGTGCAGGGCGAACGCGTGATTGGTGAAGGCTGGAACCGGCCTATTGGCCAGCACGATCCCACCGCGCATGCCGAGATGATGGCGCTGCGCCAGGGCGGCAAGGTGCTGGAGAATTATCGGCTGCTGGACACCACGCTGTATGTCACGCTCGAGCCGTGCGTTATGTGCGCAGGAGCGATGATCCACAGCCGCATCACGCGGCTGGTGTTTGGCGCCCGCGATGAGAAAACCGGCGCGGCGGGATCGCTGCTTGATGTCATGCGCCATCCTGGCATGAACCATCAGGTGACTATCGAGCACGGCGTGCTGGCTAGCGAGTGCGCCGCAATGCTAAGTGACTTCTTTCGTATGCGCCGTGAACAGAAGCGCGCGCTACGCCTCGCCAGTAAAACGAATTAATTCATCGCAATGTCCGGCTGCACGGCCGGATAACCTTTGCCCAGCTCCGCTTCGGTTGCAGCGCGCTGCGCCAGCTTCCTGTCCTGATCCTGCAGATATCCCACCAGACTGATCTGATACTTACGGATATTCTCCACATAGGCGTAGGCTTCATGCCCGCGCGCGTAGCCATAGGTGGTTTGCGTGTAATAGCGTTTCTGGCTCAGCATAGGCAAGCGCAGCTTAACGTCGGCCCAGCTGTCGGGATTGCCGCCTTGCTTCGCGGTGAGTTTGCGCACATCCAGCATATGCGCATAGCCCATGTTATACGCGGCGAGGGCAAACCAGATGCGTTCATCTTCCGGCACGGTTTCTGGCACTTTCTCCATCATCCGGCGTAAATACTCACTGCCGCCGCGAATGCTTTGTTCTGCGTCCAGCCGATCGGCAACCTGCAGGCTGTCGGCGGTATTGCGCGTCAACATCATCATACCGCGCACGCCGGTTGGCGACGTCGCCTGCGGATTCCAGTGCGATTCCTGATAAGAGATTGCCGCCAGCAGTCGCCAGTCGATGGCGCTGGCATACTTTTCAAACAGCGGTTTGATATCAGGAAGCGTGTTATCGATGGCGCGCAGGAAAGTGCGCGTATCGACGTAATCGAAGGTGCCGACGTGGCCGAGATATTTCTCTTCCAGTCGCGCCATCGCGCCTTCTTCGCCCATCTGACTGAAAAAGTCGAGCATGGCGGCATTCAGGCTGTCATCCTGCTCGCGCTGCATATACCAGGTGACGGGCTCTTCGTCAGTAATATCGAAGGCGACCGCCAGCTGCGGATGAATGCGTTGCAGCATGCCCACCGTCACCGAATCGCCAATGGTGTAATCAAGCTTGCCATCCGCAACTGCTTCCAACAGCATTTTGGGGCTTTGATCGGTTGAGATCGCCCAGTCGAGATCAGGATATTCCTGCTCTTTAACGCTGCGCAGCGTGGACAAATAGGCAGAGCCAGACGCCACCGTTAGCCGACCTTTTAGATCGCCGATGTTTTTCGGGCGCGGCTTACCGATTCGGTAAACCAGCTGCTGCGAAACCGAATAGTAGCTGGGACCGGTGCGAAAGCGTGCCAGTCGTTCACTGTTGTAAATCAGACCTGCTGCCAGCAGATCGGCTTTGCCATCGTCAAGGTCGTCAAACAGCTCGTTGAGGTTCTGATGAACCGTTACCTGTAGCTTGACGCCTAAATAATCCGCAAAACGTTTTGCCAGTTCATAGTCCATTCCCGCAGGTGCATTATTAATGGTGTAGTAAGTCAACGGGGAATTGATGGTACTGATACGCAGCACTCCCCGCGATTTTATCTCTGCAATCTTGTCTTGCGCACTCCCATACCAGGGAATCGCAGGCCACAGCGCTACAGCAAGCAGCACGGTGATCAGACCGATCAGCAGGTAATTAAATTTTAGGCGTTTCAAATGTTTATCTCTCGGCGGCTCAAAGGCCTCTGTCTTTTTAGGCAGTTTTTTTAATGTGCTGATTCCCAGAGCGTGGAGCATTTTGCGCAACTCACCGGACCAGAGCAACTTATAAAGCATGTTTTGCGCAAAATTCAGCCAAATCCCGCATGCGAGAAATAATGCGCAAACGGTTTCGTAACGCGGGTCGATTCTCTATAATACCGCCCGTTTTCCCCTGTTGCGCCCACAGAAGCGTCGTCGCCCGGCGCTTCGAGACGAGAGATCTTTATGATGGAAATTCTGCGTGGTTCGCCCGCTCTGTCGGCATTTCGTATTACCAAACTGCTGTCGCTCTTTCAGGATGCTCACCTGCCAGTGAGTGATATTTACGCCGAGTACGTCCATTTCGCCGATGTCAGCACTGCGCTGAATGCGGAAGAAAAAGCCCGTCTGCAACGCCTTCTAAAATATGGTCCTTCTCTTGCTGAGCATGCGCCACAAGGGCGTTTGCTGCTGGTTACGCCGCGTCCGGGAACCATTTCTCCGTGGTCATCAAAAGCCACTGATATTGCGCACAACTGCGATTTGCCCCAGGTAAAACGGCTTGAGCGCGGTATGGCTTTTTATCTTCAGGCGACCAGCCTGACCGAGACGCAGTGGCAGCAGCTGGCTGCACTGCTGCACGATCGAATGATGGAAACCGTATTCACCGATTTCGCCGAGGCTGAACAGCTGTTCGCACACCATGAGCCGCAGCCGCTGCAAAGCGTTGATGTGCTGGGCGCAGGCCGCGTTGCGCTGGAAGAGGCGAACCGCAAGCTGGGCCTGGCGCTGGCTGATGATGAGATCGACTATCTGCTAACCGCGTTTGAACGGCTGGGGCGCAACCCGAACGACATCGAACTCTACATGTTTGCGCAGGCTAACTCTGAGCACTGCCGCCACAAGATTTTTAACGCCGACTGGATCATTGACGGTGAAAAGCAGCCTAAATCGCTGTTTAAAATGATCAAAAACACCTTCGAGAAAACCCCGGATTACGTGCTGTCGGCCTATAAAGACAACGCCGCGGTAATGGAAGGCTCGGCGGTAGGCCGGTTTTATGCCGATGCGGAAAAAGGCGTGTACGACTTTCATCAGGAAGAGGCGCATATTCTGATGAAAGTGGAAACCCACAACCACCCAACGGCCATTTCTCCGTGGCCAGGCGCAGCGACCGGTTCCGGCGGTGAAATTCGCGATGAAGGCGCCACCGGACGCGGTGCTAAACCAAAAGCGGGGCTGGCGGGTTTTTCCGTTTCCAACCTGCGTATTCCCGGTTTTGAACAGCCGTGGGAAGAAGATTTTGGCAAGCCGGATCGCATCGTTACCGCGCTGGATATCATGACCGACGGGCCGCTGGGCGGCGCCGCGTTTAACAACGAATTTGGTCGTCCGGCGCTGACCGGCTATTTCCGCACCTATGAAGAGCGCGTGAACAGCCATAATGGCACGGAGCTGCGCGGCTATCACAAGCCGATCATGCTGGCGGGCGGCATTGGTAATATTCGTGCCGATCACGTGCAAAAAGGCGAGATCACCATCGGCGCGAAACTGATCGTGCTTGGCGGCCCGGCGATGAACATCGGGCTGGGCGGCGGCGCTGCCTCTTCTATGGCGTCCGGTCAGTCCGATGCCGATCTCGATTTCGCATCGGTTCAGCGTGATAACCCGGAAATGGAACGCCGCTGTCAGGAAGTGATCGATCGCTGCTGGCAGCTGGGCGAAGCCAACCCGATTCTGTTTATCCACGACGTTGGCGCGGGCGGACTCTCTAATGCCATGCCGGAACTGGTCAGCGATGGCGAGCGTGGCGGCCGTTTTAACCTGCGCGATATTCTCAACGACGAGCCGGGCATGAGTCCGCTGGAAGTCTGGTGTAATGAATCGCAGGAGCGTTATGTGCTGGCGGTGGATCCGGACAAACTGGCGCTTTTTGACCAGCTCTGTCAGCGCGAGCGTGCGCCTTATGCGGTGATTGGTGAAGCCACTGAAGCGCTGCACCTCACGCTGGAGGATGCTCATTTCGGCAACACGCCAATCGACATGCCGCTGGATGTGCTGCTGGGCAAAACGCCAAAAATGACGCGCGACGTCGAGAGTCTGCAGGCTGCGGGTGAAGCGCTGCAACGCGACGCCATCACGCTGGAAGAGGCGGTTAAGCGCGTGCTGCATCTGCCGACCGTGGCGGAAAAAACCTTTTTGATCACCATTGGCGACCGCAGCGTGACAGGCATGGTGGCGCGCGATCAGATGGTCGGCCCGTGGCAGATTCCGGTAGCGAACTGCGCGGTGACCACCGCCAGCCTCGACAGCTATCACGGTGAAGCCTTCTCGCTGGGCGAGCGCGCCCCGGTGGCATTGCTCGATTTTGCCGCCTCAGGCCGTCTGGCCGTAGGCGAAGCCCTGACCAACATCGCCGCCACGCAGATCGGCTCGCTGAAACGCGTGAAGCTCTCTGCTAACTGGATGGCCGCGGCCGGTCATCCGGGCGAAGATGCCGGGCTCTATGCTGCGGTGAAAGCGGTGGGCGAAGAGCTCTGTCCGGCGCTGGGCATCACTATTCCGGTGGGTAAAGATTCGATGTCGATGAAAACCCGCTGGCAGCAGGGCACCGAACAGCGCGAAATGACCTCGCCGCTGTCGCTGGTGATCACTGCCTTTGCACGAGTGGAGGATGTGCGCCGCACCGTCACGCCTCAGCTGCATCCGCAGCACGACAACGCTCTGTTGTTAATCGATCTGGGTAAAGGGCATAATGCGCTCGGCGCCACCGCGCTGGCTCAGGTCTATCGTCAGCTGGGCGATAAACCGGCTGACGTGCGCGATGCCACGCAGCTGGCGGGCTTCTTTAATGCCATCCAGTCGCTGGTGGCCGACGACAAACTGCTGGCCTATCACGATCGTTCTGATGGTGGCCTGCTGGTCACGCTGGCTGAAATGGCCTTTGCCGGTCATTGCGGCGTTGAGGTCGATATTGCCGCGCTGGGCAATGATGCGCTGGCCGCGCTGTTCAACGAAGAACTGGGCGCGGTGATTCAGATCGCTCACGCCGATCTCGCGGCGGTGCAGGCGTGCTTCACGCAGCACGGTCTGGCGGATTGTGTGCACGTTATCGGTCAGGCGACGCAGGGCGATCGCTTTGTGATCGCCGCTGGCGATAAGCCGGTGTACAGCGAAAGCCGTACTACCCTGCGCGTCTGGTGGGCAGAAACCACCTGGCAGATGCAGCGCTTACGTGACAATCCGCTTTGCGCCGATCAGGAGCATGAGGCGAAGCAGAGCGATCAGGATCCCGGGCTTAACGTTGCGCTGACCTTCCGTCCACAAGAGGATGTTGCCGCGCCCTATATCGCTAAGGGTGCACGGCCAAAAGTGGCAGTGCTGCGCGAGCAGGGCGTTAACTCTCATGTCGAAATGGCCGCAGCGTTTCATCGCGCGGGCTTTGAAGCCGTTGACGTGCACATGAGCGATCTGCTGGCGGGCCGTCGCGGTCTGGATGATGTGCAGGCGCTGGTCGCCTGTGGCGGATTCTCTTATGGCGACGTGCTGGGCGCAGGCGAGGGCTGGGCCAAATCGATCCTGTTCAACAATCGTGTGCGCGATGAGTTTGAAACCTTCTTCCACCGCCCGCAAACGCTGGCACTGGGCGTGTGCAACGGCTGCCAGATGATGTCAAATCTGCGCGAGCTGATTCCCGGCAGTGATAGCTGGCCGCGTTTTGTACGCAACCAGTCAGAACGTTTTGAAGCGCGCTTCAGCCTGGTTGAAGTTGCGGCCAGCCCGTCGTTGCTGCTGGATGGCATGGTCGGATCGCGGATGCCGATTGCGGTATCGCATGGCGAAGGCTTTGTTGAGGTTCGCGACAGCCAGCATCTGGCCACGCTGGAATCTGCTGGCCTGGTGGCGCTGCGTTTTGTCGATAATCACGGCAAGGTGACGCAACACTATCCGGCGAATCCGAACGGCTCACCGAACGGCATTACGGCGGTGACCAATGAAAGCGGTCGCGTCACCATTATGATGCCGCATCCGGAGCGCGTATTCCGCACGGTGAGCAACTCATGGCATCCGAAGGAGTGGGGCGAAGATAGCCCATGGATGCGTATGTTCCGTAATGCCCGCAAGCAACTCGGCTAACGAGCAACTGCCAATCGGCCCGCAGATAACCTGCGGGGCTTTTTTTTGCCTAATTTTTCAGGAACCAGCAAGCCTGCCACGGCATCAGCTCGCCGCAGTTGCAGAAATCGCGGCTCTGGTCGCTGTCGAACATCGGCTGCCAGTCGGCCAGATCGGGCACCAGCGCGGCGGCTACCGACACGGGCTCGGCAGACAGATTGGCGATTACCCGCAACCGTTGCTGATGCCAGCGGCGTTCATAACACCAGAGCGCAGCGTCTTCCGGTGCCAGGTCGGTATAATCACCAAAGGTCAGCACCGGCAGCGTTTTGCGCAGCTTGATCAGTTCGCGATAGCGGTGCAGCACGGCATCATCATCGGCAATGGCCTGTGCGACGTTAATACGTGAAAAATTATCGGCAACGCCTATCCAGCTCTCACCGCGGGTAAAACCGGCCTGTGGTCCGCTGTGCCATTGCATCGGCGTACGGCCATTATCGCGCGATTTCTGCGCCAGAATGGCCAGCGCGTCCGCTTCGCTGACGCCACGCTCCCGCAACTCGCGCCAGGCGTTCAGGCTCTCCACATCGCGATAATCTTCAATCGCAGTGAAGTGTGGATTGGTCATGCCGATCTCCTCACCCTGATAGAGGTAAGGCGTGCCCTGCATGCCGTGCAGCACCATCGCCAGCATTTTTGCTGAGGCGGTCTGTTCATCGCCAAGCCGGGAAACAATGCGCGGCTGATCGTGGTTACACCAGAACAGCGCGTTCCATGCCTGATTGTGCATGCCCTGCTGCCATTCACTGAATAGCCGCTTCAGCCCAACGATATCAGGCGTACCGCGTGCCCATTTGTTGCCTGCTGGATAATCGATCTTCAGGTGATGAAAATTAAAGGTCATCGACAGCTCCTGACCATCGAGTTGGGCATAACGCTGGCAATGCGCAAGCGAAGTGGAAGACATTTCACCCACGGTCATCAGCCCGCGCGGCTGGAAAACATCACGGCTCATCTCCTGCAAAAACTGATGAATGGCTGGCCCATCGGTGTAATAACGGCGGCCATCACCTTCGTGATCGTCAGGAAAGTCGGGGTGTTTGGAAACCAGATTGATCACGTCAAGCCGCAGGCCATCAACGCCTTTATCCGCCCAGAAATGACAAATTGCCTTCAGCTCCTCGCGAACCAGCGGGTTTTCCCAGTTGAGATCCGCCTGCTCAGCCGCAAATGAGTGCAGATAATATTGCGCGCTGGCCTCATGCCATTGCCAGGCGGAACCACCAAATTTAGAGTGCCAGTTATTGGGGGGATTGCCCGCCACGCCGTCGCGCCAGATATAAAAGTCGCGCCATGGGCTGCTGCGATCCTGGGCCGCCTGAAACCAGGCGTGCGCGGTTGAGGTGTGATTAAACACCATGTCCATAATGATACGCATATCCCTTACGTGCGCCTCCGCCACCAGCTGCTCAAAATCGGCCATGGTGCCAAAGTCGGGATCGATAGCGCGGTAATCCGCGACGTCATAGCCGTTATCTACCTGCGGCGAGCGATAAATGGGCGTCAGCCACAGGGCGCTTACGCCCAGCCATTGCAGGTAATCAAGCCGCTGAATAATCCCCTGAATATCGCCGGTGCCACTGCCGGTGCTGTCCTGAAAGCTGCGTGGATAGATTTGATAGATGACGCCGTTTTGCCACCAGTGAATGTGCTCAAGCATAAAACATCCTTGTTAAATTGCGTTGTCAGTCTGCAGACGCGCCTGGCGTCGGTAGATCATGGAGGTTAACAGCAGAGGAACCACAATCGAGACCAGCATAGCCAGGCTGAAAATCTGCCAGAATGCGGGTTGAATGGAGAGGATGCCCGGCAGTCCGCCGACGCCAATGCTGTTGGCCAGCACGCCGAAGCTGCCACAAATCAGCCCGCCGCAGGCAGCACCTACCATCGCGCATAACATGGGATAACGGTATTTCATGTTGATGCCGTACATCGCCGGTTCGGTGACGCCCAGAAAAGCGGAAAGGGCGGCTGGAATTGCAACATCACGCTCTTTGGTTTTACGGCCAATAAGAATGATGCCCAGCACCGCAGAACCCTGCGCAATATTGGAGAGGGCGATAATCGGCCACACTGGTGTGCCGCCAAGATTTTGAATGAGCTGCAGGTCGATCGCCAGCGTGGTTTGATGCACGCCGGTAATCACCAATGGCGCATAGAAAAAGCCAAACAGTGCCGCGCCGAGCGGGGCAAAGCTGCCGGTCATCAGCATCTTAACCACCCACGCCACGCCATCGCCCAGCATGCGGCCAAAAGGGCCAATCAGGCTGTGTGCAAGGAATACCGCAAGGATGAGTGAGGTGACTGGCACCAGTACCAGATGCAGATAGTCAGGGATCAGCCGCTTCAGACGAAGTTCGATCCACGCCAGCGTCATGGCGGCCAGCAGTGACGGGATCACCTGCGCCTGATAACCCACTTTTTCCACGCTAAACAGGCCAAAGTTCCAGGCTTCTGGCAGTTGTTGGCCCAGCAAATAGGCGTTCATCAACTGTGGCGACACCAGCGTAATGCCGAGCACAATACCCAGCACCGGCGTGCCGCCCATTTTTTTCACCGTTGACCAGCAGATGCCCACCGGCAGATAAAAGAAGATCGCTTCACCAATTAGCCATAAAAAGTCATAGGCGTTTTTCCAGAACGGATGACCTTCAATCAGCGGCGCGTCGCCAAACAGCGGCACATCGCCGATCAGATTGCGGAAGCCGAGAATCAGGCCGCCGCTGATCAGAGCAGGCAACAGCGGGAAGAAGATCTCGGCAAAATGCGAAATGATCGCCTCATGCCAGCGCATATTTTCCCGTGCGGCGCGGCGAACCTCATCACGGTTGTTATCGCCCGCTGGCAGTTGCTGTGTGAGCAGGGCAAACCAGCTGTCAACGTCGGTGCCAATCACCACCTGAAACTGCCCGGCAGTAGTAAAGCTGCCCTTTACCATGGGCAATTCATCGATCGCGCGCGGATCGGCCAGTTCTGGCGCATGCAGCACGAAGCGCAGGCGGGTAATACAGTGGCTAACCGTGGCGATGTTCTCCCGTCCACCCACCAGCGCAATCAGCCGATCGACATCCTGTACGTTACTTTTTGTCATAAAAACCTGCCAAAGCATAAGGGAATTAAGTTGCGGGCAGAAAATATAACTCAATGTGATGACATCATAGTGGGAACGTTCCCGTTTTTGGCATGGCTCACACTTTTGCGCTGCCGCTGCGCTTATTTTGTGCCGCCAGTCAGGTTGGTAAGGTTCGGTGATAGACTGCCTTACTCTCTATTTTTTAACAGGAAATCGTTACGGTAATGGCTAATCAACGTCTGACCATTAAAGACATCGCGCGATTAAGCGGCGTTGGCAAGTCTACCGTTTCGCGAGTGTTGAATAATGAGGATAACGTCAGCCAGCGTACGCGCGAGCGAGTGGCCGCGGTGATTAATCAGTATGGCTTCATGCCGCTAAAATCAGCGCAGGCGATGCGGGCACAGAGCGATAAAATCATCGGCATTGTGCTGTCGCGGCTCGATTCGCCTTCTGAAAATCAGGCGGTGCGCGCCATCCTGCCGCTGCTCTACGCGCAGGGATTTGATGTGTTGATCATGGAGAGCCTGCTGCAACCATCGCTGGTGGCCGACCATTTAAACATTTTGCAGCAGCGCTATGTGGAAGGGGTGATTCTGTTTGGCTTTGCCGGGCTTGATCCGCAGCTTCTGGCGGCGTGGCAGCAGAAGATGGTGCTGATGGTTCATCCTTATCCTGGCATCACTACGGTGCGCTACGACGATGCCGGTGCCGTGGCCATGCTGATGGATTATCTGCTAGCGCACAATTGCCAGCGTATCAGCTTTATCGGCGTTGAACTCAGTGATGAAACCACCGGCCGGTTGCGTTATCAGGCTTATCTCGATGCGTGTCAGCGTCATGCCATTGCGCCTGTTGCGGCACTCGGCGATCTCAGCTATCACAAAGGCTATTCACTGGCGCAGCAGGTCATTCTTGAAGAGACGCAGGCGGTGATCTGTGCGTCCGATACCATTGCGCTTGGCGTGATCAAATATTTGCAGCAGCATCCGCAGCCCGATGTGCAGGTGTGTAGCATCGGCCATACGCCACTGCTAACCTTTCTTTTTCCCGATATCCTGTCGGTTAACCCCGGATTCAGCGAAGCGGGCCATACGGCAGCAACGTTGCTGCTGGCCAAGCTGAACGGTGACACGACATCAGAGGTGGTTACTGTTCCCTGCATGCTGGAAATCGAGCCTGTATCTGAATAACGACAATAGTGCAGTGGTAGTGTCGCCAAAAGGTGACATCTAATTCATTGAATTAATTAACCTTTTATTTTTGGATTTAATGGTGTCGCTTAAGGGTGACATTTTTGAGTGGTATGGGCACGCTAACAACAGACTTGCGGATAGAGAATGCCAGTTAACTTTCTGATTAATAGATAATAATTGAAATTGGCACGATAGTTGCTATAATCATCGCAGTTGCTCATTCACCTGATTATGAATGCCCTGCGCAAGCGGTCAAGATGCTCATAAAATTCGAATGACGCACAAAAACGGTGCCTGTCGTCCACTGAACCGATTATTGTCTGCGCGTTTGCAGCATTATCACATTCCGGGCGTAACGTTGAGTTAGGCACCACCTTATTCGGCCTTCTATGGCCTGGAACGGCAGACTTCGGTCTGCCGTTTTCGATCCCGCCGACACCGCTTTCAACCTGTTCATGACTCGGTTAGCATCACCTCAGTGATGAGCTCAGGAATTTCCGCGTGAAAAAATGGCGTCTGTTTCCCCGATCGTTGCGCCAGCTGGTGCTAATGGCGTTTTTACTGGTGCTGTTGCCGCTGCTGGTGCTGGCATGGCAAGCCTGGGAAAGCCTGTCCACGCTCAGCGAGCAGGCGGCCGATACCAATCGCAACACGCTCACTGATGTGCGTCGCAGCGAAGCGATGGCGCGCACCGCGCTTGAGCTGGAACGCAGCTACCGTCAGTATTGCGTGCTGGATGATGCCGTGCTGGCGCGGCTCTATCAGACGCAGCGTATTCGCTATGAACAGATGCTGGAAATGCATGCCGGGATGCTGCCGCAACTGCGCATGTGGCCGACGCTGCGGGCTTCGCTGGCGGCGCTAAAAACTGTGCAGTGTGATAATGGCAATCCGGTGCCGGTAGCCGCGAATGCGCTGGAAGGCTTTTCAGACACTAACGCCCGTATGGTGCAGGCGACGCGTGAGGCGGTATTCAGCCGCGGATTGCAGTTGCAGCACGACATTGCCGAACGCGGCCAGATTTTCGGCTGGCAAACCCTGATTCTTTTTCTGATTAGCCTGCTGATGGTGCTGCTGTTTACCCGCATGATTATCGGCCCGGTCAAGGCGGTCGAGCGGATGATCAATCGCCTTGGCGAAGGTCGTGCGCTTGGCCGCAGCGTCTCTTTCAAGGGGCCTCGCGAAATTCGCTCGCTGGTGCAACGCATCATCTGGCTCAGTGAGCGGCTCGCCTGGCTGGAATCACAGCGACACGCGTTTTTACGGCACCTTTCCCACGAATTGAAAACGCCGCTGGCGAGTATGCGTGAGGGCACAGAGCTGCTGGCGGATGAGGTTGTCGGGCCGTTAACTGCCGATCAGAAAGAGGTGGTAACCATCCTTGATGACAGCAGCAAACATCTACAAACCCTGATTGAACAGCTGTTGGAATATAACCGTAAGCTGGCTGACGGGCCGCCGCCGCTGGAGCCGGTCGCGCTGGATAAAATCATCGACAGCGTGGTCAGTGCGCATACCTTACCGGCGCGCGCCAAGCACCTGCAGACAACCCTCGATCTGCAGGAAAACCTCTGCCTTGCAGAACCGACATTGCTGATGCGCGTGCTGGATAATCTCTATTCCAACGCGGTGCACTACGGCAGCGAATCCGGTAACATCTCGCTACGCAGTTACCGCAAAGATAGCCATCTTATCGTTGAGGTGGCTAACAGCGGTCCCCCCATTCCGGAGCAGGAACAGGCGATGATATTTGAGCCATTTTTTCAGGGAAGCCTGCAGCGCAAAGGCGCGGTGAAAGGCAGTGGTTTAGGCCTGAGCATCGCAAAAGAGTGCATCAGAAGCATGCAGGGAGAGATTTATCTGGTGAAATCACACGCGGATGAGGTCTGTTTTCGACTTGAACTGCTGGCCATTCCCGGGAATGCAAAAGTATGAAAAAGTCCGTGTTGATGCTGCTAAGTCTGTTAGCGCTGACCGGCTGTCAGCGCACCGCGCCATCCATGCTGCCGGTAAAGCCGCTGCCCGAGCCCAGCAGCAAAGTGGCTGATTATCTGGCGGTGAATTGCGACGCCATTTGGGCGATCGCGGGCCGTTCAGCGATGGAAAATCCGCTGTACTGGCTGCGTGCTATCGACTGCGCCGAGCGATTATCGCCCGCCGCCGCGCGTGCTGAAGCGCGTCGCTGGCCCGCTGAGAGCTGGGACAACGCCTTTAAGCAGGGCATATTACTGGATAACGGCAACGTTACGCCGCCGGAACGACGCGCTTATGTTGAACAGCTTGACGCCTTCAGCACAGATTACCCTGGCGCGGTCCGGCCACTGCTGCAGCTATGGCGTACCCAGCAGGCGGCCCAGCTCGATCTCTCTGAATCGCGTACCCGCTATCACCATCTGCAACAAACCAGCGATACGCAGCTCGATCAGATGCGTCAGCAGCAGCGCACGTTGTATCAACAACTGACGGAAACGCGCCACAAGCTTGAACGGCTGACCGATATTGAGCGGCAGCTCTCAACGCGCAAATCAGCCGATATTTCCGATCACAGCAGCGTGCGATCGGCGGAGATGATGGCGGTAGATGAGAACGAAACGGACACGCACGCTGACCAACAAGAGGCGCAAAAATAATGGCAAAGCATACCGCGCGGCTGCTGTTGGTGGATGACGATCCTGGCCTGCTAACCTTGCTGGGCATGCGACTAACCAGCGAAGGGTTTCAGGTCACGACCGCCGCCAGCGGCCCGGAAGCGCTGCGCCAGCTCGATAAAGAGAAGGTCGAGCTGGTGATCAGCGATCTGCGCATGGACGAGATGGATGGCCTGACGCTGTTCAGTGAAATTCAAAAGCGCTTTCCCGGTCTGCCGGTGATCATTCTGACCGCTCACGGCTCCATCCCGGAAGCGGTCGCCGCCACCCAAAGCGGCATTTTCAGCTTTCTGACCAAGCCGGTGGATCGCGATGCGCTGTATAAGGCGATCGATCAGGCGCTGGCGCAGAGCGTGCCGGTCAGCGATGACCGCTGGCGAGAGGCGATCGTCACGCGTAGCCCGCAGATGTTACGTCTGTTGGAGCAGGCGCAAATGGTGGCACAGTCCGATGTTAGCGTACTGATCAACGGCCAAAGCGGCACCGGCAAAGAGATCCTCGCGCAGGCTATTCATGCCGCTAGTCCGCGCGCGGGCAACGCATTTATTGCCATTAACTGCGGCGCACTGCCAGAGCAGTTGCTGGAATCCGAGCTGTTTGGCCATGCCAAAGGGGCGTTTACCGGTGCTATCAGCGCGCGGGAAGGGCTGTTTCAGGCGGCCGAAGGCGGCACGCTGTTTCTCGATGAAATTGGCGATATGCCGCAGGCGCTACAGGTAAAATTGCTGCGCGTTCTGCAGGAACGCAAAGTCAGGCCGCTGGGCAGTAATCGCGATCTGGATATTAACGTCAGGATTCTCTCCGCCACGCACCGCGATTTACCCAAGGCGATGGAGAAAAAAGAGTTTCGCGAAGATCTCTATTATCGTCTCAACGTGGTCAGTCTGCGTCTGCCTGCGTTGCACGAGCGAGCGGAAGATATTCCCCTGCTGGCGAACCATTTGCTGCGTCAGTCTGCTGAGCGGCATAAGCCGTTTGTGCGCAGCTTTTCCACCGATGCGATGAAACGATTAATTGGCGCCAACTGGCCGGGCAACGTGCGCCAGCTGGTGAATGTTATTGAGCAGTGCGTGGCGCTGACCTCATCGCCAGTCATCAGTGAAGCGCTGGTGGAGCAGGCGCTGGCAGGCGAAAACAGCGCACTGCCTACCTTTGCTGATGCGCGTAATCAGTTCGAGCTCAACTATCTGCGTAAGCTGTTACAGATGACCAAAGGCAACGTGACCAACGCTGCGCGCCTCGCCGGTCGTAACCGCACGGAATTTTACAAGCTGCTGGCGCGACATGCGCTGGATGCGGCCGATTTCAAAGAGTAGTTGCCTGCATGCCGGGCAGATGTGGTAGCGTAGCCGGCGAAAACGGCCATCCGCATGTCGGAAGTTCGCCACAGCAGATATACTGAACATCACCTGTCCGACCACGGAGGGGAAAAAGGGGTTGCTATGAAAAAAATTGACGCGATTATCAAACCATTCAAACTCGACGATGTGCGCGAGGCGCTGGCCGAAGTGGGCATTACCGGCATGACCGTCACGGAAGTGAAAGGCTTCGGTCGACAAAAAGGCCACACGGAACTCTACCGTGGCGCAGAATACATGGTCGACTTTTTGCCGAAGGTGAAAATCGAAATCGTGGTGGCTGACGATATCGTCGACACCTGCGTCGACACCATTATGAAGACGGCGCAGACGGGTAAAATCGGCGACGGCAAAATCTTTGTATTTGATGTTTCTCGCGTGGTGCGTATTCGTACCGGCGAAGAGGACGAAGAGGCGATTTAAACGCCGATCGTGGGCAGTAACGGAAAGGGCGGAGCACTGGGTGCTGCCGCCCTTTTTGCTCTCTGGCACACGCCGTGATTGACGAGCAAAAGCCGCACTGATTAGGTGCAAAAATCGTGATGCGCACGGAATTATCGCCACCGGCGCAAAATTTTTCTCTCTCACCTGCGGCAATAAAAAGCGTAAAAGTTCGCTGACAATCAGCATGCCAATCGATTGCGTAAAAATAAAGGCTGCGGCTACCGTCGCCTGGGAAAACCGTTTACACTGTGGCCCTTCGCCCCGGAAAGGGGCAATCAATGCCGTTTTTGTTAGCTGAGTCAGGAGATGCGGATGTTAAAGCGTGAAATGAACATTGCCGATTACGATGCCGAATTATGGCAGGCGATGGAGCAAGAAAAGGTGCGTCAGGAAGAGCACATCGAACTGATTGCGTCTGAAAACTACACCAGCCCGCGCGTTATGCAGGCGCAGGGTTCTCAGCTCACTAACAAATACGCTGAAGGTTATCCGGGCAAACGCTATTACGGCGGCTGTGAATATGTCGATATCGTTGAGCAACTGGCAATTGACCGTGCGAAAGAGTTGTTTGGTGCCGATTTCGCCAACGTTCAGCCACACTCTGGCTCACAGGCAAACTTCGCCGTGTACACTGCGCTGCTGCAGCCTGGCGACACCATTCTGGGCATGAACCTGGCACATGGTGGCCACCTGACGCACGGCTCTCCGGTTAACCTTTCCGGTAAGCTCTATAACGTTGTGCCTTACGGCATCGATGAAACCGGCAAAATCGATTACGACGATCTCGCCGCGCAGGCGCAGAAGCACAAGCCGAAAATGATCATCGGTGGTTTCTCTGCCTATTCCGGTATTTGTGACTGGGCAAAAATGCGTGAAATCGCCGACAGCATCGGCGCATGGCTGTTTGTGGATATGGCACACGTTGCCGGCCTGATCGCCGCCGATGTGTATCCAAATCCGGTGCCGCACGCGCACATCGTTACCACCACCACGCACAAAACGCTGGCCGGTCCGCGCGGTGGCCTGATTCTGGCTAAAGGCGGCGACGAAGAGCTGTATAAGAAACTGAACTCTGCCGTGTTCCCGGGCGGCCAGGGCGGCCCGTTGATGCACGTCATTGCCGGTAAAGCGGTCGCGTTTAAAGAAGCGATGGAGCCGGAATTCAAAACGTATCAGCAGCAGGTTGCTAAAAACGCCAAGGCGATGGTGGAAGTGCTGATTGAGCGCGGCTACGATATCGTCTCTGGCGGCACCTATAACCACCTGTTCCTGATTGACCTGGTCAGCAAAAACCTCACCGGTAAAGAAGCAGACGCTGCGCTGGGTCGTGCCAATATCACCGTAAACAAAAACAGCGTGCCGAACGATCCAAAAAGTCCGTTTGTGACTTCCGGTATCCGTATCGGTTCGCCAGCGGTAACGCGTCGCGGCTTTAAAGAAGCCGAAGTGCGTGAACTGGCTGGCTGGATTGCCGACATCCTCGATAACATCAATGATGACGCGACCAGTGAACGCATCAAGCAGAAAGTGTTAGATCTCTGCGCGCGCTTCCCGGTTTACGCCTAATCAATCAGTGAACGTTTTCCTAAAGGACAGCTCAGGCTGTCCTTTTTTATGCGCCTGAACAGGATTGGGCGTTGGATCTGCTGCTGCTGCACCCTGTTTGTCGGAGAAAAAATGACAATTCGTTCTGCCCGCTGGCTCGGTCTGGCCTACTTTACCTACTTTTTTTCCTACGGTATTTATCTGCCTTTCTGGGCTGTCTGGTTAAAAGCCACCGGCCTTGAGCCCGAAAAAATCGGTCTGCTGCTGGGCGCAGGCATGATTGCCCGCTTTGTCGGCAGCCTGTTTATCGCCTCGCAGGTGAGAAATCCGGCGCAGCTGGTTACCGCGCTTCGTCTGCTGGCGCTGCTGACCGGGCTGTTTGCCGTGGGATTCTGGCTCAGTCAGAGCTGGCTCTGGTTGCTGCTGGTCATGGTGGGCTTTAACCTGTTCTTCTCACCGCTGGTGCCGCTCAGCGATGCGCTGGCCGCGACCTGGACGCAGCAGATTGGTCTGGTTTATGGCCCGGTGCGTCTGTGGGGATCGCTGGCATTTGTGATCAGCTCCGCGCTCACCGGCATGCTGGTCAGCGCCTGGTCAGCACAGGCGATCCTGTTGCTGCTGACCATTGGTCTGGCCGCGCTGCTGGTCGGCATGCTGCTGAAACCGCATTCAATGCCGCAAGGATCGTTGCGAACCCAGCAGCAGGGCGGCTGGCAGGCGTGTAAACAGATGTTGTGCGATAACAGCGTTTGGCGTTTCCTGCTCTGCGTAACGCTGATGCAGGGCGCGCACGCCGCCTATTACGGTTTCAGCGCGATCTACTGGCAGGAGGCGGGTTATTCCGCCAGCGTGGTCGGCTATCTGTGGTCGCTGGGCGTGGTGGCTGAAGTGGTGATATTCGCGCTAAGTGGGCGGTTGTTCTGCCGCTGGCAGGCGCGCGATTTGCTGCTGCTTTCCGCAGTCTGTGCGCTGGTACGCTGGGGATTATTGGGCGCTACTACCGCGCTGCCCTGGCTGATTGTGGCGCAGATTCTGCATTGTGGCAGCTTTACGGTGTGCCATCTGGCGGCGATGCGCTTTATCGCCTCACGGCAGGGCGCCGAGGTGATTCGCCTGCAGTCCGCCTATTCCGCACTGGCGATGGGCGGTGGCATAGCGGTGATGACTATGATCTGCGGCGTGCTGTTTCAGCATATTCATGGCGAGGTATTCTGGGTAATGGCGTTGGTCACGCTACCGGCGCTGTTCCTGCGGCCGCGCGCAACCTCATCAGGACTCAAGCAGTAAGCGGATGCGCTGCTGTTGATGCACGCTAATCGGTAGCTCAGCGTGCACCAGCGGCGGCGAATAGAGCGGCAGGGTGATGGCATAAGGTGAAATTACCAGCGAAACCGCCTTGGGCGCACCCTGTTGCTGAAACGCCGCCGTTGACTGATAGCTGATATTAAGCGGCAGCAGCGTCATTTCGCGCAGCTGCTGTTCAATTTCCTGCTCAAGCAGACGATCGTCATCGGTTAGCAGCAGCACCTGTTTCTCCTGCAGCGTATTCTCCTGCATCAGCCAGGCACCGAATATCACCGCAATAAGCCCAACTTCCTCTTCCGACAAGCGAATGCAATATTCATCAGCAAAGGGTTGCAGTACGACGGCAGTGGTTCGTAGCAGCCGCGGATACAGACGGGTAATCTCTTCGGTTAACGTATTATCAATGCCGACGTCAAAATGGCAGCGCTCCAGCGCCTGTGCCATGTGGCAATAGAGCTGAGTCCCGAGCCCGGTCCGGTCGCGAAACGGCGTGCCCGCTTGTTGTTCAAAACGCGCAATCAGCGCATCAATTGACTGTTGCAGTTTCTGCTGTGAGGGATGGCTGTCGTGCTGTAGTGCGGGCGTGTGCAGTTGACAAAACAGCAGCGTCCAGAAGGCGACTTCAGTTTCCACCGGCACCGGATAACAACGCTTTTGCCAGTAACCGATCAGCTCGCTGGCGGCCTCGCGCTCTGGCTTATCCGCTAGCCATTGCAGCTGTGTGGCATTGAATTCGCTGGCTGTCGCCTGACCAAGGATAAACTGCATATAAATCTGCAGAAACAGGCAGTCACGTGGCGCGAAGGTGCGCTGTAGACGATGGGCGCAGTGCATTATCAGCGCCTGCAAATTCTTTTCATCGTATAGCGCTTTATCGACGCGCTTTTCGCCCAGCGTCTGTCGCAGCACGGGCGCAAAGTGTTGCTGCACAAAATCGGGCGACACGCGCAGGCCGCGCCGCAACGTATGCAGCAAACAGAGACGTCGGTTCAGTTCAGCGCCACGCAACTCAATGCTTTCAGCCGTAGGCCAGTGAAGATCGAGCTGGTGATAACGCCGGATCTCCTCTTCCACCTCAGCAATATCCTGCTTTACCGTTTCCACGGTGACACCGTTGAGCTCGGCAAGACGCTCAATACGCAACGAGGAAGTCGGCAGATAAAGCAACAACAGCAGATGACAACGGCGTTGTGAACTGGTGAAAAGCGATGAAGCAGCACTCATAATGTGTGATTCCAGCCAGCCAGTCATAACAGCATTAAGCGTAGACAAACTGCCTGTGAAGACCGAGAGAATTGTGCCGCTTTTATTCAGAGCTTCGGGTGATGTCACAGATATTTACTGAAGAATAGATACATAAAAAATGGATTGTTATATTGTAACGTTACTATGCATAAATACTTCTTTTGTCTGCTGGCACTGCTCTCACCTTCTGCGTGGTCGCATCCGCACAGCTTTATCTCGATAAAAACCAGTCTGGTGACCGAAGGCGATTCGCTCACCGGCTTAAAAATGATCTGGACCATGGATGAAATTACCTCTGCCGATCTGCTTTATGATGCCGGCAAGGCCAAACCCGGTTCCGAAGTGTGGAAAAAGCTGGCGGCTGAGGTAATGGCCAACGTGCTCGGTCAGCACTATTTCACCGAATTTTGGCAGCAAAAGCAGGCGGTTAAATTTAAAAATTTGCCGCCTGAATATCATCTTTCCCGCGCCGGACCGAAGGCGGTGTTGGAATTTGTCCTGCCGCTGGCGCATCCACAGCCGCTGCGTAAGGCGACCTATCGCATTCTGACCTTCGATCCCACCTACTTTGTCGATATGTTCTACGACAATGCTCAGGCGCTGACCCTGCCAGAATCGTTGAAAGCGCAGTGCCAGCTCAGCCTGCACACGCCAAAGCCGGATGCTTCGATGCAGGCTTATGCGTTGTCACTGGATAAAGCAGATGCACCCCCGCAGGAGATGGACTTAGGCCGACAGTTTGCGCAAACGGTAACCCTGACATGTCATTGATTTCTCATCCCGCACCGTCGCGTGTGCGCTGGCCGTGGCTGATGTTTGCCGCGGGTTTTATTGGCCTGGCGCTGCTCTGCTGGCACTACTGGCCACAGCTGCTGTTGCAAAGCGTAATCTGGCAAAAGCAGCTGCATCAGCAGATGACCACCTTGCTGCAACAGGCTGCGGCGCATCCCGCGCAGGCGGGCGGTGCGCTGCTTGGATTCAGTTTTATTTACGGCGTGCTACATGCAGCCGGGCCGGGGCACGGCAAAGTAGTGATTGCGACTTTTCTGGCAACCCATCCGACGCAGTTAAAAACCAGCATTCGGCTGACCTTGCTGGCTGCACTGATGCAGGGATTGATGGCGATTGCGCTGGTGACGTTGCTGTTAGTGGTGCTGCAACTGTCGTCGCGGCAGCTGCATCTCAGCAGTTACTGGCTGGAAAAAAGCAGCTTTTTACTCGTGGCGTTGCTGGGCGTCTGGCTCTGCTGGCGCAACGGCAAAACCCTGTGGCGTGCGTTAAAGCCACGGCCACGAATTTTGCAGCTGCATGCCATCGATCACGCTCATCATGCCAACTGTGGTTGCGGCCATCAGCACGTGCCCGACAGTCATAAACTGGCATCGGTGGTTGGCTGGAAAACCGAACTGCTGCTGGTGTTATCGATGGGATTCCGTCCCTGTTCCGGGGCGCTGATGATGTTACTGTTCGCTAAAGTGATGGGCGTCTATTACTGGGGGGTGTTGTCCGCGCTGGTGATGGCAGCAGGCACGGCGCTGACCGTCACGGCGATGGCGCTGCTGGTACAGAGCGCCCGCGCGCTGGCAGTGAAGATCAATCGTCAGCCTGCGCGACATGCCGGCATCGGCCTGCCGCTGCTCGCCCTGAGCGGTGGCCTGCTGTTGGTACTGGCGGGTTGCCTGCTCTGGTTCAGTGCAGAACCGGCGCTATCCGGAGGCCTGCGGCCGTTGTTTCAGCGATAAAAAAAACGGCGGTGCATTATGCTCCGCCTTTTTTATGATGCCAGAGATCTTAGCGCTTCAGCGCTTCACTCAGTTCATCGCGCATATTTGCCAGCAGCGCTTTTACGACGCGCGGGTTACCGGCAACGATGTTACCGGACGCAAGATAACCGTGGCCGCCGACAAAGTCAGTGACCAGACCGCCAGCTTCACGCACCAGCAGTTCACCTGCCGCAAAATCCCATGGCTTCAGGCCAATCTCAAAATAGCCATCAACGCGGCCAGCGGCAACGTAGGCTAAATCGAGTGCGGCAGAGCCGGTGCGACGGAAGTCAGCACATTGGGTAAATAGCTTGCCAACGATATTGATGAACGGCGTGGCGTGCTGTTTGCTCTTGAACGGGAAGCCGGTCGCCAGGATGGTGCCATCCAGATCGCGAGCGGTGCTGCCACGCAAACGGTAGCCGTTGAGCTGAGCGCCCTGGCCGCGTGAAGAGGTAAAGAGTTCATTGCGCATTGGGTCATAAACCACAGCGACTTCGGTGCGGCCTTTGATGCGCACAGCGATAGAAACAGAGAAGTGGGGCAGACGTTTGATGAAGTTAGTGGTGCCATCCAGTGGATCGATAACCCATTGAACATCCTGATCTTCGCCTGGCAACTCACCGCTTTCTTCGGTGATGATGGTGTGCTGCGGATAAGATTTACGAATCACCTCAATAATCAGGCGTTCAGCGTCGCGGTCAACATTGGTGACGAAGTCATTACTGCCTTTCTGGCTGGCTTCGACAGCGTCCGGAGTTTCGTAATTCTTGGCGATTAAATTGCCGGCCTTGCGCGCAGCGCGCACGGCGATGTTGAGCATCGGATGCATCGGTATCTCTCACTGGATGTTAAAGAACGGGAAAACGGCGCGAAGTATAGCAGCGAGTTCGGGCAAAGTCCTGCTTTTATGTTAGCATTGAGCAATTATATTCCTGACCGTGACTGCTATGCTGCAAAATATACGTATTGTACTGGTTGAAACTTCCCACACCGGCAACATGGGTTCCGTTGCCCGCGCAATGAAAACCATGGGGCTGACGAACCTTTATCTGGTTAATCCGCTGGTCAAGCCTGACTCACAGGCGATCTCTCTGGCGGCGGGCGCCAGTGATGTCATTGGCGATGCAAAAATTGTCGACACGCTGGATGAAGCGATCGCGGGCTGTAGCCTGGTGGTCGGCACCAGTGCGCGTTCGCGCTCGCTGCCGTGGCCAATGCTGGATGCCCGTGAATGCGGCGTGAAAAGCGTTGAAGAGGGCGAGCAGGCGCCGGTGGCGCTGGTATTTGGTCGCGAGCGCGTTGGCCTGACCAATGATGAACTGCAAAAGTGTCATTATCATGTCGCGATTCAGGCTAATCCGGAATACAGCTCGCTGAACCTGGCGATGGCCGTACAGATTATCGCCTACGAAGTGCGCATGGCGTGGCTGCAATCGCAGCAGCAGGAACGTCCGCAGTATGGCGAATCACCGTATCCGTTAGTGGACGATCTGGAGCGCTTCTATCAGCACATGGAAAAAATGATGCTGACCAGCGGTTTTATTCGCGAAGGCAATCCTGGACAGGTGATGAGCAAGCTGCGTCGTCTGTTTACGCGTGCGCGTCCTGAACGTGATGAACTGAATATTCTGCGCGGCATGCTGGCCTCATTTGAGAAAAAAACCGGCGACAAATAAGGCGAAAAAACGCGCATAATAGTTGACTGTTTTACCAGGTTAAATAGTTGAGTGTTTTACCAGGGTAAATAGTTGACCAAAACACTCGGGAATGTCAGACTTGCGACCATCTGTTAACTGTTACCCTTCTGATATCCGGAAGATGACTGAGGTTGCTAAGCCATGAGACTGACTTCCAAAGGCCGCTACGCTGTTACCGCTATGCTCGATGTTGCCCTGCATTCCAACGATGGCCCTGTGCCGTTAGCGGACATTTCAGAACGGCAGGGCATTTCGCTGTCGTATCTCGAGCAGCTGTTTTCGCGCCTGCGTAAAAACGGCCTGGTGGCCAGCGTACGGGGTCCGGGTGGCGGTTATCTGTTGGGCAAAGAAGCCGCAGCTATCTCAGTGGGTGAAGTGATTACCGCTGTCGATGAGTCGGTTGATGCCACCAAATGTCAGGGTAAAGAAGGATGTCAGGGCGGTGAGCGCTGCTTAACGCACGTCCTGTGGCGCGATTTGAGCGAACGCATCAGTGATTTCCTTAATAACATCAATCTCGCTGAGTTGGTGAATAACAAGGAGATCCTCGACGTTGCCGATCGTCAGGATCATGAAAACCGCCGCTTCCAGAACAGCCGTGTTCAGGAGACGATCAACGTCAACCTGCGCGCCTGATTCACCCTGACCCTCTTCCTCTCTGCCGTTTGCGCAGGGAGGAATAATATGAAGCACCTTATGCGTGCTTGACGGAGTTCAGGAGCAATGAAACTACCCATCTATTTCGATTATGCGGCGACTACGCCAGTCGATCCTCGTGTTGCTGAAAAAATGATGCAGTGCCTGACGCTTGACGGAACCTTTGGTAATCCCGCGTCTCGCTCGCATCGTTATGGCTGGCAGGCGGAAGAGGCGGTCGATGTCGCCCGCAATCAGGTGGCCGATCTTATCGGAGCAGACCCGCGCGAAATCGTGTTCACCTCAGGAGCGACCGAAGCCAATAATCTGGCGATCAAAGGCGCAGCTAGCTTTTATCAAAGCAAGGGCCGGCACATTATTACCAGCCTGACCGAGCATAAAGCGGTGCTGGATACCTGTGAACAGCTGGAGCGTGAAGGTTTCAGCGTAACCTGGCTGACGCCGCAGCCCAATGGGTTGATCGATCTGCAACAGTTGACCGCTGCCTTCCGCGACGACACGGTGCTGGTCTCGATCATGCACGTTAACAATGAAACCGGTGTGATTCAGGACATCGCCGCAATAGGCGAAATGTGTCGAGCGCGCGGCGTGCTTTATCATGTTGACGCCACGCAGAGCGTGGGAAAATTGCCGATCGACCTCACTGCGCTGCCGGTGGATTTGATGTCCTTTTCCGCTCACAAAGTCTACGGTCCGAAAGGTATTGGCGCGCTTTATGTGCGTCGCCAGCCGCGTATTCGCCTCGACGCCCAGATTCACGGCGGTGGCCATGAGCGCGGTATGCGTTCCGGCACGCTGCCGGTGCATCAGATCGTTGGCATGGGTGAAGCATATCGCATCGCCAGAGAGACAATGCCGGAAGAGATGGCACGGCTGCGTACACTGCGCGACAGGCTGTGGCAGGGGCTGAGCCAGCTGGAAGCGGTAACGCTTAATGGCGATCTGCAGCACAGCGCTGCCACGGTGCTTAACGTCAGTTTTGGTTATGTTGACGGTGAATCGCTGATCATGGCGCTGAAAGATCTGGCGGTGTCGTCTGGCTCAGCCTGCACCTCGGCCAGCCTTGAACCCTCTTATGTGCTGCGTGCGATGGGGCTGAATGAGGAGCTGGCGCACAGCTCAATCCGTTTTTCTCTGGGTCGTTACAGCAGTGAAGAAGAGATCGATTACGCGATTGCGCTGATTGCGAAATCACTGACGCGTCTGCGTGCGCACTCACCGCAGTGGCAGGCGTGGAAGGCAGGTGAGATCGTCACGCGCTAAGTCATTTTTCGGTGTGCTTAAAAGCCAGCGGTTCTTTACGGAACGCTGGCTTTTTTGATCGCCGTCAGGAAAACCAGAGGTTAATGGTTTGTGTTAATCTGGATAATTAGGCTGTGCAGGCGCAACATAGCGCAGTAAAAAATATCCATGCAACAAGGAGTCATGCGATGACAACAACAATGCCTGTAACGCTGTCAACAGCGGCGGCAGATGCACGCTGGGGCGAAAAAGCCATTCTCAGCAGTAACGATCAGGGAATGACCATCCATATTAGCGGTCACGATGCTGCGGCGACCATTCAGCGCGCCGCGCGCCGTCTTGATGGTCAGGGTATCCGCCATGTCACCCTGAGTGGCGATGAGTGGGATATGGAAAAATGCTGGTCATTCTGGCAGGGCTATCGCGGTGCGAAAGGGGAGCGTCAGGTTAACTGGCCCACCTTCAACGAGCAGGATCAGGCGGAGTTCAGCCGTCGGTTAACCATCATTGACTGGGTACGCAACACCATTAACCTGCCGGCAGAAGAGCTGGGGCCGGAGCAGCTGGCGCAGCGTGCGGTTGACGTAATCCGCGAACAGGGCGGCGATGCGGTAAGCTACCGGATTACCAAAGGCGACGATCTGCGTACGCAGGGCTATATGGGCCTGCACACCGTAGGCCGTGGATCTTCCCGCCAGCCGGTGCTGCTGGCGGTGGATTACAATCCAACTGGCAACGACGACGAACCGGTTTACGCCTGTCTGGTCGGCAAAGGCATCACCTTTGATACCGGCGGTTACAGCCTGAAGCAGAGCGCATTCATGGATTCCATGAAATCGGATATGGGCGGAGCAGCCACGGTCACCGGTGCACTGGCGCTGGCAATTTCGCGTGGTCTGGATAAGCGCGTGAAGCTCTATCTTTGCTGTGCGGACAACATGGTCAGCGGCAACGCCTTCAAGCTGGGCGACATTATTCGCTATCGCAACGGCAAAAGCGTCGAAGTGATGAACACCGATGCGGAAGGACGCCTGGTGCTGGCTGATGGCCTGATCGACGCCAGCGAACAGCATCCACAGCTGCTGATCGATGCGGCAACGTTAACCGGTGCGGCTAAAACGGCGCTGGGCAATGATTATCATGCACTGTTTACCTTCGACGACGTGCTGGCACAGTCGGTCATGGGCAGCGCGGCCAGTGAAAACGAGCCTTTCTGGCGTCTGCCGCTGGCAGAGTTTCATCGCAGCCATTTGCCTTCGAATTTTGCCGATCTGAACAACATCGCCAGCCCGGCGCATGCGGCAGGAGCGAGTAGCGCAGCAGCATTTCTCTCTTACTTTGTTGAGAATTATCAGCAGGGCTGGCTGCATATCGACTGCTCGGCAACCTACCGCAAAGGCGCGGTGGATCAGTGGGCAGCAGGCGCGACCGGACTTGGCGTGCGCACCATTGCTAACCTGCTGTTGAAGTAACTTTCAGGCGGCTGCGGCCGCTTCATTATTGGATATTACTATGACGCAAAGCACCAATCGTCTGGAAGAGGTCTTAGCGCTGGCAGCAACGGAGCCAGCTCATCGGCCAGAGTTTTTTCAGCTGCTGCTGGCGGCGGATGCCTGGCTGCCGGGTGAAAGTACCCAGGTAGAGATGAGCGCAGATACGCCGGTTGATCTGCAAAAGTGGGAAAAAGAAGATGGCTCGCTGGTAGTGCCCTTTTTTACCTCTGAGCAGGCGATGCAGCAGGCCATTAGCGGTGAGCAGGCCTGGGTAAGAATGCCGGTGCGCACGCTGTTTGAAATCACGCAGGGTGAAACGCTGTTTCTCAATCCGAAACTGCCTACCGGCAAAGAGTTTTCGCCACGGGAAATTACCCATCTGTTGGATAAAGAGGGCAGTGCGCTGAGTCAGCAGACGGTGCTGGAAGGGGGCGTTTCTCTGTTGCTGTCTGAGATTGCAGAGCCGCCGGCGCAGATGATTGACTCGCTGACCCAGTTGTTCAGCAAGCATAAACCGGTACGCCGCGCCTGGCTGGCGCAGATCAAAGAAGAGGCTAACCAGCCAGCGAACTTGCTGATCGGTATTGAAGCGGAAAGCGATATTGATAATATCATTCAGGCAGCAGGCAGTGTCGCAACCGATACGCTGCTGGAAGATGAACCGGTAGACATTTGTGAAGTGAAAGAGGGTGAGCGGGGCGTTAGCCACTTTTTTAACGCGCATATCACCCCTTTTTACGAGCGGCGCTGGGGCAGTTTCCTGCGTGATTTTAAAGGCAGTGAGCGTATTCTGTAAAAAAAGGGAAGCACTGCGCTTCCCTTTTTATCATCAATCGGTGGCGATCGGCAGATCGTCGCGGCTTCCCCATTCGCCCCATGAACCGTCATACAACGTGACATCTTTCACGCCCAGAGTTTGCAACGCGAGAATGACCACCACCGCGGTGACGCCGGATCCGCAGCTGGCGACTATCGGACGCGTCAAATCAACCCCAGCCTCGGCAAACAGGGCACGCAGCTCATGTTCTGCTTTCAGCTCGCCTTCACTCACCAGCGAATTCCACGGTACGTTAAGGCTGCCGGGAATGTGTCCGCGATGCAGTCCGGGCCGCGGTTCATCCACTTCGGCATGAAAGCGATTTGCGGCGCGGGCATCTACTAACTGTGCGCTACCTTCATGACTGATCAACAGCACGTCGGTGACACGCTTCACCGGATCCTGTAGCCAGCTGGCAGTAAATTCCGCTTCCGGCAAGGTCACTGGTCCACTAACCAACGGCAGACCCGCTTTTTTCCACGCCTGCAAACCACCCGCGAGGATAGAAACCTGCGCCACGCCAAAGCAGCGCAGCATCCACCAGGCGCGCGGTGCGGAAAAGAGGTTGCCTTCATCGTAGACCACTAAATGGCGGTCGCTGCTGATGCCGAGTTCACGCATGGCAACGGCAAAGCTCTCAGCGCGCGGCATCATGTGCGGATAGGGGCTGGTATGATCGGAAAGCGCTTCAACGTTGAAAAAGGGTGCATCTGGCAGATGCTCAGCCAGGTATTCAGCGTTCACGTCGCGCGTTTTTTCCAGCCCCGGCGGCAGCATGCGGGCGTCAAGGATCTGCACGTCGCCATTGTGTTGATGTTCTGCCAGCCAGTCAGCTGTTACGAAAAAAGAGGAACTCATTGCGGCCTCATTGTCAGTCGGGTGTGAAAAGAGTGTCGGCGATTCTACCGCGTTGCTCAACTGAAATTCGTGCGTGCCAACCAGCGAGGCGACCCAGGCTGAATAAGGCGGCTTTCAGATTTCGCCCCACTTCTGCCTGCGCAGCCCATGCTGTAGAGTTTGTCAGCCAGCATGGCGCTACGGTGATCGACTTTTTTGAATTAATTCAGGAATTACGGTAGGCATCTGCGGTTAACGCCCCTATAATCGGCGCCATTTTCGGCCGGACACGCCCTTTTAACCGGCTCAACCCGCAAGATCAGACAGAGGTCAACATGACTACAGAACGTACTTTTTCTATTATTAAGCCTAACGCGGTTGCTAAAAACGTTATCGGTGCCATTTTCAATCGTTTTGAAAGCGCTGGCTTCAAAATCGTTGGCAGCAAAATGCTGCACCTGAGCAAAGAGCAGGCGGAAGGTTTTTATGCGGAACATCAGGGCAAACCCTTCTTTGACGGTCTGGTTGAATTCATGACCTCAGGCCCGGTAGTGGTTTCTGTGCTGGAAGGCGAAAATGCCGTTCAGCGTCATCGCGATCTGATGGGCGCAACCAACCCAGCTAACGCGCTGGCAGGCACTCTGCGTGCTGATTACGCTGATAGCTTCACCGAAAACGCGACTCACGGTTCAGACTCTGCTGAGTCTGCAGCCCGCGAAATCGCCTATTTCTTCGGCGAAGGCGAAATCTGCCCACGTACCCGTTAATTCTGCGGATAACGTTAAGCGACGTTTACAAATTAATTAACGCTAAAGCGTCGGCTGACGTGGCATAGCAGTAAAGATGTTTGTACAATCATGCGCCTCCGGTGAGTATGCCTCGCCGGAGGCGCTTTTTTTCCTTTCACATACCGAGCCATAACGTGTAATAACGAGGCCAGAGAATATTATGTCTGAACACATTGTGACGCCTGCGTCCGCTTCCCCCGTGGTTGTTTCTCCTAAACGCGAAAAAATTAACCTGCTCGATTTAAACCGTCAGCAGATGCGCGAGTTTTTCCTTTCTCTGGGAGAGAAACCGTTCCGTGCCGATCAGGTGATGAAATGGATCTATCACTATTGCTGCGACGATATCGATCAGATGACCGATATCAACAAAGTGCTGCGCGGCAAACTGAAGGATCTCACCGAAATCCGTGCGCCTGAAGTGGCGGAAGAGTGGCGGTCGACGGATGGCACAATCAAATGGGCAATTCGCGTCGGCGATCAACTGGTTGAAACGGTGTATATCCCCGAAGCCGATCGCGCGACCCTGTGCGTTTCCTCACAGGTAGGTTGTGCGCTGGAGTGTAAGTTTTGCTCAACGGCGCAGCAGGGTTTTAACCGTAACCTGCGCGTATCCGAAATCATCGGCCAGGTGTGGCGTGCGGCAAAAATCATTGGTGCGGCAAAAATTACCGGCCAGCGTCCTATCACCAACGTGGTGATGATGGGCATGGGCGAACCGCTGCTTAACCTGAATAACGTTGTTCCAGCGATGGAAATCATGCTGGATGACTTTGGCTTTGGCCTGTCGAAACGTCGCGTTACCTTGTCAACGTCTGGTGTTGTGCCAGCGCTGGACAAGCTGGGCGATATGATCGATGTCGCGCTGGCGATCTCCCTGCATGCACCAAACGATGCCATTCGCGATGACATTGTGCCGATCAACAAAAAGTACAATATCGCCACTTTCCTTGCGGCGGTAGAGCGTTATATCGCTAAATCCAACGCCAATCAGGGGCGTGTGACCATCGAATACGTCATGCTGGATCATGTAAATGACAGCACTGATGATGCGCATCAGCTGGCGGAGCTGCTGAAAAACACACCGTGCAAAATCAACCTGATTCCATGGAACCCCTTCCCGGGCGCGCCTTATGGCCGTAGCTCGAACAGCCGTATCGATCGTTTTTCCAAAGTGCTGATGGATTACGGTTTCACTACTATCGTGCGTAAAACGCGTGGCGACGATATCGATGCTGCATGCGGTCAGTTAGCAGGCGAGGTGATCGATCGGACGAAACGCACCCTGCGTCGCAAGATGGCCGGTGAAGCGATATCTGTGAAGCCCCTCTGAAAAGCATTTTTTAAGCCGCCGATGCCCAGTGGTTTGCTATAGCTTTTATTGGACCGACGCTAGCATAACGCCTTCATGATCAGGGAGGCGTTATGCATAAAGGACGATTACTCTTTTTGTTGTGGCTATGCTTAGTTGTAAGCGGCTGTGTCCAGAATCAGCATCGGGATGCCGCACAGGCTCGGCTGCAACTGGGACTGGCGTGGCTGGAAATGGCTGATTATGCTGCTGCCGAACGCAACCTGTTGCGGGCACAGGCGGCATCACCGGCTGATTTCCGTGTCCAGTTGGCACTGGCCCGTTTACGGCAGGCGCAAGGCGACCTTGCACAGGCGCGTCATCATTATCAGCAGGCGCGTAACGTTGCGCCAAACGAAGGTTACGTGCTTAACAATTACGGTGCGTTTCTCTGCGGTTTAGGGCAGTATGATGAAGCGCATCAACAGTTTATTCGGGCACGGAAGCTGAATCAGCCAGGCATAAACGCTGACAGTCTGGCTTTGGCGGGTTTTTGCGATCTGCAAAGGGACAAGCTGGACCAGGCAAAACAGCAGTTAACCGCAGCGCTTGATGCCGACAGGCAAAAAAGCGTACCGATGCTGGCCGAAGCCGAAAGGCGATTTGGAAAGCGAGAGTGGGGTAAAACCCGGCTTTTGTTAGATATATATCAACGCAGCCTGCCTGCTTCTGCAGAAAGCCTGTGGTTAGAGATTCGTTTCGCCGCGCTGCATGGCGACACCCTTAACGTGACACGTTATGGTGACCAGCTGGCGCGAAATTTTCCACAATCGATACAGCACCAGCATTTTTTAGCTAATGAATACTGAAGCCACTCAAGAAAAATCAGCAGTAAATTCCACCGGTGAGCGCCTGCGCCTCGCCCGTGAACATATGGGCCTGAGCCAGCAGAATGTTGCTGAACGCCTTTGTCTGAAACTCACCACCGTGCGTGATATCGAGGAAGACAAATCTCCGCCCGATCTGGCCTCCACGTTTTTACGTGGCTACATCCGCTCTTATGCGCGTCTGGTTCATGTCCCAGAGGAAGAGCTTTTGCCAATGATGGCGAAGCAGACGCCAATTCGCGCTGCCAAAGTTGAGCCAATGCAGAGCTTTTCGCTGGGCAAAAGGCGGAAAAAACGCGACGGCTGGTTGATGATTTTCACCTGGCTGGTACTGTTTGTGGTGGTCGGACTGACCGGCGCCTGGTGGTGGCAGAATCACAAAGCCGCTCAGGACGATCTGGTCTCTTTGTCCGATCAAAACAGCGCATCAGGTGATAACAGTCAGTCAATTCCGCTGACCGATGAGAGCAGCAGTGAAGAGACACCGGCACCAACGCCACCTGATGAAAACAGCGAAGGTGCCGCGCAAACCGGCACCAATGCTGCGGCTGGCACGGCTACTGATGCGGCGACCAACGCTGCGCCAGCAACCAGCGTACCGTTGAACAACAGCAGCGCAACAGCGCCATCCAATCAGGCTGCGGTGAGTCCTTCCGCACCTGAAAATGGCGCACTGCCTACCAACACCGCTGGCGTAAGTTCGCCAGCGGTTGATCCCAATGCAATGGTGCTGAACTTTTCCGCCGACTGCTGGCTGGAAGTGACCGACTCTGCGGGTAAAAAACTGTTCAGCGGAATGCAACGTAGTGGTGGTAAACTCAGCCTTGCCGGCACCGCGCCTTACCGTGTAAAAATCGGCGCGCCGAGTGCCGTACAGATTCAATATCAGGGTCAACCCGTAGATTTGAGCCGTTTTATCCGTAATAACCAGGTTGCCCGCCTGACGATTGGCGCACAATAACGCCATCTCTGCGTCCCCGGGCAATTGTGGAGAGAGAGACAATGCATAACGAAGCACCCATTATCCGTCGCAAATCAAAACGTATTTACGTCGGCAAGGTGCCGGTGGGCGACGGCGCGCCGATTGCCGTTCAGTCCATGACCAACACCCGCACAACTGATGTTGCCGCCACGGTAGCGCAGATCAAAGCGCTGGAACGCGTTGGCGTTGATATCGTCCGCATCTCTGTTCCAACTATGGATGCCGCCGAAGCGTTTAAACTCATCAAACAGCAGGTCGATGTCCCGCTGGTGGCCGATATTCATTTTGACTATCGTATCGCCCTGAAAGTCGCGGAATATGGCGTCGACTGCCTGCGCATTAACCCAGGCAACATTGGTAACAACGAGCGTATTCGTCAGGTGGTTGACTGCGCGCGTCATTACAACATTCCTATTCGCATCGGCGTCAACGCCGGATCGCTGGAAAAAGATCTGCAGGAAAAGTATGGCGAGCCTACGCCACAGGCCCTGCTGGAATCGGCCATGCGCCACGTTGATCACCTTGATCGTCTTAATTTCGATCAGTTCAAGGTCAGCGTCAAAGCTTCTGATGTCTTCCTCGCCGTAGAATCCTATCGCTTACTGGCGAAGCAAATTGAGCAACCGCTGCATCTCGGCATTACCGAAGCGGGCGGCGCGCGTGCAGGATCGGTCAAATCAGCGATCGGTCTGGGTCTGCTGCTGGCTGAAGGCATCGGCGATACGCTGCGCATCTCGCTGGCTGCCGATCCGGTGGAGGAGGTGAAAGTAGGCTTTGATATTCTTAAATCACTGCGCATCCGTTCACGCGGCATCAACTTTATTGCCTGCCCAACCTGCTCACGTCAGGAGTTTGATGTCATCGGCACGGTCAACGCGCTGGAACAGCGGCTGGAAGATATCATCACGCCGATGGATGTCTCGATCATCGGTTGTGTGGTGAACGGACCTGGCGAAGCGCTGATTTCCACGCTGGGCGTCACCGGCAGCAATAAGAAAAGCGGTTTTTATGAAGATGGCGTTCGCCAGCGCGAGCGTCTTGATAACCTCGATATGATCGATCAGCTGGAAGCACGTATTCGCGCCAAAGCCGCAATGCTTGATGAGAATCGTCGCATTGATGTGCAGCTGCTGGAAAAGTAAGCCAGCTTCCACGATCAACTTGGGCGTCAACGCCGTGATTAAGGTAAGATGCCCGGGTTTTTTATTTCCTGTTTAACCGCGTTTGCGCGTTAATCAGCAGGCACTCCGCCTGCACAATAATTTGAGAGAGAACCCGTGGCGAAGAATATTCAGGCCATTCGCGGCATGAACGATTATCTGCCTGCCGATACCGTGGTATGGCAGCGCATCGAAGGTATCCTGAAACAGGTGCTGGCCAGTTATGGTTACAGCGAAATCCGGTTACCTCTGGTGGAACAGACGCCGCTTTTCAAGCGCGCTATCGGCGAAGTCACCGATGTCGTTGAAAAAGAGATGTATACCTTTGACGATCGTAATGGCGAAAGCCTGACCCTGCGCCCGGAAGGCACCGCTGGCTGTGTGCGTGCCGGTGTGGAACATGGCCTGCTTTATAATCAGGAGCAGCGCCTGTGGTACATGGGGCCGATGTTCCGTTACGAGCGCCCGCAAAAAGGCCGCTATCGGCAGTTTCATCAGATGGGCGTTGAAGTTTTTGGTCTGCAAGGGCCGGATATTGATGCCGAACTGATTATGATGACCGCCCGCTGGTGGAAAGCGTTGGGCATCGCCGATCACGTCTCTCTCGAACTCAACTCTATTGGCTCACTTGAGGCGCGAGCAGCCTATCGTGATGCGCTGGTCGCCTTCCTTGAGCAACATAAAGATGTGCTTGATGACGACTGTAAGCGCCGCATGTACAGCAACCCTCTACGCGTGCTCGACAGCAAAAATCCTGATGTGCAAACGCTGCTTAACGATGCGCCGACGCTGGCCGATCATCTTGATGACGACTCGCGTACGCATTTCCAGGGCCTGTGCGCCTTGCTTGACGATGCCGGTATCGCTTACACCATTAACCAGCGCCTGGTGCGTGGGCTCGATTACTACAATCGCACCGTGTTTGAATGGGTGACTACCAGCCTGGGTTCACAAGGCACCGTGTGTGGCGGTGGCCGCTATGATGGCCTGGTTGAACAGCTTGGCGGGCGGGCGACGCCAGCCGTTGGTTTTGCGATGGGCATGGAACGTCTGGTGCTGTTGGTTCAGGCGGTGAATCCAGAATTTGAACCGACCCGCATTGTTGATGTCTATGTTATCGCTTCAGGGCAGGGCGTGCAGTCAGCCGCCATGCAGCTGGCTGAAAAACTGCGTGATGCAGCGCCTCAGTTAAAGCTGATGACTAACTTCGGCGGCGGCAATTTCAAAAAACAGTTTGCTCGTGCCGATAAGTGGGGCGCGCGTGTTGCCCTGGTGCTGGGCGAAGATGAAGTGGCAACCAATCAGGTTGTGGTGAAGGATCTGCGCAACGGCGAGCAGCAAACGCTGGCGCAAAGCGAGTTGGCCACGACGCTGCAGGCTTTACTGGCCTAAGCACAGCGCGGCACCATCACTCAGTGTAAGGAGAAGGATTGCGTGGAAGTCTATAACAACGAAAACGAACAGGTTGATGCGCTGCGTCGTTTTTTTGCCAACAACGGTAAAGCGTTGGCGGTTGGCGTGATTATTGGCATTGGCGCACTGGCAGGATGGCGCTACTGGACAGGCCATCAGGTCAGCAACAGCGCAGAGATTTCAGCAAACTACCAGAAAGTGACGCAGGCTATGCAGGGCGACCGCCCGCAGACGCTGGAAGCGGTGGCGAAGTTTGCCAGCGAGAATAACAACACTTATGGTGCTCTGGCGGCGCTGGATCTGGCAAAACAGTATGTCGATCAGCAGCAGCTTGATCAGGCAGCTACCCAGTTACAAACCGGCCTGAAAGCGACAAAAGATGAGAATCTGCAGGCGGTGCTGAATTTACGTCTGGCCCGCGTGCAGCTACAGCAGAAACAGGCTGAGGCAGCGCTGAAGACCCTTGATGCGGTCAAAGGCGAAGGCTGGAGTGCAATCATTGCAGATATTCGTGGTGAAGCGCTGCTGAGCAAAGGCGACAAGCAGGGCGCGCGTGACGCCTGGAGCAAGGGCATTGCATCGGATGCGTCTCCGGCGTTGAAGCAAATGATGCAGATGAAAATGAATAACTTAGGTTAAGCCATTCAAGAGAGAGCGCATGGAATTACGTAAATACCTGCTGCCCGGACTGATTTCAGTCACCTTACTCAGCGGCTGTTCGCTGTTTAGCGGCGAAGAAGATGTAGTAAAAATGGCCCCGTTGCCAACAGTAGAAAACCAGTTTAATCCGCAGGAAGCGTGGAGCACATCCGTTGGTGATGGCATCGGCGATTTCTACTCAAATCTGCATCCCGCCTGGCAGGATGGCACCGTTTATGCCGCCGATCGTTTTGGCGTGGTAAAGGCGCTTGATGCCAGCAACGGCGAAGAGAAGTGGAAGGTCGATCTCTCTGAGAAAACCGGCTTCTTCTCGAAAAATCATTCTGCCTTACTGTCTGGTGGAATCACCGCAGCAGGTTCACTGCTCTACATTGGCAGTGAGCGCGGCGTGATTTATGCCCTGAACAGCGCGGATGGTTCAATCAACTGGCAAACCAACGTGGCGGGCGAAGCACTGTCCCGCCCGGTAGTCAGTGATGGCCTGGTGCTGGTGCATACCAGCAATGGCATGCTGCAGGGCCTGGATCAGAACAGCGGTGCGGTGAAATGGTCGGTTAACCTTGATATGCCTGCGCTTTCACTGCGCGGTGAATCAGCACCAGCCGTGGCCTTTGGTGGCGCCATCGTGGGTGGAGATAACGGCCGCGTTAGCGCGGTTATTCTTAACCAGGGCCAGCTGATTTGGCAGCAGCGTATTTCCCAGCCGAGTGGCGCGACAGAAATTGATCGCCTGAGCGACGTGGATACTACGCCAGTAATCGTTAATGGCGTGGTTTACGCGCTGGCCTATAACGGTAACCTGACGGCGCTGGATCTGCGTTCCGGCCAGATTCTGTGGAAGCGTGAGATCGGCGGCGTTAAAGATTTGATCGTTGATGCAGGCCGCATTTACCTGATCGATCAGGACGATCGCGTGATCGCCCTGAATGCGGATGGCGGCGTAGCTATCTGGCGTCAAAGCGATCTGCTGCACCGTAACCTGACCTCACCTGTGCTGTTTAACGGTTATCTGGTGGTCGGCGACAGCGAAGGTTACCTGCACTGGCTGAATACCACTGATGGCCGTTTTGTGGCTCAGCAGAAGGTAGACAGTTCCGGCTTCCAGAGCGAGCCAGTAGTAGCCAGCGACAAACTGGTTATTCAGTCAAAAGACGGCGAAGTTTACGCGATTACGCGCTAACGTCCGACACTGTTTGGCTTTGTTAACGGCTCCTGATTATCAGGGGCCGTTTCGTTTTTCATCCGGCGTGTTATCCTTAGCGCCTTCAGCCTGAACCAAACCCCTTTCAGGGGCATTATTCCTGCCGATGCTTGCGTTTATCAGTGCCAGATGGCCTGCAACACAGGCACGAAAAGGTATAATTACCGCATTCAGGCAATTAAATTTTAAGTAATGAGGCATTGTTATGGTACCTGTGGTCGCGCTGGTTGGGCGTCCCAACGTGGGAAAATCCACCCTGTTTAACCGTCTTACGCATACGCGAGATGCGCTGGTAGCGGATTTTCCTGGTCTGACACGCGATCGCAAATATGGACGTGCTGAAGTTGAAGGGCGCGACTATATCGTGATCGATACCGGGGGTCTTGACGGCAACGAAGAGGGCGTGGAAACCCGTATGGCGGAGCAGTCGCTGCTGGCGATTGAAGAAGCTGATGTGGTGTTGTTTATGGTTGATGCGCGCGCGGGCCTGATGCCTGCGGACAAAGCGATCGCCAAACACCTGCGTTCCCGTCAGAAAGCAACCCTGGTGGTCGCCAACAAAACTGATGGTTTGGATGCGGACGCCGCTATTCTCGATTTCTATTCGCTGGGTCTGGGTGATATTCATTCGATCGCCGCATCACATGGTCGAGGCGTTACCAGCCTGATGGAAACCGTGCTGCTGCCGTGGATCGACAAGGTTGAACCGAAAGAGCTGACCGAAGAGGAAGAGAACGCCGCCTACTGGGCCGATCTGGAAGAGAAAGAGATCGAAGCGGTTGCCAAAGCGGAAGAAGAAGAGGAAGCGTTCGATCCAACCGGTTTGCCAATCAAGCTGGCTATCGTTGGGCGTCCTAACGTCGGTAAATCAACGCTCACTAACCGTATTCTGGGTGAAGATCGCGTTGTGGTCTATGACATGCCGGGCACCACGCGTGACAGCATCTATATTCCGATGGAACGTGACGGCCGCGAATATATCCTTATCGATACCGCGGGCGTGCGCAAGCGCGGCAAGATCACCGATACCGTCGAAAAGTTCTCGGTAATCAAAACGCTGCAGGCGATCGAAGACGCCAACGTCGTGCTGCTGGTGATCGATGCGCGTGAAGGCATCTCCGATCAGGATCTCTCGTTACTGGGCTTTATTCTCAACAGCGGTCGCTCGCTGGTGATTGTGGTCAACAAATGGGATGGCCTGAGCCAGGAAATCCGCGATGAAGTGAAAGAGACGCTGGATCATCGTCTGGGCTTTATCGATTTTGCCCGTATTCACTTTATCTCTGCCCTGCACGGCAGCGGCGTGGGCAATCTGTTTGAGTCGGTAACAGAAGCCTACGATTGCTCCACCAAACGTATCAACACCTCCATGTTGACGCGCATCATGACCATGGCGGAAGAAGATCATCAGCCGCCGCTGGTGCGTGGACGTCGCGTGAAGCTGAAATATGCCCATGCCGGTGGCTACAATCCGCCTATCGTGGTTATCCATGGCAATCAGGTGAAGGATCTGCCCGATTCCTACAAGCGTTACCTGATGAACTATTTCCGCCGCTCGCTGAACGTAATGGGTACGCCGATTCGTATTCAGTTCAAAGAAGGCGAAAACCCGTTTGCGGGTAAACGTAACCTGCTGACGCCAACGCAGCAGCGTAAACGTAAGCGTCTGCTGTCGCATCTGAAAAAGAACAAAAAGTAACAATCAGGGTCCCGCGGGGCCCTGTTTTTTTATCTGCTGCTTAATTAATCCCCTCGCTCATCCGCCTTACTCAGCTGACTCCACTAAAAGCCTGGCTTTATTTTGTAGCCAAAATGCTATTGCCACGTAATAACGAAGTTATCGATTCACCCTGGTATGAACCAAATGGTACAATATTGATGCCGGGCGGATAGCGCCTATGCTGTGTTATTCCGTGTCGGCACAAAATCTGATTATACCTTTGGTTAACTACTGAAAATGCCCGCGTGCCTTCCCTCCAGGACGGCAGCGTTCGGACGCACTATTTTCACGGAGAATGTTGTTATGGCTGAAACAAAAGCCCGGTCGTCGAAAGGCCTGGCGATATGGTCTGTTTTACTGGGGCTCGTGCTGCTTGCGACCGGGCTCTATTTTGCGATCGGCGGCGGCAAGCTGGCCTCGCTGGGAGGCAGCTGGTACTTCCTGCTGGCTGGCATCGTCACCGTGCTGTCGGCCATTCAATTCTTCCGCATCAGATCGTCTGCGGTGCTGCTGTATGGCCTGGTCTTTATTGGCACGCTGATCTGGGCGCTGCAGGAAGTGGGCATCGATTTTTGGGCGCTGGTTTCTCGCCTGATGGTGCCGGCTGGCCTGTTTATGCTGGCGCTGCTAACCTGGCCTGCGCTGCGTAAGCGTGAAGGCAAAACAGGCAGGGCGGGTATCGCCTGGGGCCTGAGCGCAGTGATTCTGCTCGGCATGCTAACCACGCTGGTACAGATGTTCCAGCCGCATCCAACCGTCGCCTTTGAGGGCAAAGCGTTGCCGCTGGTGCCGGTAGAGAAGGGCGCAGAGCAGAAAGACTGGGATCACTACGGCAATACGGCAGGTGGCAGTCGCTTCGTGGCGCTTGATCAGATTACCCGCGACAACGTCAAAGATTTGAAAGTGGCCTGGACCTTCCGTACCGGCGACATACCTGAAAGTCCAACCGGCAACGGCGCAGAAGATCAGCAGACGCCATTGCAGGTAGGTAATCGCATCTACCTTTGCACCCCGCATAACAACATCATCGCGGTGGATGCCGACAGCGGTAAAGAGATCTGGAAACGTGAAATCAACGCCAAAGCTGAAGTCTGGCCACGCTGCCGTGGTTTAGCCTACTTTGATGCGCAGAAACCGGTTCAGCAGCCTTCTGAGCCTGGCTCAACGCCGGTGCCTGCGGCCACGCTGGCGGCCGGTGACAGCTGTCAGCGTCGCCTGTTGATGAACACCATCGATGCACGTCTGATTGCGGTCAACGCCGACAACGGCGAGTTTTGTGAATCGTTTGGCAACAAAGGCATCGTTGATCTGAAAGCGGATCTGGGTGAAGCCGCCGATCCGAAATATCAGCTGACCTCAGCACCCACGCTGGCAGGCACCACCGTAGTGGTAGGCGGCCGCGTGGCGGATAACGTGCAGACCGATATGCCTGGCGGCGTACTGCGTGGTTTTGATGTCATTACCGGCCAGATGCGTTGGGCATTTGACCCAGGCAATCAGAACCCGAATGCCGCGCTGGAAGCGGGCCAGCACTATGCTCGCAGCACGCCAAACTCGTGGGCGCCGATGTCTTACGATCCGGCCACCAATACGGTGTTCCTGCCGATGGGCAGTTCGTCAGTGGATCTGTGGGGCGCGAACCGTACGCCGCTGGATCACAAATATGGCGCCTCGATCCTTGCGCTGGATGCGACTACCGGCAAGGAAAAGTGGGTATATCAGACCGTGCATAACGATCTGTGGGACTTTGATATTCCCATGCAGCCAACGCTGATCGACTTCCCTAACAAAGAGGGCGGCAGCACGCCAGCGGTGGTGTTTGGCACCAAAGCCGGTCAGATCTTTGTGCTGGATCGCCATACCGGCCAGCCATTGACGGAAGTGAAAGAAGTCCCGGTTAAAAAAGGCAATATCCCAGGTGAACACTATCCGGATACGCAGCCGAAATCGGTGGGTATGCCGCAGATTGGTGCACAAACCCTGAAAGAGTCCGATATGTGGGGAGCGACGCCGTTTGATCAGCTCGCCTGCCGTATCGCTTTTAAAGGCATGCGTTATGACGGTTTGTACACGCCGCCAGGCACCGACAAATCACTGAGCTTCCCGGGCTCGCTGGGCGGAATGAACTGGGGCAGCCTGTCAACCGATCCCAACAATCACTACATCTTTGTTAACGATATGCGTCTCGGCCTGTGGGTGCAGATGATTCCGGCGAAAACGGAAGCTATCTCTCGTGGCAGCAACGGCGGTGAAGCGATTAACACCGGTATGGGCGCGGTGCCATTAAAAGGCACGCCATACGCGGTCAATAAAAACCGCTTTATGTCGCCGCTGGGCATTCCTTGCCAGACGCCGCCGTTCGGCACGCTGACTGCGGTAGACCTGAAAACGCAGAAAGTGGTATGGCAGGTGCCGGTCGGTACCGTTCAGGATACCGGTCCTTTCGGTATTAAAATGCACGCACAGATGCCGGTAGGCATGCCAACGCTGGGCGGTACGCTGGCCACGCAGGGCGGCCTGGTGTTTATCGCCGGTACGCAGGATTACTATCTGCGCGCCTTCGACAGCTCAACCGGTAAAGAGGTGTGGAAAGCACGCCTGCCGGTGGGCAGCCAGGGCGGCCCAATGAGCTACGTTTCGCCAACCACCGGCAAGCAGTACATCCTGATCTCTGCGGGTGGCGCACGCCAGTCGCCGGATCGTGGTGATTACGTTATTGCTTACGCGCTGGATAACTAACGCGTTCAGCAGTGATAAAAAAGGCGGGGATATCCCCGCCTTTTCTTTTGCCTGTTATTCGCACTCGCCTTCTCGCCAGAGATGTTCCAGCTCCGGCGGTGCCAGCTGTTCCGGTATCAGAATCACAATATCGCCGCTCTGCCGATCGGTTTCATAACTGATCTGAATGCGAAAATAGCGCTGATCGCCACGGCCTGCCGGATTATTCTCGCCCGGCGGTGCGCCCAATGGCATCGCCTTTTTCAGAATGTCGCAGACCTGTTCGCGACGGGGAGCGGGTAACTGCGCCAGGGCAAAACGGCGTTCGCCCGCCAGTTTCGGAATCCAGGCGACGCCACCTTCGCGCGCCAAATCGATCACCGCATCATCCGTCAGTTCCGGCAGCTCTTTCATGATAAGACACCCACATCCCGCCACGCTTTTTCAATCGCATCCGCCACCGATTTATTAAAGCGTTTTTGCCCGTGCTGAATGGTCAGTTGTGCAAAGGTTTTAAAGTCGGCGTTTTGCGGCAGCGATTTATCGCACACCGTATCGTACCAGGCGTAACCCGCCAGTTCCCATGCGTAGCCGCCCAGCGCGGTCGCCGCGAGATAAAAGGCGCGATTAGGAATGCCTGAATTGAGATGAACGCCACCGTTGTCGTCGCGCGTCTGGATATAATCGCGCATATGGTTGGGCTGCGGATCTTTGCCCAGCATCGGATCGTCATAGGCGGTACCGGGCTCTGACATTGAGCGCAGTCCGCGTCCGTTAATGCCTTCGGCTAACAGCCCTTCGCCGATCAGCCAGTCGGCCTGATCGGCCGTCTGTTGCAGATGAAACTGTTTTACCAGCGAGCCGAAGACGTCAGAGAGCGACTCATTAAGCGCGCCCGCCTGCTCAAAGTAAATCAGCCCCGCTTCGGTTTCGGTGACGCCATGCGCCAGCTCGTGAGCCACAACGTCGATCGCAATGGTAAAACGGTTAAAGATTTCACCGTCGCCATCACCAAAAACCATCTGCTGACCGTTCCAGAAGGCGTTTTGATAATCCTTCTCGTAATGAACCGTACCCAGCAGCGCCAGCCCCTGATTATCCAGCGAGTTGCGCTTGTAGGTGCGCCAGAAGAAATCGTAGGTGACGCCGAGATAGTTCCAGGCCTCTTCTGCGGCAACGTCATTGTTACCGGGCTGGCCCTCTTTGCGCACCAGCGTGCCAGGCAGATTGTTGCTGTTTTGCGCATCATAGATTTCACGCTCAACGTGGCCAGCGGTCGCCGTGTGTGGCACCGAGGGTTTCTGCCAGGTTTCGGCCATCAGATGCTGCACATGGGTCAGGGTTCGGCGCGCATAATCTTTTTGCGGGCCGGAACCGTTATCGATAATTTTGCGCAGAATGTAAGGGGGGATCACTGCATAAGGCATACCATGCTTCCTGGTTCATTAAGAGTGTCCAAAAAGTATAGTGTGCGCTGGCCGGGTTTGCCGATTCGTTGCTCAGGATTTATCCGCATGAATGTCGGTGATCTGGCTTTCAATCCAGCCATCATCCAGCCGGGTTTTAAGCGTCTCGCCGCGCTGTAGCTGGCTGGTTTTTTTCACCACGTTGCCGTCTGCTGCCGTTGTCACGCTGAAGCCACGCGCCAGCGTTGCCAGCGGACTGACCGCTTCCAGCTGGGCGGCACGCACGCCAAAGCGCTGTTTGTCGCGGTTAAGCTGCTGAAATACCGCCTGCTGCAAGCGATAATGCCACTGTTGCAGTTGCTGCTGCGCACGGTGCAAACGCGCTTCAGGCTGCTGCTGTGCCAGGCGCTGGGTAAGCCGATCCTGAGTGCGCGTTGCCTGGCGCAGCTGCAACTGTATCGCATCGTCCAGGCGGCGCTGTAAGCGAAACAGCGTGGTTTGCTGACGGGCCAGCCGTAACTGGGGATGCTGCTGCTGCAGACGATGATGCAGGCGTGACCAGGCGCGCTGCTGCTGTGCCAGATAATAGTCCATTGCCATTTCCATGCGCTGCTGCTGGGATTGCAGCTGCCGCAGCAGTTCAATCTGATTACGGCTGACCAGCTCGGCGGCGGCGGAAGGCGTAGGCGCGCGTAAATCGGCAACAAAATCAGCGATCGTGACGTCGGTTTCATGGCCGACTGCGCTAACGATGGGAATACGGCTGGCAAAAATAGCCCGCGCAACCCGCTCATCGTTGAAGCTCCACAAATCCTCCAGCGAACCGCCGCCACGGCCAACAATCAGCACGTCGCATTCCGCTCGCTGGTTCGCGATTTCAATGGCGCGCACAATGGCCGCTGGCGCATCCTGACCCTGCACCGGCGTGGGATAGATAATCACCGGCAATGAGGGATCACGACGATGCAGCACACGCAGCACGTCGTGCAGCGCCGCACCGGTTGATGAGGTAATAACGCCAACCTGCTGCGCCGGGTCGGGCAGCGGCTGTTTGTGCATTTGCTCAAACAAGCCTTCCGCCGCCAGACGCATTTTCAGCTGCTCAAACTGCTGCTGCAGCAAACCGTCACCGGCGGGCTGCATGCTCTCGGCAATCAGCTGATAATCGCCGCGTGGCTCATACAGAGTGATGGTGGCGCGCACCAACACCTGCTGACCATTTTGCGGCCGAAAGGTGACGCGGCGGTTGCTGTTGCGGAACATCGCACAACGCACCTGTGCGCCGTCATCCTTAAGGGTGAAATACCAGTGGCCGGAAGAGGGTTGTGAAAAGTTAGAGATCTCAGCGCTCAGCCAGATCTGTCCCATTTCCATTTCCAGCAGTTTTCGCACCGTGGTATTCAGGCGGCTAACGGTAAAAATATTGGCGTTCGGCAGTGGCGGCATGTGACAGAGATCAAATTTTAAATCAGCGGGTTAATCCATTGATACTACATGGCTGTAAGTTGGGATCAAGGGTTTTTCGGAAAAAGTACTGGAGGCAATCGTTTTCGGCCTGTATAATGCCGCGGCAATATTTTATCTGTTCTCATTCACCTTCAGGTCGAGATATTGCCATGCTACGAATCGCTAAAGAAGCCCTAACATTCGACGACGTTCTGCTCGTTCCTGCCCACTCTACCGTGCTGCCAAACACAGCCGATCTCAGTACCCAACTGACGAAAAATATTCGTCTCAACATCCCTATGCTTTCTGCTGCAATGGACACCGTGACCGAAGCGGGTCTGGCTATTGCGCTGGCGCAAGAGGGTGGGCTGGGCTTTATTCACAAAAATATGTCGATTGAGCGCCAGGCGGACGAAGTTCGCAAGGTGAAGAAACATGAAAGCGGTGTGGTCACCGATCCACAAACCGTGCTACCAACCACCACGCTGGCAGAAGTTCAGCTGCTCACCGATCGCAACGGCTTTGCCGGTTATCCGGTGGTCAACGGCAACAACGAACTGGTGGGCATTATCACTGGTCGTGATGTGCGCTTCGTGACCGATCAGTCTCTGCCGGTTTCCGCCGTGATGACGCCAAAAGAGCGTCTGGTCACGGTGAAAGAGGGTGAAGCACGCGAAGTGGTGCTGCACAAAATGCACGAAAAGCGCGTGGAAAAAGCGCTGGTGGTTGACGAAAGTTTCCATCTGCTCGGCATGATCACCGTAAAAGACTTCCAGAAAGCGGAACGCAAGCCTAACGCCTGTAAAGATGCGCACGGTCGTTTACGCGTCGGCGCGGCAGTCGGTGCCGGAGCGGGCAACGAAGAGCGTGTGGACGCGCTGGTTGCGGCAGGCGTTGATGTGCTGCTGATCGACTCCTCACACGGCCATTCTGAAGGCGTGCTGACCCGCATCCGTGAAACCCGTGCTAAATATCCCGATCTCGAAATCGTTGGCGGCAACGTGGCCACCGGCGCGGGCGCTCTGGCGTTGGTTGAAGCGGGCGTGAGCGCGGTGAAAGTGGGTATTGGTCCAGGTTCCATCTGTACCACCCGCATCGTGACCGGCGTGGGCGTTCCGCAGATTACCGCGGTATCGGATGCGGTTGCCGCGCTGGAAGGCACCGGCATTCCGGTTATCGCCGATGGCGGCATTCGTTTCTCAGGTGATATCGCCAAAGCGATTGCAGCGGGCGCGGCCTGCGTAATGGTGGGCTCCATGCTGGCAGGTACCGAAGAATCGCCAGGTGAAATTGAGCTCTATCAGGGCCGTTCGTTCAAATCCTATCGCGGCATGGGTTCCCTGGGCGCGATGTCCAAAGGCTCATCCGATCGCTACTTCCAGACCGATAATGCCGCAGACAAGCTGGTGCCGGAAGGCATTGAAGGCCGTGTGGCCTACAAAGGCCGTCTGAAAGAGATCGTGCATCAGCAGATGGGCGGATTGCGTTCCTGTATGGGCCTGACCGGCTGTGGTACGATTGATGAACTGCGTACCAAAGCGGAATTCGTCCGCATCAGCGGGGCCGGAATCTCTGAAAGCCACGTTCACGACGTGACCATCACCAAAGAATCTCCGAACTACCGCATGGGATCCTAATCCTCATGGTTACGCCCGGCTCAGGCCGGGCTTTTCACTTTTGTACTGTGTAATCTATCGCCTGGAAACGCCTTAATGACGACGGAAAATATTCATAAACATCGCATACTGATCCTTGATTTTGGTTCGCAGTATACGCAGCTGGTTGCGCGCCGCGTGCGCGAGCTGGGCGTCTACTGTGAGCTGTGGGCATGGGATGTCACCGAAGAGCAGATCCGCCAGTTCAATCCGAACGGCATAATTTTGTCCGGTGGCCCGGAAAGCACCACCGAGCTGGACAGCCCACGCGCTCCGGATTACGTTTTTACCGCCGGCGTGCCGGTGCTGGGTGTGTGCTACGGCATGCAAACCATGGCTATTCAGCTGGGTGGACACGTTCAGGGCTCCAGCGAGCGTGAATTTGGTTATGCTCAGGTTGAAGTCACCACCGAAAGCGCACTGGTACGCGGTATCGAAGATGCCATCAGCGCCAACGGCAAGCCGCTGCTGGATGTCTGGATGAGCCACGGCGACAAAGTCACCGCCATTCCCGATGATTTCGTGACCGTTGCCAGCACTGAAACCTGTCCGTTTGCCATTATGGCCAACGAAGAGAAGCGCTTTTACGGCGTGCAGTTTCACCCGGAAGTGACGCATACCCGTCAGGGCCTGCGTATGCTGGAGCGGTTTGTGCTGGATATCTGTCAGTGCGAAGCGTTGTGGACGCCAGCGAAAATCATCGAAGATGCGGTTGAGCGTCTGCGTGAGCAGATTGGCAATGACAAGGTGATCCTTGGTCTGTCTGGCGGCGTGGATTCCTCGGTCACCGCCATGCTGCTGCATCGCGCCATCGGCGATCGCCTGACCTGCGTGTTCGTGGATAACGGCCTGCTGCGTCTGAACGAAGCGGAGCAGGTGCTGGAGATGTTTGGCGATCATTTCGGTCTGAACATCGTTCATGTACCAGCAGAAGCGCGCTTCCTTGATGCGCTGGCAGGCATTGATGAGCCGGAAGCCAAGCGTAAAACCATTGGCCGCGTCTTTATCGAAGTCTTTGATCAGCAAGCGACCAGCATCACCGACGTGAAGTGGCTGGCGCAGGGCACCATCTATCCTGATGTGATTGAATCCGCCGCTTCTGCCACCGGTAAAGCGCACGTGATCAAGTCGCACCACAACGTCGGTGGCCTGCCGAAAGAGATGAAGCTGGGCCTGGTTGAGCCGCTGAAAGAGCTGTTTAAAGATGAAGTGCGTAAAATTGGCCTTGAGCTCGGTCTGCCTTACGACATGCTTTATCGCCATCCTTTCCCGGGTCCGGGTCTGGGTGTACGCGTGCTGGGCGAGGTGAAGAAAGAGTATTGCGATCTGCTGCGTCGCGCCGATCACATCTTCATTGAAGAGCTGCGCAAAGCCGATCTCTATAACAAAGTCAGTCAGGCCTTTACCGTGTTCCTGCCGGTGCGTTCGGTTGGCGTAATGGGCGATGGCCGTAAATATGACTGGGTGGTCTCGCTGCGAGCGGTGGAAACCATCGACTTCATGACCGCGCACTGGGCGCATCTGCCGTATGATTTCCTCGGCCGTGTGTCAAACCGCATCATCAATGAAGTGAACGGCATCTCCCGCGTGGTATACGATATTTCAGGCAAACCGCCTGCCACGATCGAGTGGGAATAACTCCCTGCCCGTAAGGGCTGATTCGCTCTGCCTGCTGCTATCGCCAGTTAACTCGTTAGGTTAACTGGCGATTTTTCTTTTTATCCATCAGGACCCCTGTATGTTTTCAATCAAAGTGTGTGCGCTCACTTTTCTTTGCATTTTGCTGCTGTCGCTGGGTGCCAGCCTGGCGCAGGCGAATCGCGATGCCGACGGCAACAGCGGCGGTGGCTGGTGGTCAGCCCGCCGTGATTCTGCTGGACTGGCGCCTGACCCGCGGCAGAACGCGGCGGAAGCGATCGTGCAGGTGTATGCGGCGCCGACCTACGGCTGGAAAGGCCGGGTGGCAGTGCATCCGTGGATCATCTTCAAACGTGCCGGAGAGACACGCTATCGTCGTTTTGAGGTCATCAGCTGGGGCAGCGGTGACAAGGTCCGTCTGAACAGCAATGAACCGGATGGTTACTGGTATGGTGCAAAACCGCGACTGCTGGTGGAACATCGCGGCGCAGAGGCGGAGGCGATGATCCCGCACATCATGGCGGCGATTCAGTCCTATCCGTGGCCCAACACCTATCGCGCATGGCCGGGTCCCAACAGCAACACCTTTATCGCCCACATTGGCCGTGAAGTGCCCGAGCTGAAGCTGGATCTGCCCGCTAACGCGTTGGGTAAAGATTATCGCTCACTGCTGCATCCGATTGGCCTGCCGCCGTCAGGGCGCGGTCTGCAGGTGTCGCTGCTGGGTGTGCTGGGCGTGACGGTTGGCGCGGAAGAGGGCTTTGAACTGAACGTGCTGGGATTAAACATGGGCATCGACTTTACGCCGTTGCGGCTGCGCTTGCCGTTTGTTGGCGGCATCGGCGGAGACAATCTGCAGAAAGATAAGCCGTAGCGTCGCGCTGGCTCCGTGCGGAGCCAGCCAGAGAATTAATGCAGCAGAAACAGCGTGGCGAGGCTGAGAAAAATAAAGAAGCCGCCGGTATCGGTCAGCGCGGTGATCAGCACGCTGGAGCCCACCGCCGGATCGCGGCCAAATTTGGTCATCAGCAGCGGAATCAGCACGCCCATTAGCGCCGCCAGCAGCAGGTTAAGCACCATCGCCAGCATCATCACGCCGCCCAGCGCCGGGTTGTCATACATCAGCCAGGTGACGCCGCCCATAATTCCGCCCCAGAAAATGCCGTTGATCAGCGCCACGCCTAATTCGCGCACAATGAGAAAGGAGAAGTTGCCTGGTTCAACCTGCCGCAGCGCCAGCGCGCGCACAATCATGGTGATGGTCTGATTGCCGGTGTTGCCACCGATACCGGCAACAATCGGCATCAGCGCCGCCAGCGCAACCAGCTGCGAAATGGTGCTCTCAAACATGCCAATCACCCGCGAGGCGACAAAGGCGGTACAGAGATTCACCGCCAGCCACGCCCAGCGCGTTTTTACCGCTTTACGCACCGGCGCAAACACATCCTCTTCCTGGCTGATCCCGCCCATTTTACGAATGTTGCTTTCGCTCTCTTCGTTGACCAAATCCACCACATCTTCAATGGTCACACGACCAATCAGCTTGCCGGCGTCGTCAATTACCGCCGCAGAAATCAGGTTGTAACGTTCAAAGGCGCCCGCGGCATCTTCCGCTTTGTCATTGAGACGAAAGGTGGTCGGCAGATCGTTCATCACCTCATAAACCGGCATTTCCGGACGATTTAACAGAATATCAGTCAGCGGCAGCTCGCCCAGAAACTGATTATTGCGATCGGTCACGAACAGTTTATCAGTGCCGTCAGGAATGCTTTTTTTCTGCCGCAGAAAGCGCTGTACGGTCGCCAGCGTCACATCGGCGCGCACGGTGATAAAGTTGAAATCCATGATGCGGCCGACGCGGTCGCGATCAAAATGCACCACGTTGAGCACGTGCGCACGCTGCGACGGCTCCATGGTGGTAAGCAGGCGGCCGGTGAGATCGCGCGGCAGATAGCGCGCCAGATAAGCCTGATCGTCAATATCCAGCGGCTCAATTGCCAGCAGGATATCTTTGTCGCTCATCTCTTCGGTAAGGCTTTCCCAGACGGTTTCTGACGCTTCGACCAGCACGCGGCCGCGGCGATTAGCCGGGATCAGTCGCCAGAGTGCCTGACGCTCCTCTTCCGGTAACGCCTCGAGGATATCGGCGAGATCCGCCGCGTGCAGCAGGTTGATGCTTTGCTGCAACTGCTGACGATATTTTTCATGTTGCTGCTGCTGCCCGCTTTTTTTGTCATAGGGCTTGTCCAGCAGCGCATCGACAAAATCGTGCTGATTAAGCAGCAGCGTCAGAATACGGCCACGAATTTCACTGAGCTGTTGCGCGTGGGAAACAGACATAACGCATTCCTTGTGTCTGGAGGCAAGGTCGAAGTGTAGCGGCTGGCTGCAAAAAGGCAGAGAAAACCGCGTGTTGACCAAAAAGTCACACGGAAGGCTACCACATAAAGTGCGGGATAAGTTATTGGTTAAGCGGCGTCGTTATACCAGGTGTTTCAGGCAGCGTTTGCTGTTGCTGATAATGCTCAAGGGCGGCAGGGATAAGGAAAATCAGGCGACCAAAAAGGATAAGAAAGCTGATCAGTAACACGATACGGGTCATGGTACTGGTTTTCTGACGTCTTCGCAGAGGTAGGGCGTTGTTCACGCAGGGTGTTCCTGTTTAAGACCCGATAGTGGGCTGAGATATTTAGACATATCGCGGTGAGCAGGTCAATAAGTGAGCGTGCTAACGGATAAAAATTTTAGCGGCCGCCCGCACAATGAGGCGGCCAAAAATCAATAAGAAGCTTTTTGCGCCAGCAGGGTGGCAAAACGTAGCTTGAGCCGGTTGCCGTGTTCATCTACCCGGTGCAGTTCACCGACGTGCTCGTTATATTTTTCGATATGCCAGTTGCGGTAATAGTCGCTGAGTTCACCCGATTTGAAGGCAAACGGGAAGAGATCGGCACTGGGATAATCAGCGGTGTCCATGGCTGCAACGATCAGGTTGTAGCCATATTTCACCGTGCTGGCCTGCATATCGGCAATCAGCTGCGGTACTGCGGCAGGCTGCAGAAACATCATGACCACGGTGGAAAAGACAAAATCATAGGCGCCGTTAAAACGTATCGCGTTCAGATCCTGCTCTTCCACCGTAATGCCCTGCAGCTGTTCTTCGGCAATTACTGCGCGCAGCTGCGCCAGGCTGTCAGGATTATTATCCCAGGCGGTAACGTTGAAGCCTTTGCTGTTGAGCAGCAGCGTATTACGGCCGCGACCACAACCAATATCCAGCGCCTTGCCCACGCGCAGCTTTGGCAGCGCGGCGATCACTTCGGAGTGGGGCGGGGTGAGCTGATATTTCTCGCTAAAATAGTGTTCGGGGTAAGTCTTGAGCATGATGACCTTATCTTTTCATGCGGCGGTGACGCATCACCGCCGGTTAAATCACGCGTTTTCTTCCTGCAACATCAGCTTCCAGCCGGTGACATCCTGCCAGTACGCCTGCTCACGTTCCAGGTCGAGCTGCACCAGATTATTCTGGCTGAGATAGCCCGCCGGAAAGGTCAGCGTCCAGTGTCCATCATCGGTGGTCAGCAACAGCGATTCCGGCTTTGAGGTCGCCTGGCGCTGGTTATTCAACAGCGTGCCGAGGCGCAGCAGAAAGATCAGCGGCAGAAACTGCTTCTTCTTAAACAGCGTAAAGCGTGGCATCTCTTCCAGCTTCATCGCTTTGCGATGATAGCGTACCAGCGATGCCAGCAGCAGCTGTTGATCCTGGTTAAAGCCCGGCATATTGGAGTGCTGAAGGATATAGGCCGAATGCCGCTGCAGGCCGCTGTGGTTAATGGTCAGCCCCACTTCGTGCAGCATGGCGGCCCATTTCAGCAGCGCTGCCAGCTGTGGATTGGCCAGCTTGCTGTTCTGATCTTTCCACTGCAAATAGAGCTGCTCGGTGGTTTCCAGCACGCGTCGCGCCTGATCGCTGTCAATAGCGTAGTGGTTAGCCAGGCTTTGCGCGGTGCGGCTGCGAATATCCTGATGACGAAAACGGCCTTCCATCTCATACAGCACGCCTTCACGCAGCGCGCCGTCAGAGAGTCGCAGCTCGCGAATCGCCAGCGCGTCAAACACGCCGCACAGAATCGCCAGACCGGGCACAAACACCCCTTTGCGTTCTTCAGACAGACCCGGCAGGCTTAGCGCATCAAAAGATTTATATTTGATCACTTCGTCATACAGCATTTGCAGCCGTTCCACGGTGATCAGTTTGTCTTTTTCACCCATTGCCAGCAGCACTTCACACGCTGCCTTAATGGTGCCGGAGGCGCCAAGCGCATACTGCCAGCCAAGCAGGCGATACTGCCACGCCAGCGTTTCAAGCTTTTGCGTTGCCGCAAGGCGGGCACGACGGAAATTCTCTTTGCTGATCTCACCGCGCGGGAAATAGAGCTGCGCGAAACTGACGCAGCCCATACGGCGGCTTTCGACCAGCTTTGGCTCAAAATCTTCGCCGATCACCAGTTCGGTGGAGCCGCCGCCGATATCGATCACCAGCTTACGGCCTTTTTCCGGCTGCGTGTGCTCAACGCCCATAAAGATCAGGCGTGCTTCTTCATGGCCGGAGATCACCTCGATCGGATAGGGAATTACGTCGGCGGCACGCTGTAAAAACGCTTCGGCGTTGACCGCCTGGCGCAGCGTATGCGTACCCACGATAGTGACGTTGGCGGCGCTGAAACCCTGCAATCGTTCGGCAAACAGCGCAAGGCAGCTCAGTCCGCGCTCCATCGCCTCTTCGCTCAGGACGTTATCCGCGCCCAGCCCATCGGCGAGATGCACCCGCTGCTTCAGGCGACCCAGCACCTGCATGGCGCCGTCGACTACCCGGGCAATGACCATATGGAAACTGTTGGATCCGAGATCGATAGCCGCGAATTCTTGTGGTCGGGGCGTGCTCTTCTGAGAAATTGGCATAGGGTCTATTCAGGTTGTTCCAGAGTTTTGATGTAATCGTAAATGGCCAACTGTGAGCGCACTTTACGGCGGTTGCCGCGCTGCACATGCCGATTACTCAGTTCTTTATCGACGATGCGTGCCTTTACGGTATCACTGAACAGGATGGCAATAATATCCTGTATGCGCTGTTTCAGAACAGGGTCAAGGATGGCCACCGCCACTTCGATACGGTGATCGATGTTGCGCGTCATCCAGTCTGCCGATGACAGGAACACTTTTTTATCGCCGCCGTTTTCAAAAATATAGACACGGTCATGCTCCAGATAGCGGTCAACAATACTGATAACACGGATGTTTTCGCTGATCCCTTCAAGATCCGGAATCAGCGAACACATGCCGCGCACCAGCAGGTTCACCCTCACGCCAACGCTGGATGCGGTGTAGAGCCGGTCGACCAATCCCTTGTCCACCAGATTGTTAATTTTCAGCGTAATGCCAGCCGGGATTTTGTTCTGCGCGTTGGCAATTTCCTGATCGATCAGCTGATAAAGCATGCGACGTGAGTTCTGCGGCGACACCATCAGATGATCAAAGGTCACCGGCCGATAAGGGTTTTCGATAAAGTTAAACACCCGGCGGACTTCGTTAGTGATACGCGCATCGGCGGTCAACAGCGAATAGTCGGTATAGATACGGGCGGTTTTTTCATTAAAGTTGCCGGTGCCGATATGGGCATAGCGCACCACCTCATCGCCTTCGCGGCGCGATACCAGAAACAGCTTGGCGTGAATTTTCAGCCCCGGCGCCGAGAAGATGACGTGTACGCCCGCTTCGGTCAGGCGCTTCGCCCAGTGAATGTTCGCTTCCTCATCAAAACGCGCCTGCAGCTCTACCACCACGGTGACTTTTTTGCCGTTATAGGCCGCGTGGATCATCGCGTCGATGATGCGCGAGTTCTTCGCTACGCGATAAATATTGATTTTGATCGCCAGTACGCTGGGATCAAACGAGGCCTGGCGCAACAGCTCCAGCACGTGCTCAAAGGTGTGATAAGGGTAATAGAGCAGGATGTCGCGATTACGGATCGCATCGAAGCCGTTACGGAAGCCATCAAAGCCGATATGGCGAATCTGCGGCAGCGGCTTGTTAACCAGATTGCTTTTGCCGACGTTGGGGAAGCTGATGAAGTCTTTAAAGTTGTGGTAACGGCCGCCGGGAATCACCGAATCGTAATTGGAGATGCTGAATTTTTCGCGCAGCATCTCAACCATCACGTTGGGCATATCGCGCTGGTAAACAAAACGCACCGGTTCGGCGGTCAGGCGCTGCTTCAGGCTGGATGACATCAGCTCCAGCAGGCTCGATTCCATTTCGGTGACCAGATCATATTCCGCATCACGCGTCATTTTCATTGAATAGGCGTTCAGCGCGTCATAATCGAAAAAGCCTTTGAAGATATCATCGAGGCAATAACGCAGGATGTTATCCAACAGAATCATTGGCTTGCGGCGGCGCGGCGATTCCGCAGGCAGGTTAACAAAGCGCGGCACCTTATCGGAAGGAATCTCCAGCAGCGCATACTGAATATCGTCGCCGCGGATAATTTCCACTGCCAGATAGGTGTAATCGTCCTTAAGGAATTCAGTCAGTTCGGTTTCGCGATTAACCAGAATGGGCGTCACGTGCTGACGCAGTTCGTGCTTAAAATAGTGGCGCAACCAGCTCTGCTGATTGGGCGAAAGTTGACGCTCGTTGATCAGGAAGATCTGATTACGCGCCATCTCCAGCAGCAGATCGTTATACAGGCTGTCAAACTCAAGGTCCGCTTTGATCACGCGCTGCTGAATTTTTTTGATCAAATGGCGATGTGAACTGGCGGAACCCTGCTCTTCGCCGATTAAAATGCGCCGCTTCAGATCGGCAAAGCGCACCTTATAAAATTCATCAAGATTGTTGGAGTAAATCCCTAAAAAGCGCATACGCTCAATCAAAGGGTTAATTTTATCGGCGGCTTCCTGTAATACGCGTTCGTTAAAAGCCAACCAGCTTAGTTCTTTTTCGATGTACAGCTTTTCCTGACCCATTGTTACTCCGTTCAATAAAATGAGGGCACGGCAAAGTGTCCACGATCATTATGGCGAGAGTATGGCAGTAATGTCCAACGGCAACGGTTGTCATATCAAGCAGCTACGGGCAACATAGCGCTTTCCACTCTTCGGGTCAGTTTCAGGCATGATTGAAAACCGTATTCCTGTCCATTTCAGCGATCGTCGTCGTCGCAACATCGACCGTCTGGTTCGACGTGCCGTGACGGCCTGCGGCGTGGGCGTGCTGCTGGTTATGCTGCTGCTGTTTTTCTGGCTGATTGTGGTGGTGGTGCCGCTGTTTGCCCCCGCCAGCCTCAAACCCGGACAGACGATTGAACTGACCGATCCACAGCCGACGTTGGCACTGGGCCTGCAGGATAAATGGGCCTGGCGCATTGACGCCCGCGGTGCGGCGCGTTTTATCGGCCTTAACGGTCAGCCGACGCAGCCTGCGCTACAGCTTAGCCAGCCACCCGAACGCGTGGTCAGTAGCGTCGACAACCAAACTCTGGCGCTGATCCAGCCACAGCATCGTTTTATGCTGCTGCAACCGGCTGCGATCGTCGCCGATATAGCGTGGCGTTTTCCGCTGGGTGATACACCGCTGGCGCTGCCGGCGCAGAATATTGACACTGCCGCGCTGGCGCAGCGGGCAGATAACCGCTGGCGTCTGGCGGTGGCTGACGCACAGCAGATCAGCGTGGCTGAGCTGCAGGCGGATCGGCCGCCGGTCTGGCAGACGCTCTCTTCCGGCGCGACGTCGCTGGCGATCTCACCGGATGGTCATCAGCTCTACGCCGCGCTGGGGCGTCAACTTCAGCTGTGGAGCCTGCGCGGTGAACAGCCGGCGCTACAACAAACGTTATCGCTGCCGCTGCCGGTCAAAGGATTACGTCTGCTCAGCGGCGGTCGCTCACTGCTGGTGATTGATGATAACGGCATCAGCCAGTGGTTCTCTGTGATGCAGGCGCAGGGCGCGCAGCTGACGCGCAGCCGTGAGTTTGCTGAAGCGGATGGCCGCGGACAGGTGATCGCCGAGGTGCATCGCCGCGCCTTTGCCACCCTTTCTGCAGAGGGCAAACTCCAGTTTTTTGCCAGCAAGCAGGCAGGTCCGATATTCACTCATCAGTTTGCCGCCGGAACAAACCATATCGCCATTTCGCCGCAGGGAAATCAGCTGCTGACCGAACGCGCTGGCCAGCTGCAAACATGGCAGCTCGATAACCCGTGGCCGGATGTCAGCTGGCGCAGCCTGTGGCAAAAAGTCTGGTATGAAAATTATCCGGCGCCCGACTGGGTGTGGCAATCCACCGCCGCCAACGACGATTATCAGGCGAAGTTCAGCCTGGTGCCGATGGTCAGCGGCACCCTGAAAGCCGCACTGCTGGCGCTGCTGTTTGCCATGCCGCTGGCGCTGGCGGCGGCGATGTATACCGCCTGGTTTATGTCTCCGGCGCTGCGACGCTGGGTAAAACCGGCGATTGAGATGATGGGCGCGCTGCCGAGCGTGGTGATTGGCCTGATTGCCGGACTGTGGCTGGCGCCGAAGGTCGCCGATCATCTGCTGGCGGTGTTGCTGCTGCCGTTTATCCTCGCGGCGGCAATTCTGCTGTTTGGCTGGGCCTGCAATAAACTCACCGGTCGCTGGCGTCAGCCCGCCGGACGTGAAGTGGCGTTGCTGCTACCCTGGCTGCTGTTGATCACGCTGCTGACGCTCTGGCTACTGCCCGCCGTCGAGCAGCAGTTGCTGGGTGATTCGCTGGTGGGCCGCTTGCAGCACAGCTATCAACAGCGCAACTTGCTCATCGCGGGCGTCGCGATGGGGTTTGCGCTGGTGCCGCTGATTTTCACCCTTGCCGAAGATGCGCTGTTCAGCGTGCCCGCGGCGCTGGGGCAGGGGTCGCTGGCACTTGGCGCGACACCATGGCAAACCCTGACGCGCATTGTGTTGCCGGGCGCATCGGCGGGCATTTTTGCCGCGCTGATGATTGGTTTTGGCCGTGCGGTAGGCGAAACGATGATTGTGCTGATGGCCACCGGCAATACGCCGCAAACCTCCGACGGCCTGTTCAACGGCGCGCGTGCGCTCTCCGCCAACATCGCCATTGAGATGCCGGAAGCGGCGGCGGGCAGCGCGCACTATCGCATCCTCTTTCTTAGTGCGCTGGTGCTGCTCGCCTTTACGCTGGTCGTGAATACGCTGGCGGAGATGGTGCGTCAGCGCCTGCGCCGCCGCTACGGTCAGCATGAGGGACAGGGATGAACATCGCTAAACAAAACGATCGCTGGCGCTGGCTGACGGCGGGCGCGGTGGCGGTGAGTCTGCTGGCGTTTGCCACGCTGATCGTGCTGCTCGCCTGGCAAGGTTTTCGCGCCTTCTGGCCGCAGCCGGTAACGCTGTTTACCCTGCACAGCGCGCCGGGTCAGCTGTTGGGAGAGGTGGTCAGTCGCGAACACTACGATCGCCAGCAGCAGTTGCTGCGTGGGCTGTCAGCCGACGGGGCACATCCGGTTACGCGCTACGTTATCAAAACCGGCAACCGCGACTTTTCCGATGCCGATTTTCATAGCCTGCTCGACGGTGAGATCGTGCGCCAGCAGCGGCCCAGGGCGATCATGGTGCTGCAGCGGCGCAGCGGCGGTAACGCCTACGGCTGGTTTGTTGAGCTGCGCGAAGGCGATCAGCCGCTGACGGCGCAAAATCCGCAGGCGATGCTGCAACAGCGGCTACAACAGGTGCGGTTGCAGCGTCGTCAGGCGGAGAATATTCGTCAGGTGGAGATGGCGAAGATCAACGCCCAGCTGGAAGCGCTGGATGATGAGGCCGGGCAGCAGCGGCGCGCAGGTCGCTTCAATGCTGAACAGCAGTCAATTTACGCAGCCGATCAGCTGGCGCTGCAACGGCAGTTTACGCTTCAGGCGGAACGGCTTGCGTCGCTGTTGAACGACAGCGAGCGCGATGCGCTGATTCTGCGTGACGCGCAGGGGGTTGAGCACCGCATTCCGCTGTCGCAGATTGTGCACGCCTGGTATCCCAACAGCATGACCTTATCGCAGCAGCTGAGCCATTTTTTCCAGCAGCTGTGGCACTTTCTCAGCGACAGTTCTGGCGCCAGTCAAAGCGAAGGCGGCGTGTTTCCGGCGATCTTCGGCACCATTTTAATGGTGTTGATGATGTCGATCGTGGTGATGCCACTCGGTGTGGTGGCGGCGATCTGGCTGCATGAATATGCCGGAAAAAACCTGATCACCCAGCTGGTGCGCATTGCGG